>CAVGNO010000043.1:0-1449 GCA_963630475.1 Blautia faecis | reverse complement strand
GTTCCAGACGTCCTCGTGCATCCCAACGTCCTTGCCTATCTTTGAAATCGAAGAGATTGTCTGATTGGACTTCGGCTGTACGACTTGAAGTATAATGAGTCTCTTTCCAATATTCAGATGCCTGACGCGATTCTGTTCCGCAAACGAAGAGAGCCGCCTGATTCTTTGAATCTAGCGGGATCTCCTTAAGAGTACAATTGGTATCTGAATCAATTAAGCGCGCGTATTGTTGGCGCAATCTTTTTATCGTCTCGGTAGCAGTGGTTAGCGGAGACAAGCGCGAGCCCTTGCACAACATCCATTTTTCCGTTTGAGATGACTGATATATTTGTGCTTGCAGGGTCCGTTCACGACCTTCACACTGGACATGTCTAAAAACAGTGGTTATTCCAGCTTCTTCAGGAGGATATATTCCCTCTGAAATCTGTGCTGCAGAAATATCACTGGCAGTGTCTGCGTCTATTCTACCAGATGATGTGGTGTTTTCGACAACCTGCGAAGGAATGCTAAAAATTCCCACATTGCCGATATGCACACCGACAAGATTAAGGAATTGCTTGCACTGTTTGATAAAGTTTTTGAGAACGTTTTCTTCGTCTTCTTCGACAGTAGCGTCCGAAGGTTGATTTATGTTCACAACCTTAAACGAAGAATCGTCCTTAAACACTTTCCATAGTAAATTTTCCAGATGGCACAATCGATTTAGGTTGCTCAAATACTCTTTGTTATCAAACAAAAACATGATCCCCACTTTCCAATCTGATATTTGTTCATGTCCGTTCGCTTCGTACATGCGGTTTACAATTCCTAGTGAATTACTATTTCTTAATTTTGCTTGTCCGATATATACACGTCTTGGAGACTCATTGACAGGTCCGAGTAAAACATAAACTCCTGGATAATTGGCATAACTTGCCCCCAGAGTGACCTCTCTATCTGTTCGAACAAATGCTCTAGCAAGAAAATCTGGATGCATAGTTTTTGCCTCGCAAAAACATAAATCTTCATCCACCTTGAGTTTATAGAAATAATTCATGCGCAAACGTTTCTGTACAAATGGAGTTTTATGCAATTTGCTCTAACATAGCCGCAACAGTGCTCCCCGGCCTAACGTGGCAATCCGACGAAACCAATTGACGGCTTCGCCATATTTCCCGCAACGTGTAATCGCGCCCCACGACGCGTATACCTTATACACGTTGTAGGGGCGCGATTTTGTGCGCATGTTGGGGGATGATTCTCATGGATTTTTGTGACGGGGAACACGCGATATCGGACCGCGACGTGTATACCTTATACACGTGAGGCCGAGGACAAGCCTCGGCCCTACAGGCCGGGATTTTGTGCGCATGTTGGGGGATGGTTTCCGTGGATATTTGTGGAGGAAAACGCGTGATGTCGTATATCCATGCCCCACCTCGAAAACATCCAAATTAACTACCTCAAAAA
>CAVGNO010000042.1:9851-13895 GCA_963630475.1 Blautia faecis | reverse complement strand
ATCCTGCGGCACGCGGATTCCGGCATTATGGCATGCATTTAACAACGGCATCCCGAAATAGCTGTCGCTTATCACGGCAGTCACGCCACTGCGTATCAACGCGGGGACAAAATCGAATGATTCGTAAGTGAATTCCGGGGAATCATCACAATGCTTGATGCGTGCGCCGATGAATTCGCATTGTCCAATTCCGCGATTAAGCAGAAACAGCGTCGGCTCGATACCATATTGCCTAGCGTATTTCATAAAACCGCTCATCCGGATATAGCTAATATCGTATGGATTCTGCTGAAAATCACAATCTGCCTTCGCGAATGCGATTTTGCGGTGTCCAAGCGCATTGAGATGTGCCATGATTGCGGCGACGCCGTCATCTTCATCGACTTGCACTGCAGTACCGTCCTCGGCCGCAATCCCATTCATCACCACATACGGCAGTCCGCTACTACGGACACTTGCCAGTGCATCGACATTGCTGCAATCCGGAATCAAGTACCCCGCGCATTTCCAAGGCGGCGTGAAGATGACATTGCTCGCAGTATTGCTCTGATTGAATGTGAATGTGACGTCGTATTTCTTGTCATCGAAGAACCGCGACGCACGGTCGGTCATGATTTCAACCGTATAGCCTGTCCCGCAAATAGAACGCGAATAAAAGAGGATAGCAATCTGTGTCGTGTTGCTTTTCTTCAGCGACCGGAATACCGGATTTGCGCGATAGCCAGTCTTGGCGACATAATCCAGAATACGCTTGCGCAGTTCATCCGACACTGAAAAATTGCGAGTATAGCCATTCAGCACGCGGCTGATGACGGATGGCGATACCCCCAATTGCTTTGATAATTCCTTCAGTGTCATTGAATGCGTCTAAAATTGTTCTGCATCACGGTAAATAACGCAGAATATAATTTATCACAGACGGATTTTAACGCAGACTGACGGCAAACGCGAAATCTATAGCCTTCTTGGTAATTTCGTATTCAGTGCGCGTCTGCGGTCCGCATGACCCCGTGCCTAATCCGCGTTGGTGCCAATCGAGCGTGATGATCGCTTCTGCGCGCGGTGTCAGTTCATTAGGATGCAATGCACGATAGAGATCCTGCGGAGTGTAATGCGAGACGGAAAATTCAAAATGCGGCACACCCTCGAAACGCAATGCGCACGTCTCGCTTTGCAGATTCAAATACCGCGTGTCAGTGTGATTGCCAAATTCCTGCGGGAGGACATAGCAGCATTTTGACGCATCATCAACTGTGCTATGATATAGCCCGACTTCGGCTGACGCATTGCGGTCGGAGTAATTCTCCCACGGTCCGCGTCCGAAATACTCGAAGCGCGTGAATTCTTGCGCAGCAGCGATGATGACGCCGACACGCGGCAGTGGTGGGAACACCTCTGGAATGTCGTAATGCATCTTGAATGCGAAGGAGCCATCCGCAAGTGCGCTAATGCGCTGGCCAAAATGCGCAATGCCGGTTTTGCCACGCAAGTCGTATGCAACGCACAATGCGGCGTTGTCTGCAGTAACACTCACATTTTCGCGCTCAAGCGCGTCGAGTCCTGCAGCGATCCATTGTCCGAGCGGCTTGCTGTCTTGTCCACTCCATCCGCGAATGCCGTCATTATCGGTTGCGGCGCGGAAGAGATTGCATTCGAAGCCGTGTGCGAGCTGTTGTCCGCAGCGTTTCAGCGCGATGCGGCCAGTATTGCGGTCTGCCTCAACCGCGCACTCGCCATTGCGCATCACAAGTGCGGACTCTTCAATACTTACGCTTCCGCTTACGATCTGCGGAAGAGCCGGTGCAACTGGATGATTGAGTGCAAATTGGTCATGCGCAAGAAGTGTTCCTGCACTTGCCCACGCGCAATCATGCTTGAGATGAAATTCAAAGCGCACGAAGTATTCCGCGTTGTCATCACAAGCGGCATTCTCCATCGGCAGCACGAAATGCATTACCTTCCCTGGCTCAAGTGCGTCCAGTGCAGGCGTATTGCCACTGGCGACACAAATGCCATTGCGTTCAATTTGCCAAGTGCCGGTCAAATCCGCCAATGCAGTGAAATCGCGGCGGTTATGAATGACAAACGTAGTCGCACTTTCCTGAGTTACATACACTTCCTGTGCGAGATACCGGAATTCGTACATTGCTGGTTTAGGGATGCGGTCGGATGTAATCATACCATTGCAGCAGAAGTCGAAATCATGTTGTTTTTCGCCGAAATCGCCGCCGTATGCAAAGAATGGCCTGCGCTGTTCGTCGTATGTCAAGAATCCCTGGTCGATCCAGTCCCAGATAAATCCGCCATGCATTGACGGCGCGGCGCGAAAGAGCTTCCAGTAATCCGCAAGTGATCCGCATGAGTTGCCCATTGCATGGCAGTATTCACTCATGATGCACGGGCGTTGCGCGGCCGGATTATGCGCAAATTGTTCCAACTCCTCAAGTTTTGTATACATCGGATTATAGAAACAGTTGTCACTACATGGCAAATCCTGCTGATCGCCACTGCCCTGCCCCCAGCCAAATTTGAGTTCGCCTTCATGAAAGAGCGGTCGCGATGAATCCAGCGCGCGAATAGCTTGCGCAGCAGCATGATGATTTTCGCCATTTCCCGATTCATTTCCAAGCGACCACGCAAAAATACACGGATGCGAACGATCACGCATCACCATCCGCGTACAGCGCGCGATCATCGCGGCACGCCAACGCGGATCGCGGCAAAGCGTCATGTAGTTGGCATGCGATTCAAAATTTGCTTCATCGACGACATAGATACCGTATTCGTCACATAGATCATACCAGCGCGGATCGTTGGGATAGTGGCTGGTGCGCACTGCATTAAAATTGAACTGCTTGAGCAGCCGGATATCCGTCAGCATATCCTCAAGCGACAGCGTTTTGCCATTAAGCATATTGTGTTCATGGCGTGCCAGGAGGAGCATCTTATCCTTCGGATGGCGGCAATTATCCCAACTTCTATTGGAACAACGGGACAGACGACTTCCACTAGTCATACTATGCTTCAGCGTGCCGCAGGGCGCAAGAACTCTGCGGCACGGGATACTGTCATTTGCGACGATATTGCAATTTATGGAAAATGCACTGTTCTGGGTTGAGGCCGATGAAGCCACCGGCGGTCTCAAATCCCTGATATTGAAGAATGATTCGGCTAGGATGAATTGGATTCGCGGTCTAGCGCGCTGGGGCGTTCCGAAACGCGCCAATGTCTGGTGGGGCACGCTGGATCGCATGGAATTTCTCGGCATGCAGAGCGATGGCGCGCAGATTATCTCGCGTTATGCGCAGGATGGCATTGCATGCACAGTGACGCGTACGCTCACAGCCGATGCGCTCTGCGAGAGCTACGTCTTCACTAATACTGATGCATCTGACCTCTTCATGCAACGCGGTGAAATCGGCATTTACGCGACATTTGAGGACCGCTATGACACTGCATCTGTGAGCAAAACGCAAAATGGCAATGTCCATCTATGGTGTGGTCGCAGCAATTCCTGGGTTCACGTGCTCAAGCAAGGCGAATTTGACACTGAACTCGGGCTATTTGTCACGACCGGCGAGCTTGAAAAATACAGCGTCGAGCGGCTTGCATCGGAGACGAGCAATGACCGCGGGGATTTCATTCTGCATCCGCCGGCATTTCACTTGCATGCAGGCGAGAGCTACACGCTATCGTGGGAAATCCGCGCATTTGAACACGGGCAATTCACGCAGGAGCTGCTGCGCATTCCGACGCAATGCAGGATTGAATGCGAAAATGAGACTGTGTTTCTCGGCGAAGCGCTTAAGTGGCGCATTAAGAGCGGTCACAAAATCACATCGGCATCGGCGACTTGCAATGGCGTCCCCGTGCCAATTGTGCTGACGGGCGACATCGCGCATGTCGAATTCATCCCACAGGAGCCTGGCGAGTGCAATTTTGACTTTATCATCGATGGCGCGCATGCAATTGCGCGCGGCATCTGCATACCGCCAATCGAGACGCTGTTAAAACGCCGCATTGATTTTAGCATCGATCATCAGC
>CAVGNO010000042.1:3243-9841 GCA_963630475.1 Blautia faecis | reverse complement strand
CATCAGCAATGCACAGACGCGGCAAGTCCGATGCGCGGCGCGTACTTGATTTATGACAACGAGGAGCATACGCAATACGCGAGCTCATTTGGTTCTGACCGCACGCCATGTCAGGAGCGCTATGGCATGGCGCTGTTGATCTGCAAGTGGCTTCAGACACATCATGATGCAAAAGCAATGGAGAGTCTCGCGCGTTTTGAGGAATTTCTGCTGCGCGAAGCATTTGACCCGGAAAACGGCACAGTCTACAACGATGTCGGCAAACGTCATCAGCGCGGAGTCGTGCGGCTCTACAATGCACCATGGGTCGTGACATTCTGGATGGAGATGTATCTGCTAAAAGGCAAGTCCGAGTATCTGACTTGGGCGAAGCGCACGCTTTACACATACTATCGCGGCGGCGGACTGAATTTCTATCCAAACGGCTGTGAATTTCCGCGTTTCATCAAAGTGTTACGGGATGCAGGGCAATCCGATCAGAAACTCGAAGACCTCGTACGCCAACATATCGCAAATTTCGTGCACAATGGTACGAACTATCCCGAACACGAAGTGCGCTATGAGCAGACCATCATCACGCCAGCCGCGACAATGTTTGCTTCGTGGTACAACTTGATTGAACAAGAAGAATCATTTGCTGCTGAAGCAAGGAAACATATCCGGTTGCTCGACCGCTTCCAGGGGCATCAGCCTGATGCGCATCTGGATGAAATCGCAATCCGCCATTGGGACGGCTTCTGGTTTGGAAAACGCAGAATGCTCGGCGATACATTTCCGCACTACTGGAGTTGCTTGACCGGCTACGCATATCTGCTCTATTCGCAATTGCCTGGCTGCGAGGACTATCGCGACCGCGCTTGGAAATGCATGCGCAATTGTCTGTGCCTCTTCACGCCGGATGGCGAGGGTTCATGCGCATATCTCTACCCCTATTCCGTTGCACTGACCAACGAAGACGGAAGCATCAAGGAACGCGCGCGCCGCGGCGAATACTTCGATCCTTACGCCAATGACCAGGATTGGGCGCTCTATTTCTGGCTGAAAAGTTTCACAATACACACAGGTTTCACAACACACACAAATTGACATCATGAAAAAGACAACGGCACTATTTTTGACTGCGCTATGCGCACTCTTCGCGCTGTCAGTCTGCCAAGCGCAGATTGTTGAAAAAGGCAATGCGCAATTTCTCTTCGGCGGACAGAAATTCGGCTTCCTCCATTGGGGGAAGGACTGGTCGAGCTTTGACAGCCATTACCTCTATCCGCATCTGATTGAGTACCGCGGATTACCGGACCAGGATGTCAATGGCGCACGCCGCCGCGTCGGGACATTCAAGACTTACACGGGCACATTCGAATACACCGAGAATTTCCGCCGCATTTCGGAGAATGAAGCCGATTTCGAACTTGAATTCACATCACAGGATGGCGTGCCGACACAGACGATTGCTTACTCAACCGAGCTCTCGCTGGATTTCTACCGCAACAACCCGGCGACTGTAGATGACAAAGCCGTGCCATTCGGCAAAGGCTTCTACAAGGGCTTCAGCTTCCCGACTAAACTCGTCCTCAATCTTCCGACAGGACAGCTTATCCTAACTGGCGATTTCGGCGTCGGCATCCAGTTTAACCAGAAGGAAGTGTCAATTCGCCTCAATCTGCCGGCCGGCGGCATCGTAAAGCAGGCAAAGCTGCGTATGCACGCGCTCTTCATCCCCGCGCAAGACACTGTCATCGATTTGCGCAGTGCAATGAACCGCGATCTCATCGACGAAGTCGCAGACGACCAAATCGGCGGATGGACAGATCAGGGGCCGCTCAATGACATGCGGGCGCTACCGACGGGCCGTCTCGAAGTCTCCGGCATTCCATTCGAGATTGTCGATCCCGCGCAAAATGAGCGCAAAGCGTGCATTGCGATTGCGGGTGCAATGCGTCCGTATTTTGCGCAGAGCGTCTCGGTTGATGTCCCTTCCGCGCACGGCCGTTATCTCTATTTGCTCAACGGCTTGGCGTGGGGCAAGCAGAAGAAGGGCGAGATTTGTGGTCAGCTCAATATCAGCTATGATGACGGAAGCATGACGACAATCGAGCTCAAATCCGGTGTCAATACCGCCGATTTCTGGGGTGCATACGCATTGGACGAAGCGCTAGTCGGCTGGCAGAACCGCAATGAGTCTTCGCCAATTGGACTCTACGCATCATGGTTCCCGCTTGCATCCGGAAAGTGCGTCACAAATATCGAATTTGTCAGCCGTGGTCAAGTCTGGATGATTCTTGCTGCGACGATCTCCTCGAAATTTCCGGATGAGCAGTCACTTGCGCGCAAAGTAAAGATTACCGCCAATGACGAGTGGCTTCCGCTGGATTTCAAGCGCACAATCGTGCCCGGTAGCGTACTGGATTTCTCGAAGCTTGCGGATGCGCCGGCAGGAAAATACGGCTTTGCACGCGTCAATGCCGAGGGGAAATTTGAATTCGAGAAGCTTCCCGGCGTGACGCAGCGTTTCTGGGGAACAAACCTCTGTTTTGGCCTCAATTATATGACTCACGAAGAGAGCATCCAGATGCTCGATGATATCGTCGCACTGGGCTATAACGCAATCCGGCCGCATCACTTCGACTGTGGCAATAATGGCATTGAGCCGAATGCGCTCGTCTGGGAGCGCTTCGATTTCATGCTCGCAGAAGCGAAGAAGCGCGGGCTGTATATCACATCCGACCTCTTCACTGCACGCTTTGTCACGCTACCCACTTGGGGACATGTCACCGAACAGGAATTCAAGTGGCTCTGCTATTTCAATGACGAGGCATACAAGAATCTAATGGATTTTGCTAAACTCTTCCTGTGCCACAAGAATCAATATACCGGCATTGCACTCAAGGATGATCCGGCATTCATCTGCCTCAGCTTGATCAATGAGAGCTCGCTGATGATTCGCGTCCATCAGCTCACCGACCGCACACGGCCGGTCTTCGAAGAAAATTTTGCAAAGTGGTGCGAGGAAGGCGGCCACGCTGGCGAACGCGAAGCACTCATGGGACAATTCTTTGCGGAAGTCGCGAAGAAATTCTATGCGCGCATCAGCAAGGATTTGCGTGAAATGGGCGTACGCATCCCACTCACCGACCAGAATATGGTATACCACATTCCGACGCAAATTGCGCGGCTTGACTACGATTATGTCGACAGCCACTTCTATTGGGGGCATCCAGTCGGCCTCACCAACGACCGCAATGGCGCGTGGCGCGTGAATGCGCAGTCAATCACATCGGACTGGGGTGGTGAATTCCGCGACAGCTCCGCAATCCGCATCTTCGGTAAGCCGAATACCATCACTGAATGGAATTACTGCTACCCGAATCCGACGTGCGCAGAAGAGCAAATCATCATGCCGGCATCCGCAGCGCTGCAGGGATTCGACGGCCTCTACCACTTCTGTTACGCACACGCAAAAAACATGGACATCACGCGCATCAACGTCTTTGATCTGGTGAATAATCCGATGAAGCGCTTGGGCGTCGGCATGGGCAATTTGCTCTTCCGGCGCGATGTCGCCGAATCGCAGACCATCCTGCCATACGACCATACGCAGAAGCTCTCGGGACTTGCGCAGCTCTCGGTTATTGCCAAGACTGGCATGCGCGATCCTTCCAATCCGAATTTCCAACAAGAGACGATTCCGGCAGGATTGCAATCCGAAGCGCTCGTGCTCAAGTTGATTGAGCAGGGACGTATTCCGGCGGAATGCATGTCTTCAGCGAAAAGCCGCTTGCGACATCGATTGAGGACTGCCAGGAGATTTACGAAGAATACAAGAAAGCCGGCGTTATCTTCGCGACCGGCTTCGTCCTGCGCTACAGCAAGCTCTATGAGAAGGCGAAGGAAATTCTTGACTCCGGCGTTCTCGGCAAACTCTATGCGATCAATGCAAACGAAAATCTCCCACCAAGCTGGGGCGGCACAAGCATGTGCAACTGGCGCCGCCTCACCAAGTTCAGCGGGCCATATCTGCTGGAAAAGTGCTGCCACGACCTCGATCTCATCAACTGGTTCTGCGGATCTCTGCCCAGCAAAGTCGCGTCATTTGCCAATAGCATGTTCTTCCTGCCGCAAAATCAATATCTCGAAGATAAATACGGTCATAACGCATTCTTCTGCCCAGGCAATGCCCATGTCTGCGACTCGCCTTTTACCAGCGAAAAAGATGTCCATGATAGCAATTTCCTGATTGCGCAATACCGTAATAACATCCTTGCGACTTTTCAGCTCTCGCTCGACAACGCGCTGGAAGAGCGCCGTATGGTCTTCTCCTGCACCGAAGGCACGATGAAACTCGATCTCTATAAGGGCGATCTTTTCTATCGCAACCTCGGCGATGATTTCATTCACGATTATCACTTCGGCGCAGACGGACACGGCGGCGGTGACGACTATATCATGAAAGCACTCTACGACACCATGTGCAATGGCGGCGAGCCAAAGTGCAGCGCAAGCGAAGGCCTGGAAAGCGCAGTCTTCGCACTCGCATGCGAGCAATCCGTCTCATCCGGCAAAATCATCGATCTCGAACCAATCTGGGCAAAATTAGACCGATAAATCGTCATAACGTCAGACTACCGCCATCGGGCAATCGATTTTTTCATCGCTTCTCTTGATTTTGCGAATAATGTTTCGTATAATCATTTCCGCGAAATAGAAGCGGCTCTTTGAGCAGCCATTCACGCATAACGATGGCAAAATCGCATTCGCTGCGGACATCAAGCACAGCGCCGATCCGATCATAGTCTACGAACTCATAGCCGAATAAGTACGTACTACAACAATGCTAGGAATTTTCTCACAGAAAGAGCCGATTCATTTTCCCGAAGGCTTTATCTGGGGCAGCTCAACTGCTGGCCACCAGATTGAGGGGAACAACACCAACAGCCATCTCTGGCATCTTGAGCAGGAAGGCAAGAAGCAGAATCCCACTCAAGAGACATCCGGACTCGCATGCGATTTCTGGAACCGCTGGAAGAGTGATTTCGATCTGCTCCAGCAGCTCGGTCATCAGGCATTCCGGATGTCTATCGAGTGGTGCCGGCTTGAGCCACGCCAGGGCGTCCATGATGAAGCGGCGCTTGCGAATTATATCGCGATGTTTGAGGATTTGAAAGCGCGCGGCATCAAGCTCTTCCTCACGACACTTCATTTTTCGCAACCGCAGTGGTATGAAGAACTCGGCGGCTTCAAAAAACGCGAAAATATCGACTGCTTTATCCGCCATCTTGAGTGGCTAGTGCCCAAAATCGCAAAATGCGTCGATTTCTGGAATGTGGTCAACGAATTCAATAATGGTGATGCAATTGAAGGCTGGCCGGGCTGCGATGTCAAAGCAAATTCCATCATCGCGCATGCGCGTGGCGCGCAAGTAATCCGGCAATACTCGAATGCGCCGGTGAGCTCTGCACACGCGTTGGTCGATTGGCAGCCTGCTGACCCGAATGACGAATTCGATGTCACGCGCACACGTCTGCGCAATTGGAACAGCAACTCATTCTTCTTCCATGCCGTGCGCACTGGCGAGTTGCTTCTGCCCTATCGCGATGCCGAGTACATCCCGGAGCTGAAGGGCTCATGCGATTATTGGTCGATCAACTACTACACACGCCATATCGTCACTGCACGGCGTGCTGATGGTACAGGCAAACGCCACGAATGCTGCTTGCTCAAGCCGCTCAAAGAGCCCTTCTATCTGGAAGAATTCTATCCCGAGGGATTCGTCAATCTGCTTGCTGACTTGCATGACCTGCCCGTCTATATCACGGAAAATGGCTATTGCGCGGATGAAGACCGCCTCCGCATCATCTACCTCGCACGACATTTCCAAGCGATGCATGAAGCGATGCAAAAAGGCTGCGACATCCGTGGCTATCTCTACTGGTCATTCATGGACAACTGGGAATGGAGCAGCTTCACTCCGCGGTTCGGCATCGTCGACGTCGATTTTACCACACAAAAGCGCACGCCGCGCCCAAGCGCATATTTCTACCGCGAAATCATTGAGCACAACGGTCTTGACCGCGATCTGATGCTCAAATATCTTCCGGAATTCAAAGACTGGAAAATCTATTCATGATTCCGTATGGCCGGGGCTTGTCCCCGGCCATTACATCATATCATTTTGATGAGGCGGCGGAAGAAGCATGCGTGTGTGCCGTCTTCGCATCGGCCATTGGGCTGGAGGCCGCCGCATGCGCCGCATGTCAGTTTTTTTGGACAAGCATGGTTGTCGATATATCCGGTCAGCCGCAGAGAATCGATATTATTGTTATTCATTCCTGCGAGATGTCTGATATTTTGTGGAATGCAATCGTGATCGAGAGTCCGACGAATGAGTCGCACGATGCGGTCTGCAAATGGCGCTTTTGGCGACTGGCCATGCCAAACCGGGGTCACGCGCAGTGTATCTGCAGTTTCGTATTGACAATCCGGTTCGAGGAGATCGCGGTAGATGTAATCGGTTGTCTGCAATGGCGGTAGTGCTTCGGTGCATTCATCGCCTTTCCATATTTCCAGCCATTGGTTATAGTCGTTACATTGTGCGCTGAAT
>CAVGNO010000042.1:0-3233 GCA_963630475.1 Blautia faecis | reverse complement strand
GCGCTGAATTCATCGAGCTGTTCGCGGAATGCATTGCGCAAATGCGTGCTGTTCAACCCGCGGAGAATAACGCCGCTGAAGCCGAGCAGACGGAAACCGACGACTTGTCGTGCGATGCGTTTGAGTTGTTCGCGTTCAAATAACTCGGGTGATTCCTTGAGATGCGTGCGCATTTGCCGCAGCATTGCGCCGGAGACGAGCGCGCGGTGCACTTCGCCATGCAGATAGTATTGCAATGTCTCCTGGGAGAAATACTCGGTTTGGGCAAAGACTGGCACTGCGTAGTTGTGCAAGCGCAAATACCACTGCAGCTCCTGTGCTTTCTTCATATCCCAGAGAGTGGACATCACGAGGAAGCGCGCGCCAGCGCTTAATTTGCGCCCCATTTTGTCGTATATCATCGTAGAATCAAGATGATGATATTGCGCAGGGGAGACTGCTGCGCCGCATAATAATTTCCCCTCAGTCTGGCTGTTGAACACTTCAAGCGCTTTGACGCTGTCCAGATGGCTGACAAGCGGTTCATCTGTGTGCAAATCACCGGAGACCGCGATGACTGCGGGGCAGTTGCATTCCTCAAGCTGCCGGGCAAACTGCATTGCATCGGCTGCGCATTGTCCACGCCCTGAATAGACCGGTATGACGGGCAATGCCGGTGCGTATTTTGCTGCAAGCGGCAGGACGTCTGCGATTTCGCCGACTGGCGCTTGCGTGTTTCTGCAGGAGAGAATTACGCCATCCCACGCATGCTCGTCCTTGAGCTCAATCGCCAGCTGTTCAAGCGCTTCCCGACATTCCGTTGTGCTTGGCGGCAACACGCATTCCAGCATCATGCTGAAGTCGCCACTAATCAATTTACTGGCTAAATCGCGATTAGGATTGACCGATGAGACGGGCACGCAATCCCTGCTCCTGAATAGTTATTTATCTTCGGGTGCCTGCCAGTCGTCTGGCAGAGTCCAATGGAGTTTCGCGCCCTTCACGCCATTTTTGATTTCGCCAATCAACTGTTCGAGGAAGAGCTTATTGCATCCCATGCGCTGCATGACGCCAGGCACTGTCCAATCCGGCAGATTGCTCTCAATAACGAGGAAGTTGCTGATCATCTCGCTCCGAGCGGCTTCAAGTATTTTCGCCGTGTCGGTTTTGACGCCGGTCTTATGCAAAGTCAGCAGCAGAATCATGAAACGGACATTGACTTTGATGATTGCTGCATTGGCGATAAGGCTCTGAAGCGACATGCGCTGCAAGTCATTCCAGTGGCGATTGTCGATATAGCCATTGACAGTTTCCAGCGCGGCTTCTGCGCGTTTTGCCAGCTCTTCCAGCTGTTTGATAGTGTCCTTGCCATTCTTTTCCAGTACGGTGAGCGCGGAGAGCGGGAATTGTTCGACACAGTCCTCATTGCCATAAGCGGCATATCCTGCACCGGCCATGCACATCATGTGAAGTGGCGAGGAAGCCAGTTCGAGCAGTTCGTGGCGCACTTCGATCAAATCCGCGGATGCGTTATCCCAATAGATGCTCGCCCAGCGTTCGAGGAGCGTCTCCATCGTTTCGTCATCATCAGTCGTTTCCCAGCAGCGCACGCCGAGGATGGCAAACATCGCCATGTAAGCCGGGTCAAATTGCAGCTTAAGCAATGCGGCGTCGGCTTTATTCTTGAGAGTCTCCAATACAAGCGAATCCGCGACTGCGCAGCTGTCGCAATTATGCTGTGTCAAGTAGCCGATTGCGCTGATCCAAGTCTCGGTATCCGCAATCTTGCTGAGAGTCGGCAGATGCAGACGGCAATTCTTGCCGCTTGGCTCGCCTTGCCATTTGATGACGAGATGACCTTTGATGCCATCCTTCTTAAGCAATGCGTTGACAGCTTCTTTGAGCTTCTTGGCATTCTCGCCCAGCATTTCTGCATCGAGAATGACCTTCTTGACACCTTTGCCAAGCAATTCATGGATGATGAAATCGAGGAATTCCAAGAGCGTCCTGCTCTTCTCGTCACTGCGGCATTTCGAGCATTGGCAACGCGTGCCAATGGCATCGTCATCAATCAGCGTATCGACGCCAATCTGGAAGTAATCCACGCCAGTCGGATAGTACTTCTCGACGATGCTGGTCATGACTTTGGTCAGCGCAGTGCGTGCCGACGGGCTGCTGATGCAGATGCCCTTGCCCGATGGCTTGCCCTTCGCATTGCGTGCCGACAACTCGGGAAATGCTTTCGGCAGAATTGTCGCGAGCGCAGAGAGCTTGACGCATGGATAGACGGTGAGACCGCGTTCATTACCGTATGCAATCACATCGCCGAAGGAGTCGTTTTCGTATACTGCCGGCGGAGTGTTATGGGCATACCAACGGTCAAATTTTGCATTGTAATAACGGCTGTTGACCAATGTCTTTGGATCTGCGGGATCGGCCGGATTCGACAGCGGCAGCAGCAGATACTCCTCCACTGGCGCTTTTGAGTGGCTCGGATTCGCTTGCATGCAGTCGTATACGCTCACGCCCAGCAAATTGAGCTTGAATTGCGACATGGAATCAATCAGCGTAAACCAGTCAGTGTTGGTCATGTGGACTGTCCACCAGTCGCAATCCATGACAACGCCACGCAGGGGCAATGTCGGCCAGTCGCGCAAAAACAGATTTGGCACTGCGATGCCATTGATCATCAATCTGAAGAGGCATGCCAGAGTCTGTGCAGCCCAGACCATGCCTTCCTGATAAGGCGAGCGCACAAAGACTTCGCTGCCTTGGACGCGTAATTCGTAATAATCGCGGCGGCAAGGCTCGGGGACATCGCTTAAATTGAATGCTTCCGGATCATCCTCAATGACTCGTGCATCGACAATATATTTTTTCTTATTTGCGACGACGCGTACGCCGCCCATTGTGAGGATGGAACGCAGCGCTTTGCGCTGAATCGGCCAGACGTTGGTAGTGGCAAGCCTCACATCAACTGCCAATTCACTGATGCCTTCCCCGAGCTCCAGCTGTTTTGGCTGCGGAAATAGCTCGGGAATTTCAAAGCGATGTCGGTTGCCCATAGTCTATATTATCTCTATCAATGCAAAATTGGGAAAAAAAACGCCGATGCTGGTCATCATCGGCGTAAACGTGTGTAATATAATGCTTTTCCGGATAATCTTCGCACGCAATACAAAACTGATTGTGTGAAGTTCGAGAATTTTGCGTCAGAACGAGGAATTTCGAAGGAGCGTACCGGGAGTACGTGA
>CAVGNO010000041.1:0-14081 GCA_963630475.1 Blautia faecis | reverse complement strand
GTTACAAGGATTTCATCTTCGAATTTTCACTGAAGCAACTCAAGGTTACACACAGGTTTACTATTATGGCTAAAGACCCCGCAGTTTCTACGACCGAATTGTCCGACCGCAATCTCAAACTGGCTATCGCATCAATCGAAAAAGAATTCGGAAAAGGCGCTATCATGCGCCTCGGCGATCAGTCGAATCAGTCGGTTCCGACCATCAGCACCGGCTCAATGGCCCTGGACATCGCAACCGGCATCGGCGGCGTCCCACGCGGCCGTATCATCGAAATCTATGGCCCCGAGTCCTCCGGTAAGACTACGATCTGCCTCCATGTCATCGCAAATGCCCAGAAAAATGGCGGCACTTGCGCATTCATCGATACCGAACACGCACTGGATCCACGTTACGCACGCGTCATCGGCGTCGATACCGATAACCTGCTTGTCGCACAACCCGACTGCGGCGAAGACGCACTCAATATCGCCGATACACTCGTGCGCTCCAACGCAATCGATGTACTCGTCGTCGACTCCGTCGCCGCTCTCGTGCCAAAAGCCGAAATTGAAGGCGAAATGGGCGACAACCATGTCGGCCTCCACGCGCGATTGATGAGCCAAGCACTGCGCAAACTCACCGCAATCGTCAGCAAGACCAACACTTGCATGATCTTCACTAACCAGATCCGTGAAAAGATCGGCGTGATGTTCGGTAATCCCGAGACCACTACTGGCGGCCGCGCACTCAAATTCTATGCGTCAATGCGTATGGAAATCCGTCGCACCGCTTCTATCAAGAGCCCCGACGGCAAAACGCTCGGCAATAAAGTCAAAGTCAAAATCGCAAAGAATAAACTCGCCGCGCCCTTCCAGGAATGCGAATTCGACATCATGTTCAATGAGGGTATCTCGAAAGCCGGCTCGATCATGGCCGTCGCTATCGATATGGGTATTATCGAAAAACGCGGTTCATGGTTCTCATTCGGCGATGTCCAAGTCGGACAAGGCGCTGAACAAGCGAAAAACGCAATCAAAAATGACCCGCAGCTCGAAGCCGCTATCGTCGCAAAAATCCAAGCGAAAATGCCCGGCCAAATGGCCGAAAACAACCGAAAAGCCGCCACAACTCCAGCGGTCCCCGCCGGTAATGACGATGCACTCGACGACGAAATGCCTATCGATGAATAAAACGGATTCTAACGGATTCTAACGGCCGCTCCTTGTTCTGTGCCCGGGGCGCAAGCTCCGGGGTGCATTTTTTCGCCCACGTACAAGCCCCTTGGAAATAGGCCTGCAGTTTACGCAACCGCTTTGTTTCACACTTGATAGCACGATGACAATAGCCGTAATCCCGTGGCGGTCTTGAAAATATTCTTCTTCGCCGCCAAGATGGCACTATTCGGATAATTACTCTCATCCGCATTGACCAGATAATCTGCTTCCAGCAGAATGCGGTGCTCAATCATCCGGACATCAGTGTACGTATGATGATGCGCCGCAATCCATGATATTTGCTTAACCAGCTGCGCTTCTACCGGCAAATCAGCAAAAAACGCATCGACTAACGCCGGACTCTCCGCCTCTTGATGCTTGCCATCCGTGTTGCCATATTTTTCACGGCACAGCGGACACGCAATATCGTGAATTACCGCAGACAGCTCGAGCAATAACTGGCTGTCACCACCCAAGTGCTCCTGCTCACCTATCGTCCTGGCAAATGCCCACACCTTGAGGAAATGGTCGATATCATGCAGATTCCCATGATAAAACGCTATCATCTTCTCGACCGCTAGCGCGACTACACTGCTATTTGTATTTGTCATCCGTATTACTCTCCTTGTGCTTTTTCATTCACCCCAGCTTCTGGATAAAGCTGACCAGCAGTGTGTAATACTCATCAAGATTGTTCAGCGATACCCATTCGCAGGAAGCGTGAGCACCTGCGCCCTCGGTGCCGAGAATCGCAATCGGCACACCAATGCTGGCGAAATGCCGTGCATCCGTAGCGCCATGCATCCGATAGAGCTCAATCTTGTGCTCCGGGAAGTGCTTTTGCATCGCCGCTTGCAGACTCTGCATCACCGGATGCGACTGATCGACAAATGTCGGCGCCGAAATTGAATTCACAATGACTTCCAGGCCAGTCGTCGCTTGGATTTTTTCAATGATTGCTTTGTCATCGCCGGGTTCTGTGAAGCGGATATTCAGAATCATCTCCGCAGTATCCGGAATCTGATTGAATGCATGACCTCCTGAGATGACGCATGCCGCCATCGAATTGCCCCAATGATCGTCAGGCAGCGCCGGCCACGCAGCACGCAATCTCGCATAGCCATCAATCAGCATGTCAATCGGATTCTCGAATGCCCAGGGCTCGGAAGCATGGCCGCCTTTGCCATTCGCGCGCAACGTGACGGAGACTATGCCCTTTTGCGCGTATGCAATGCCGTATGGCGCAGCATCAATTATCAGAATTATCTTCTTTGCGCTATAGCCATGCGCTACCATATACGCAGTCGTGGCGCCGCTGGTCTCCTCATCACTGGAAAAAATCGCACCGACATTCGCTTTGCCGACTAACGCGCACAACGTCTCCGCGACGACTAACGCATTGCCCTGGCAATCCGCACTGCCGCGCGCAAATAGCTTGCCGTCGCGAATCTCCGGCTCAAACATCGCATCCGGCGCAGGCACGACATCGAGATGCGCATTGAGCAGCACATCCGGCGTCTTGTCATTCATCGTCGATGCATAAAGAATGCGCCGGCCATTCATTACTTCGATGACACAATGCAATCCCCTGGACGCCAGATAATCATGCATCAGCTCAGTCGCATGATTGACCGCATCCATATTTTCCGTAATTGCTTTGCAATGAATCAAATTCTTCAACAGCTCCAGATTGAGCATAACGCTACCGCTCCTTTATGAGATGCTATTTCTTCGGCACAACTATCACCGCAAAACGAAATGCGCTGATATTTGCAATCGGACGACAATAAAGCTGTCCACGAATCGCATCGGTGATTTTTAACGCATTGCCAGATGTGTCATCTGACGCAACTGCTTCGCCGACTAACATGTTTTCAGGAAGCCATCCGCCTAGCCCGGATGTCACAATTTTGCTTCCCGGTGGCACATTTAGCCCCGCATCCAGATAATCCAGTATCGCGCCATAATTATTGAGCGCATAACGCGCTTCGCCAATACCATGCAATACGCCAGCGCCGCCCGCGATGCCGCCCTCAAGCGAACAGCCTATGCGGCATTCCGGCGACAGCACAGTCACGAGTACAGATGAGTGGCGCTCACAGCTGATGATGCGGCCCAACACCGCGCCATTTGAATCGACGACTAGTGCGCCCGTCGCCGCACCATCCTCCCAGCCGCGATTGAGAGTTATCTTTTCATTCCAATAATGCGGATCACGCGCAATCGGCTCCGCGACAATCCCCAGCCAACCGCGCTCCAGCGGCAAATGCGCCGCATTGCGCAACGCGTTGTATTTTTCAGCCAGCTCCTGATGCTGCGCCAGTTGTGCTTCAAGCGCAATAATCTGCGCAGTAAGACGCTGCTCTTCGCTCATCTCGCCCGACGCACCCGGCGTAATCCAATGAATAAAACCGCCAATGCCGCTGACAACCGCGCTCACCGATGCGCTGATCGGCGTCATCATCGCAGTCACAAAACGCCGCGCATGCGGAGTCATCGCAATAAGCAACAACAACAACGCAATAACTGTCGTGAAGAAAATTCGGATGTGCCGCTTGATATTCTTCACTGCGGTTTGCTATTACCCAGCCCTTGCCGACGCGCACGAAAAAAATCCTTGAGAAGCTGGCTGCACTCCGCTTCGCACACGCCGCCCGTGACCGGCAGACGATGCAACATCCCCGGAAACGCGTGTATCGCCATCGCACTGCCACAACCGCCCATGCGCGGGTCGTATGCCCCAAATACAATGCGCCCAACACGGCAATTCACCGCCGCACCCGCACACATCGCACACGGCTCCTTCGTCACATACAGCGTGCACTCCGTCAGACGCCAATCGCCTAAAACACGCGACGCCGCCTGCAACGCGATTATCTCCGCGTGCAATACGGCGTCATGCGCACTCTCAACACAATTTGCGCCAGAAGCAATAATTTCCCCATCATGCACGACGACTGCACCTACCGGCACTTCGCCCGCATCATACGCATCGCGCGCTAGCTTCAGCGCATGCTGCATCCAATCGACATCCTGCTGCGCAGCGCTGTCATCCCCGGGAAAATCATTCGTCATCGTGAAGCAGCAAACAGAGCCATGACCATTTTTCAGCACATGGCTCTGTCTATTCAATTTATTTTTCCGCAGGCGCGGGTTCTGCCGGCATCGCTGGCATCACAGGCTCGGGCACATTGATCTTGATATTCGCGGCTTTGCGGAGACGATCGAACTCAGCGGCAACCGCTTTGCCGTCATGCTCTCGCTTCTCCATGTCGTTCAGATACGCAATCAGCTGCTCCTTGACTTCGTCAAATGCACGCTTGCTCGCGGGAGTCTTCTCTCCCGCCAGAATCAAGTGATAACCAAATTTAGTGCGCACCGGCTCGCTGACTTTGCCCGCTTCGAGCGCAAGCAATGCCGCTTCGAACTCCGGAACCATCGATCCCTGCGGGAATTGTCCCAAGCTGCCACCCTGCGCTTTTGATGGACAATCCGAAAATTCCTTGGCTAAATCTGCAAAATTGGATGCATCCGCAACCAGCTTCGCTTTGATGTCATTGCATTTCGCCAATGCACTCGCGACTTCCTCATCAGTCGGTTGTGCCGACGGGAATTGCACAAGAATGTGCGAAGCGCTCAACATCTCCGGAGTCGCGAACATCTGCGGATTCTCGTCGTAAAATTTCTTTGCATCCGCTTCGGTCTTCTCTGCAACCGCACCTGCCGCATCCGCAACGCCCTTCAAATACGTCGCAACAATATTGGATTCGCGAATCTTCTCCAACAACCCGGCTTCGTCCAACCCCATCGCCGCAAGCTCCTTGGCAAATTCACCCGGCGCTGACTGCTCCATCTGCTTTTTCAAGTTGTCGAGACTTGCTTTGCACTCGGTGTCATTCGCAGTAATGCCCTTCGCTTTGGCAGCATCCAACACCAGCGTATTGAGCGACATGCGCTCCGCCATCTGATAGATGAAGCCCTTCACCATGTTGTCATCCAACGGCATGCCCTGCGCAAGCGCTTGCTCGACAACCGGCTTGACATCCTTGAGGAATGCATCGCGCGTAATCAGCGCTTTGTCACCCGAGCTCACTACGACTTCAGGAATAAACGCCAGCAACTCGTCTACCGACGGCGCTTTCTCTGCCACTGCCTGCTTCAACGCTGCATCCAATGCATCGCCACTTTGCACCGGCTTGGCTTCTTCAGCATTGCAACTGACTACTCCTAATACACCTGCCAATGCAACTGTCAAAAATTTCGTAAATTTCATAGATTCCTCTTTTTTCTTAATGGGGATTATCTTAATCCTGACAAAACGTAAGCCATCTAATGCGATGGTTCTAAATCATGTAATGACGATAAAATTTCCGGCACGCCCGGCGCAACAACGCGCCAATGTGCGCGCTGCATCTCTGACGGCCGTGTACCGCCAGACGCCAGCTGCAACATCGCGGGTAAAAATGCCGGCGCATCCATGCGCAACTCCCGCGCAGACGCGCGTTGCCGCCAATTCTTCAGCGCGACGACAAACTGCTTCTGCGATCCGCGCATGCCGGCTTGCATCGCCAGCGCAGTCAGCGTCACCGGATGCGCTTCAGAACGCAACAGCCAGCGCTGCGCATGATGCCGCTGCGCTTTCGTGAGACGCTCCCAAGTCAAAGCCAGCGCAAGCTCAAATTCTTCAGTTGAGACACCCTCCGGCATGCTTAGTTCCTCATTTTCCGAAACTTCCAGACATGCCTTGAGCAATGCACTTGCGCGACACGACTGCGTGCCGGTAACCAACCGCAATAACCCTGACTGCGTCTTCATGCCGAGCATCTCGCGCAAGATTTCACTGCACTCGTGTTCGCGCCCGGCAGTCGCCAGCGCCCAATCCAGCTGCTTCAGCTGCCGACTAACGCGCGCCTCCCACTCATTCACACGCAAGTGCGTCAAGTTATCCTGCTCATGCTGCAAGAATGCGACAAATGCCGGCGACGCAGAAAGACTCTGCTGATATGGCGATAGCATCGACAGCGCGCGCTCCAGATCCTCCGCGTTGTCGTAAGGCCGCCGCGCGCAATAAAGCGACAATGCCTGAAATGCCAATGGCAATCCCCGCAGCTGCAATAAGTATGCGGTCGCTTTGCCACTCTCCTCGGCTTCATCGATTAGCGCCGAGAGCTCGTTGTATTTGCCCTTCGACAGCAATTCTGCCGCGCGTTCATAGATGCGATGCAACTCCGTGCGCTCATTGAGCAGCGCTACCAGGCTCTCACTTTGCGGAATTGTCGCAAGTGCTGGTGTCAGCTCATTCATCACTTCACGCGAGAGGGGACCGCCACCACTATTCACCAGCGCTTCGCCGCATTTTATCAATGCTTCACTGCGCTGCAAGTCATAATGACGCCGCCCCGACGCACACCAGCTGTTTTGGCTCGACAGTAAGCAAAAACTGAAAACTATGATGGCAAAAAGAAACTTCTTCAATTCTTCTGCAAGTCCGATTCAGAGCTGAAAATTCCGCTGTGTCCGTCTATTATATTAACACGCTGTTACGCATTCTGCTAAATATAAATCCTGAATCCGTGGAGTTGATTCTTTTGCTCCATAAATCGGTCATGAGTGCGAATTTCCAATCCAGTCTGCGTCGCGGCATCACACGCGCTTCGCGTCATCGTGTGTGGCGCTTTGCCGCCAGAACCGAAAATTCGCACTCACGACCGCCGTCATTTCTCAGTCACGTACTCCCGGTACGCTCCTTCGAAATTCCTCGTTCTGACACAAAACTCTCTAACTCCACGGAATCAGGTTCACCTTTGTTTTCTTTGATTGCATCGAGTGCGCCTTTGCGATAAGCGAATTTCTGGATGCACCGGCGGCGGAGTGCGCTGGGCAGCTCGGCGATGCCGCGGGGGTGTTTAAGGAGGTAGATGCAATCGCGCAGTGTTTCGCGCAATGCTCCGGCGATGCATCGGGGGATGCCGGGGACGGCATGGAAGATGCGTGCATCGGCGTAGCCCTCGCCGTAGAAGCGTTTTTTCAGCTGTTCCGGCGTATAATTATGCGAGTGTTCGACGATAGCGTCGGCGACGTATTTGATGCGGATATTGCGGCGGTGCGCCCACTCGATATCTTCAGAGTACTTGAATGTCTCATCGAACGGATTTGCGCGCAGTTCGTCGCGGCGTGTTGCGGACGATGCCAGCGAGAAGAAGAACCGCCAGGATGCGGCGATTTTGCCATCACCGAATGCGCGTTCGCTGTCTTTGCGGACGAGCCATTGAGCATCGGGGCGCGGGATCTGGTTGGCATAGACGGCGTCGGCTTCATTTGCAAGCAGCGGCGCGATAAGATTCTGCAACCAGTGCTCATTTTGCGGGATGGCATCGGCGTTATTGAAGACGACAATCTCGCCGGTGCTAGCGCGGACCATGTGGTTAAGCGTGCGTCCGGGGAAGTATTCGCCGGTGGGACGCGGGATAATCTTCACTTCGGGAAATGCGCGAATCACATCGGCAGTGCCATCGGATGATGCGTCGTCACAGCTATAGATGACAAATGGCAATGTGCATTTCTGTTGCAACAGCATCTTGAGTGTCGCTGCGGCAAACTGCACATCATTGTGTGAGCGAACGAGTATTGAAACAGAATTACTCAATTGGCATTCCGTTTATTCATCAAACGATTTGATAGCGGCATCGACTGTATCGAAGATTTCGAAGACGCGGAAGACGCGTGTAATTTCGAAGATGATGCGCGGGCGGCTTTGGAGGCACGCCAGCTTCACGGTTCCGCCGTTAGCATTGGTGCGCTGGAGGAGGAATACGAGTGCGCCCAGTCCGGAGGAGTCGATATGCGTCATTTTTGCGAGATCGACGACGATATTTTTGCAGTTGTCCATGTGGTCGAGGACTTGATTTTGGAAGTCCTCTGCATAAGCTGCGACGAGTCGCCCATCGATTTTTACGAGCAATACTTGATTAATTTGTTCAAATTCGTAATTCATGAGAAGAAACCGTAATGAATCTATCTATCACCAACTGTTTTCAAAATATAACGCCACATTCTGCGTCGTTCCTCGCTAGTGAAGACGATAAAGTAGGAAGTAGCGATATAGATGACAGCGGAAGTGATGCCGGTGCCGATGATGACACCGAAGTCGTTTGTGCGTGCGACGAGCCATGGATAGAGCGCGCAGCCGACAACTGCCGCGGGGATGATCGCGATGAATGGCCGCACGATTGCTTGGATGATGAGGCGCCGGATTTTGATGTGGCCTCTCTTGATGGTCACTGGGAGCATCATGAAGCATGCGGGGATGAGCCGTGAGATGATGGAAGTCCACATGACGGCTTCGACCGCTTTATTATACTTCAGGACAGCGACAGTGAGGATGACGAAGAGGAGTGCTTCGATGACGTATGCGAATGCGAGCAATTTATGCTGTTCGGCCATCAGCAAGTATTCTTCGGGGATGTTATTGAGGACAAGCCAGAACCACACGGAGAGGACAGTGATACGGCAGATATATGCCGCTTGGTCGATATTTTCGGTATAGTGGAAGAGCCAGCGGATGAGCTGTGGTGCGCAAAGCAATATTCCGAATGTCATGCCAGTGGCCAAGAAGCTGTTCCATCGCATTGAATTGACGAGGATATTCGCGAGTGCTTTATAACGCTTATGGGAATGCAGGCGTGCAGTCAGCGGCGAGATATTTTTCTGATACGCGCCGGCCAGCCACGACATCAATACGGTGAGTTTGACGCCGACTTGGTAGATGGAGACGGGGACGAGTCCGCCACTTGCGCCGCTGCCGCAGAATGCGCCGATGAAGAAGACGGGTCCGCGTTCCCAGACGAGCCGGCACATCGATGTGATATAGACCATCCCGCTGAAATTGAAGATTTCCTTATAGATCTGCTTATTGAAGCTCAAGATGAGGCGGAGGCTGGGGACGGCTTTGCATGCGTAGTAAGTGAGCAGTCCCTTCGTGAAGACTTGGAGGAGCATGATGAAGATGACCAGCGCAATCAGTTCGCCGCCAGAGAGCAATACGACTGCGGTGCCGAGTAGCTCGATAACACTGGAGATGACGAAGACTTTATTGCACAGCCAGATCTGTTGGCACCCCGTCAGGATATCGGTGAATACGCCGAAGGGGAAGAGCGCTGCGGAGCCGATGCCGAAGATGAGGAAGCAGACACGGTAGTATGTGACATCCTGTTCGGGGGGCAGATTGAAGAGCTCGTGCGTGAAGAATGCCGCGACGATGGTTCCGATTATAATCAGGATGGTCATTGCGACATGGAAGAAGAAGACGGACGAGATGACCAGGTTGTATTTGTGCGTGTCCTTCTTATAGAGTTCGACTGCGGTTGCTTTCTGGGCGGCGACGCCGAGGCCGAAGTCGAGGAGTAGCGAGCAACAGAAGAACGACCACAGCATCGTCCAGAGGCCGTAGTTGGTCTCGCCGAGCTTTTCGATCATCCATCGCGTGACGAGGATGCCGCGGAGCAAGCTCACGACCATGTTGATATATGTCGTGAGCGTATTTTTCAGCAGCGGAATCTTCATCGCTGTGCCTCCTTGATAGCGTTGGCACGCTCTTGCATGATGTGAAATACGTCCGCTAGCTCGCGTGTTTCTGCAGGCAATGGCGCATTGGAGAGTAGTGACGCGACAGAATCGGCGTCTTCCGGTGCGTAGCCGTGCATGCCATTGAGTGGCCTGCGACCCATATCGGATGGAATGAGCTGGACACCGGGATTGGCCAAATAGATGTCATCACCGAATAATCGGTCATCTCTAGCGATGCCATAGCGCGCTTCCTCTTCCGGCGTAAGCAGATGGGAATCAGCGGAAAATTGCTGCATAATTGAGCGGATGCGCGTTTTTGCGTTGTCATTGAGATAGTAGAAACGCGCGAGAGTAGAATCAAAACACGCGCCGTAGTCTTTGCCGAAGCGCAATCCGCTAGCTTCCAGTGGCGTCATGACATCGATGGTATGCGTCAGTGGCGTCATGCCGTGATCGGAGACGACGGTGATGCGTGCATTGGGGCATGACGCTTTTGCGGCTGCCAGCAGTGGTCGGATCAGCTCTTCATACCACCGCAGCTTTTCCGCGATTTTTTCGGGATTGCGGATATGCTGATGGAGGAGTCCGTCCAGTTCGGCAGTATAGAGGAAGAGGAATTCTGTGCCCTTCTTGATTTCATCGATGCCAATCTGGATATTTTCTGCGTCATGGCGATGCCAGTCGGAGATGTGGAAGGAAATGCCGGTTTCTTCGAGCATATCCCAGAGATTTGCGATTGGCGCCATGCCATTTTTGATGAAGAGATTTTGCTTTTCGCAATAATCCATCGCCGCGATCTTTTTGATTGGCATGTTATAGATTTGGAAGTATCCCGTAAAGCCGTAGATGCGTTTGAGCAGCTTGGAGAGCTGATTGCGGACGCGTCCGCGCGCCCAGAAGCTATCGGGTTTGAAGAATGGCGCAAGATACGCGAATGGTCGAAATGGCGACTCTTGAGGCGCATAGCGAAATAGCGACAGGTGGCCATGCACTGACGGCTTCTGACCCGATAATAAAGTCGGGATTGCCGCGCAGGAATAGCCGAATTGCATCCCCAGCGCTTGGCGATAGGGCAATTCATCCGCAAGGAAATTATACTCGTTGGCGATTTTCCAGCCGAGTGCGTCGATGAAAAGAAAAATCTCTAACAAAATAACAACAGGAGCAGTAGTTATGGTAACGGCGCGTAGCCGGGAAGAGAACGGATGTCAGTGGCGGGAATGCGGTTCCACGCGCGTTTAGGCGGCATCGCGCGATTCAGCAGGTATCCGGTGACGGTTGCAGCGGGCGCGATAGTCTCCCAGACGGTGTATTCGCTGGCTGGGACGCTGTAGCCTTCGACATTGGCGTAGCGCCGCCAGATCGGCCATGTGCGTGAGAGTTCTTCGACGCACTGTTCTTCGGAGAGGCCTTCACGCGGCAGTAACGAGAGTGCGGCACCGTCAAATTTCATTTGGTCGCGTTCTTTCAAGAAGAGTCCGTGCGCCAGTTTGATGTCGTCTCGCGAGATGCCGAATGTATTGCGGTATGGCGTGATGCCGGGGACGAATTCGGCGATGCCGTCGGCATACGATGGCAGATCGAGGAATCGCACGGGGTAGCGCTTGCCCAGTCCGCTGGTCATCGTTGTCCCGAATGGGTTTGCGCCATTATGGAAATCGTACGCAATATAAGCCGCATCGATGTATTCGCGTTGTTTAGTAATAGCATGAGCGGCAATTAAAAAGCGTGCGCGGCGCAGTGGATGAAATGTGCCCCAAGCCATCGTGTGCGCCCAGCCGCTTTCGGGCGCAAACCACGGTATGCGGTAGGGGTAGGCATTCTGCTCCTGATCGAGCATCTTCTCCGCTTGTTCGAGGAGCTGTCTTTGCCGTGCGAGTGCGACGCGGTCCAGCGCTTCTGTGCGCTTTGGGAAAAGCTCGAGTTCAAACCAGATGAAGGGCGACCAGCGCCAGGATTCGTCCTTCATGACAGCGAGTGCGCGATCCTGCGCATCAATCGCGGGCTCCAAGTAACGGTTGTCATCACAGAGTTCGGCCAGTGCGCATGCGGCTTTGATGACAAATTCTGCCGGCAGATCTGCGCTCTCGCGGTAGAAGATCGTTCCGCCGTAGTAGTAATAGACTTTGACGACGCGGTTTTTCGGATTCATCGCAAATTGCCATGCGCGGACAGCGGATGTGCGGAAGAGTTCGGCTTGAGTGGTAGCGCCGGCTTTATTGAGCGCAAGCGCAAGCAGTGCTGCATATCCGGCATACTCGATTGTGCTGGCGCGTGTTGCACATGCGATGTAGTATTTGTTCTGGTCTTGCGCTGCAGTGCCGTCGCCGGGTTTGGGATGGCGAACAGTCTCAAACCACGTGCCGACGCCGCCGTCATCCTGCTGTGCAGTAAGCAGATGCGTGAGTCCCCACGTCGCTTCATCGAGGATGTCGGGGATGCCGTTGCCGCTCTCCGGAATATTGAGCTGACCATCGCAGAAGTTCTGCGGCCGCAGAAGATAGACTGTCGCGAGGTCGCCGACAATTTCCAGGTGAAGTGGCCTGCGGTCATAATCCGCTGCATCATGCCATCCGCCATGAACGGTGACGGCTGGAGCATTGCGCGGCGAGCAATCGTCGATTAAATCGAATGTTTTGACGGAGACGCTGTTTCCGAGCGCATCGGAGAAGCCGTAGTCGCGATTGCGTCCGCCTGCGCCATAGTGGCGTTCGTGTGCAGGGAAGTTCCCACGATAGACAGTCTCATGGCAGCTTGCGGATGGCCAGTTAGTGTATTTGGAGTCCTTTGCGATGCCGCAACGTTTATGATAGAGTCCGCGTGCATGGATGTAGAATGACTCGGCGACGCCGTCATCACCGATGGCAAATTCTTCGCTGCGGCCGATGCCGTCAATTGTGAAATAGAATCGTCCGGCGGTGTTGAATCTGGAGAAATCCAGTTCGAGAGTCTCTTCGCCGGTATATGGCGCGCCATTGTCTTCGCGCGGGTCATTATTGCGGAGTCTGATTGTGCCGGTATAGACGACGGATGCGTCGTCTGCACGGTGGATATTGAATGGCTTGCCGGAATATTGTTTGAGCGGCATTGCGCCGGCAGTACCTAGCCATGCGCCCAAATATGCGTATTTGTGCGTAGCGTTTTGCGCATAACCGACTTGGTTGTATTTATAGAGCGCGGATGGCGCGTCAAGTGTATGGGTATATTTCGCGATGCTGCCATCGGGGAGCGCGATTGCGAGTTCTTCATTTGGCAGGAGTGCGCGGTCGAGTTGCAGGAAGACGAAATATGCGATTTCGGCATTGTGCGTGATTTTTTCGCCGCCGGGATTGCCATCTGCGCGAAAGAGTCCGGTCGGATTGAGCCAGAAGCCGCTCTTTTCCACGCGCAGCGCAGTACTTTGATTCGACGTAATATTGATTGTCGGATTATCGCGCAGGAGCCGTACGAGCTGTGGACGATGAGCGAGGATGAGCTTTGCAGGCGTCGTCTCGAGAAACTGGTCATATTTCCAGCCGGACAGATCTTTTGCGCACGCCAATTGCGGCAAGGCATCCCGGGTTAATTCGTTCGAGTAGTCGCCAGTGAGTGCGAGAGTGCTATCATTCAAATGCACGGCATGCCAGATTTCACCGCCGGCGATCGGCGGCAGCATGCATAGCAGCAACGCAATAACGAATTGGATGAAAAAACGATAGCGATGCATTTATAATCACAAGCGATATGTCGCGCGATATTCGGTTGGCGAGACGCCATGGTGTTTCTTAAAGCGCTTGGAGAAATGGAACTGGTCGGTGTAGCCCAGCGATAGCGCAATCTGGTTCACTGGCGTATCATCTGCGAGCAGTCGTTCGCTTGCGATATTCATCTTCAGTTGCTCCATATATTCCTTGGGATTCAAGCCGGTTTGAGCAACAAAGATGCGGCGGAACTGGTCGTCACTCAAGTCGCACAATTGTGCAAGTTCAGTGACTTGATACCAGCGTTCCGCATTTTCGCGCATCAGCTTGAGGATGCCGTCGAGTTTGTTGTCGGAATTGAGGCTCTTGCGCAATTCATAGATTGAGAAGATGAGCTTTTCCAGTTCGATATTGGCGGCAATCTGCCCTTCTGCAGTCGGATTTAGCGCTAGTTCGATAATTGGCAGAAGCACGCGAGAATTGCCGAGCTTGTACTTCCCTGTGCTGAGGACGCCGCTACGGAACAGCATGTCCGCGACTGGGCCGGTGAAGCAGACCGAGTCCTCGACATACAAGCTGCTCTTGCACGAGCCATACCAATGAATCTGATTGGGGCTGACGATGACGCAATCGCCCGGCT
>CAVGNO010000040.1:0-14123 GCA_963630475.1 Blautia faecis | reverse complement strand
CAGGCATTTGAAATGTTCCAGTGACATTGTGTTGTCTTAAAGTGTACAGGACCACTGATAGAGTGATGGATCGCGTGCGCCGAGGACGAGGCAGACTGTGTCTTGCTTGCTTGCAATATATTCAGCGGCGGCTTCGCGAGACGGCATGTATTTCACATTCATCCCTGCGGTTGCGTATTCTTGCGCGACTTCTTCCGAGCTCGGAGCAAATGATGTCGTCCCACCGACATAATAGACGGGCAGGAATGCAAATGTGTCTTCTTTTTTCAGAACGCGCTGCAGTTCTTGCTTGAGCGGCGCGCGCATGAATTCGAGCGGCTTGAAGCCGTGCGGCTGAAAGAGGATGGTCAGCGGCCGCGCGAAACGCTCTTGAGCGGCATTCACTGCAGCGGCAATTTTCTCGGGATTGTGCGCATAGTCGTTAATGACAATATGGCCAGTCTTTGGGTCATTTACGACGATATCGAAACGCTGACGCACGCCTTTGAATTTTTCCATAGCGTCTGCAATGGCCTGGCTGGAGAGTTGCGTTGCTACAAGTGCTTGGCGCAGCACTGCGTACACTGCTGCGCCATTGATTGCGGAATGCTGTCCGCATTGGCTGCTATGAAATTGCTGCTCGTCGCAAGTGAAATAGATTCCGGATGCATCCGTGCGGTAACCATGAACCGTATCGTCGAAATACGTTTTGGCATTCAGGAGTGTTTTTAGCGATGCAGGCGCGATTGCAGCGCATTTGCAGCGCGCGAGAAATTTGTTGAATTCATCGGCCAGCTCTTGGCGTCCATAGTGGTCATCGCCAATATTGAGGACAATGCCGTAGTCTGGCGCATAGTAATCGATTGAGCGGTCACTTTCGTCGATTTCCGCGATAATAAATTGCGGATGGTCGGCGGTGAAGAAATTACCGGGACGCAGTTCAGCCGCAAAATCATTTACATATCCGCCATTAATCATTGTGATGGGGAAATGCAGATTGGCGAGCACGCTAGCTATCCATGCTGCTACAGAAGTCTTGCCGCATGAGCCGGCGACGCCGATGAATGCGCACTGCTGGCGCTGGCATAACGTCGCTAAAATCGCAGCGCGATGAAAGAGCGGTCCGCTGAATGCGGTCAAATCCGGGTTGTCATTTTCAATTGCGCTGGAGAGCACGAGTGCGTCTGGATGAAAAGTCTTCACGCCGCTGCCATCTTGCGGATAGAGTTCAATTCCTTGTGCGCGCAATGCATCGAAGAGTTGTCGCATCGCAGACTGATTCAATGCGCGATCGCTTCCGGCAACTGTATAGCCGCATTTGACGAGAAATTGCGCCAAGCCGCTCATGCCGATGCCGCCAATGCCGACTAGGAAGATGCGCGCACTTGCTTGAGGAAATTGTTCTCCGGATGTAAACATGATTGCAGTAACAAAAAAAAAACACCCAGTAGAGAAATAGGAGGAGAACTCTACTGGGTGTGTTATATAATATTATGGCGCCGACAGCAGGGCTCGAACCTGCGACCAAGTGGTTAACAGCCACCTACTCTACCATTGAGCTATGTCGGCTTTTTGTTCTTGATTCCATTTAGTTTTGGAACGGTGCTTAAGATAATGCAATATTGCAGTTCGTCAAGTCACTTTCGAGTATTTTCTCCTATTTTTATGCATTTTTCTTGTTAAAAAACACCGTTCCGCTCTCGTTATGCGCGTTTGCGTAGCGCAATCGCCAGTGCGAGCGCCGCCAATTCGTCCTCGTCAGCCGCAGTAGCTGCCGGCTTTTTGAGCTGTACTAGGATGGTGAGGACATGAATGAGTAGCGCGATGATGAAGCCGGTCACGGCAGTGATTGCCAACGCAACCAGCATGATTAAGAATGCCTGTAGCATGATTTGAGCTCCTTATTTGCTGATGAGGCAGATATATGCCGCAGTGATAATCGCAGTTGTGATGACGCCGCAGATATTGGCGCCCAGTGCGTATTGCATGATGATTGCGCCAGGATTGTCATGCGAGACTGCTTTTTGCGCAACTTTCGCGGTGCTTGGGACACAGCTGACACCTGCAATTCCGATGACCGGGTTGTATTTGCCGCCGGTAAAGAAGTACATGATGTATCCGCCGCACAATCCGCCGACTGCCGAAAGCGCCAGTGAGATAATACCGAGCAACAGCAACGGCAGGACTTTCGGATCCATGATGGTCTTTGCGTCGCACAGCACGCCGAGCAATCCGCCGAGCGTCAGTGTAGACGCATAGAGGATGATTTCGCTCACTAGGAAGCGGAATTTCTCCAACCCGGATTCACGAATTGCGATGCCGAGGAAGAGCGAGAAGAAGAGTGGCGACGCTACCGGGAAGAGGAATGAGAGCAGCACGCATGCAATCACCGAAAAGATCAACTTCTGGGAAGAAGTGAACTCCTTGCGGTTCTTTTCGGGAGGCATTGCAATCATGCGGAAACGCTTGGGGACTAGGAAGCGGATGAGATAAGGGAAGCCGCCGTACGCCAATGCTAAATAGAGGTATGCGACAACTGTGATGGGAATGAAGAGATCCGGCGCCATCTTCAAAGAGCCGAAGAGTACCATTGGACCATCTGCGCCGCCGACTAGCGCGATTGACGCCGCTTCACCCAGTGTCATGCCCTTGAAGAGCATTGCAATCGGAAGTGTAATCAGTGTGCCGAATTCAGCACAGATTGCGATGAACATGCTTTGATATGGGCGTGCCATCACAAATCCGACGTCGAGTAGCGATCCGATGCCGATGAAGATCAGGCATGCGATCAGGCCGTTGCTGAATGCGAATGTGTAAACCGGCTGCAACCAGTCGATTTGGCATAGCGTCATCAGCTTATCATTGCTGGACTCGATGGAATCGAGAAACAGCGTGCCGACTTTGGTTGGATCAACCGGCATTTTTGCTGCCATGTTGATCGGGTCGAAGAACATCATCGCGGCATTGATTGTGCTCATGCCCAATCCCATGGGAATCATCAGTAGCGGCTCAAGCACGCCCTTGCGGCCGAGATGAACCATCACAATGCCAAGGATGATGAGTGCAATGCGGGCAACCGCTATCTTCCAGTCGCTCTCAAATTGGGAAGCGAGCAACTCGAAGCCTTGAAAGACTTTAGAGAATTGGATATCCATAGCTCATTTCCTATCCTTTGATCATCGCTAACAGAGCTCCGGTTTGCACTTGCTCCCCTTCCGCAACTTCAAAACGCGCGACAATGCCGTCGCTACCCGCAATCACCGGCTGCTCCATCTTCATGGCCTCCAAGACCAGAATTGCAGTGTCGGCTTTGACGGTGTCGCCGGGTTTGACGAGGAAGCGCACGACGAGTCCCGGGACTTGCGCACGCACTTCGTTGAAGACGCCGGTATCGGATGCGGCTGCTGCGGCAAGACGCGGTGCGGGTTGCGCGCCATTTGCATCTTGGCGTGTGCTGTATGAGTAACTCTTGCCGTTGATTTCCGCATGACCGCTGTCTTTGATATCGACTTTGAAGTCACGGCCGTTGATAGTGACGGTCACCGGTCCCTCGGGTGCGGCTTCCTTCGGCTTGCTTTCGCTGGCTTTCTTATTCTTGCGGACGCCGATTTTGCCCTCGCCCTTGAGGAATGCAATGCCCTTCTCCAAGCAAGTCGCGGCAATGAAGATATTTTCGTCAGTGCAGGGCAGTGAATTGGCCTGGAGCATCGCGGTTGCCGCTTTGCGACCCTTTGCCGGATTTGCGTCATTGATGTCGAGCGGATTCTTGGTTGTCGGCTCAAGCTTGAGCTGTTCAGCCGCAATCTTTACGACTTCCGGATCCGGTTCGGCTGGCGTATGGCCGAAGTATCCCAGCACCATCTTGCCATAGCCCTCCGCAATCTTCTTCCATGGGCCGAACATGACATTGTTGAATGCTTGCTGGAAGTAGAATTGCGAAACCGGCGTGACGCTAGTGCCGTAGCCGCCCTTGACAACGACTTCGCCCATCGCGTTGATGAATTCCGGATATTTGTCCATGAGGCCATTGTCACGCAGCATCTGCGTATTTGCTGTCAATGCACCGCCTGGCATCGGACTGAACGGAATGAGCGGCTCGACTTTGGTTGCTTCCGGCGGCATGAAGTAGTCCTTGAGTGCTTCCTTCATGTGTTCTTCCAGCTTGATGATCTTATGCGGATCAATATCCAGAGTATAGTTTGTACCGCGCAATGCATGCCACATCGTGAGGATGTCCGGCTGACAAGTGCCGCCAGAAAGCGGCGCAAGTGACAAATCGAGCTGATCGACGCCGCCATCCAATGCAGCGCGATAGGAGAGCACGCCGCACCCCGCAGTCTCGTGGCTGTGGAACGCAATGTGCATCTTGTCGCCCAGTAGCCGGCGCGCCATCCGGATGGTGTCATAGACTTTTTGAGGGCATGAAGTGCCGGATGCATCCTTGAAACAGAGCGAATCGAAGGGGACATGCGCATCCATAATCCGCCGCAATATCCCTTCATAGAATTCGACAGTATGGCCTGTGCATCCCGGCGGCAATTCCATCATCGTGATGGTCATCTCATGCTTCAGATTCGCATCATGGATGCACGTGCCGCTGTAAATCAAGTTATTGACATCATTCAACGCGTCGAAATTGCGAATTGTCGTGATGCCGTGCTTTTTCATCAGCGCTGCGTGCAATTTGATGATATCGCGTGATTGCGAATCCAATCCAACGACATTGATGCCGCGCGCGAGCGTCTGCAAATTCGCTTCCGGTCCTGCGGCAAGACGGAATTTGTCCATCACTTGAAACGCATCTTCGTTGCAATAGAAATACGCGGCTTGGAAAAGCGCACCGCCGCCGGCTTCAAAATGGCTCAATCCGGCTTCTGCGGCCTCATGGACAAGCGGGAGGAAATCGCTGGAGAAAACACGCGCGCCGAAGACGGACTGAAATCCATCACGGAATGCAGTCAACATAAAATGAATCTTTTTCATGATATAAAAATGGTACAATGAGTCGCATGGAGCAGGGCACAATCTACCCGCACTCCCGGCTGATGAATACAGCCACATACAGACGTACCGACCAGCTTGTGGTCAGATGCGACGCACTATCACGTCGCCTTCAAACAGATGCAATACGCACCGCAATATCAAGGGCCGGCGCGGCACGGCAATGCACAAATAATAAATTGCTGGATAATCGAAAGTGCTTGCGCAACGGACCGATATGTGTGCCAAGCCGGAAGCGCAATCTGTTCTATGACGCCAGATGCCAGGAACCATGCGGTTGGCGTCAGTAGTGAGAAACACTCGTGCTTGGAAGTGTTTTCGCGCCCGCGTAATACGGATACGCCTTGGATGCCGCGATAACGCAGGAATGCGCGGTCATCTTCCTGACCATTTGCGCTGCTTTCCAACGCAGTTGCAGTGCTCCTGACGCTTGGTGCTGACGCAACTTGCGCGTTTGAAGCGGTGGTTTTGTGCAATAGCACGCAACTAAAAAACAGTAAGAATAAAAATAGCCAAAGACGACTAGTGCGCAAAGCAGACAGCCCGGAATTCTCCGGACTGCTAGCGGAGGAAAAATAATCCTCGCATCCTGGATTGCGCAGTGTACTGTTCATAGCAAAAAAAACAACAAAATAGCTCCCCGAACGGGAATTTGCATAATATGATAGCTCCAATGCGCTCTGACGGAAAAATAGGGCTATTGAATGATGAAAATTTGTTCCTGAATCCGTGAAGTTGATTCTTTTGCGTGATAAATCGGTCATTTTATTGTAGTGGCGGTGTTGTAATCTGCTCTATATATATTAAAGTACGCGCACGCGCGTAAATGAATGAGGCCGCGCGTTTTTTTATGCCTCGTGATATGGCGAATGATTGTCATCTCTTCGTTATATAGCAGCAACAGAACGCTTAATATTGCCCAGGGAATTAATCGGTAATGAGTGACCAGATGATACCAGAAGACAACCAGGCGGTAGCGCCCGCCGGAGAAGGAACAGTAATTAAGGTCTTGAAAGGCCTGGATCCGGTGCGTAAACGCCCGGGGATGTATATCGGCGATACCGATGAAAAAGGGCTGCATCAGCTGGTATACGAAGTCGTCGATAACTCAATTGACGAAGCGCTCTCCGGCTTCTGCAAAAATATCGAAGTCACGATTGGGTTGGATAACTCGATCACTGTAAAGGATGACGGCCGCGGTATCCCGGTTGCAATGCATCCTGTCGAAAAGAAGCCGCAATGCGAGATTGCGCTGACGGTGTTGCATGCCGGCGGTAAATTCGACAATGCCGCATATAAATTCTCCGGCGGTCTGCATGGCGTCGGTGTATCATGTGTCAATGCGCTCTCGGAATGGCTAGTATTGACGATTGATCGTGATGGCCATCGCTATCAGATGCGCTTTTCGCGCGGCAAGACGACCGAGCAGCTCACGGATCTGGGCGAGAGCACACGGCGCGGCACAACCGTGCAATTTTTGCCGGACGACCAAATTTTCAGCGTCCTGGAGTATAAGTGGGATATCCTCGCGAAGCGTTTGCGCGAACTAGCGTACCTCAATGCCGGCATCAAGATTACGCTCACAGATGTCCGCGGCGCAAATCCGCGCATCGAGACATTCCATTATGAAGGCGGCGTTGGTGAATTTGTCCAATATCTCAATGAAGGGCGCACTTGCTTGACGCCTTCGGTGATTCTCATCAATGGCGAAGCGCATAATTTCCGTTCCGATGGCAGTGGTGAATTCTATTACGACATCGCGATGCAATACAATGACGGCTATGACGAATCGCTCCATAGCTTTGTCAATGGCATCAATACGAAGGATGGCGGTACGCATCTCTCGGGCTTCCTGACTGCACTGACGCGTGCAATCAACAACTATGCAAAGCGCATGGCGGAGGAAGCCGCGAAGAAAAATCGCCGCCCGACTGGCAAAGATTCGAAAAAGGATGCCAAGGAGCTGACTGTCACCAGCGAAGATGTCCGCAAGGGCTTGTCTGCAGTCGTCTCAGTGAAAGTGGAGAATCCGCTGTTTGAGAGCCAGACGAAGACGAAGCTCAACAATCCGGAAGTCAATGGATTGGTGATGAGCGGCGTCTATGAACAGCTCAACAACTATTTTGAGGAGCACCCGAAGGAAGCGGCATTGATGGTCGAGCATGCGCAGCTTTCGGCAAAAGCGCGCGAGAGTGCGAAGAAAGCGATTGAATCGGTGATGGATCCGTCCAAAGCGGTCGCCGGATTGGTCGGCAAATTGCGCGATTGCTCCTGCAAAGATCCGTCGCTGTGCGAATTGTATATTGTCGAGGGTGATTCAGCAGGCGGCAGTGCGACTTCGGGGCGCGAGAGCTCCTTCCAAGCGATTTTGCCAATTCGCGGCAAGCTGATCAATGCAGAAAAAGCGACGCCGGATAAATTGCTGCGCAATGAGGAAATTCGCTCGCTCTTTACTGCAATCGGCGCAGGCGCGGGTGATTCAATCGATATCACGAAAGCGCGCTATCATCGCATTGTGATTATGACCGATGCCGATGTGGATGGATCGCACATCCGTACACTCGTGCTGACTTTCCTGTTCCGCCACTTGCGCCCGCTCGTCGAAGCCGGCTATGTCTATGTCGCGCGCCCGCCGCTGTTTAAGATTACCAAGGGCAAGACATCGCGCTTTATCGAAACTGAAGATGACATGAATGCCGCGCTCACCGGCCTCGGATTGCAAAAGCTCAAATTGCGGCGTCCGAATGCCGAGGAACTCCCCGGCGACCAAGTCGGGACGCTGATTCAGCGCGTGCGGGATTGCTTGCGGATGTGCGATGTCAATCTGCCACGCTATGGTATTCATGCAAAGGAATTCTTGAAATTGCGCGCAGAAAAGGGCAGTTTCCCGCTCTTCATGATTGACATCCGTGAAAATGGCGTCAATTCAACTGTCTTTGCGTGGACTCAAGAAGAAGCGGACAGCATTGTCAATGAAGCCGCACAACGCATTAACGCAGCACAGCAAGCCGCTGCGTCGCAAAATGAAGAATGTGACGCAAATGACGCGCCGGTTGTCGAAGAAGCGAAAGCGAATGAAGTCCAATATGATGAAGAAGGCAATGTGATCGCCGGAGTTGAAGAAGCACCGCAGAAACTTGAAGATATCAACTGTGTGCGGTTGCCTGAATCCGCTGCGCTGGAAGAATTGGCCGCGCGTTTGCATGAGCAGGGCTTTGACATCCAGAGCCTCTATTGCAACGACGGGCCGGTTGTCGAGATTATCGATGAAAAACTCGGCAGCTCAGTGCCAGTCAATTCGCTGCAAGGGCTGTGTGATGCAGTGACTGCGCAGGGGCGCAAAGGTATCTCGATTCAGCGCTACAAAGGTCTTGGTGAAATGGATGCCAGCGAGCTGGCAGAGACTACTATGCACCCCGCAACGCGATCGATGATTCAAGTGACAGTGGAAGATGCCGAGATGGCCGACAAGACATTCGATCTGCTGATGGGCCCCAATGTCGCGCCGCGCCGCGCATTCATCGAGGAAAATGCCGACTCCGTCCTCAACCCCGATATCTAGTCTGGCATTGACATCCGAAAAATACTTTCTGAATTTTGACTTTGCAATAGAACATGGCTGACAATAATAAAAAAACACCACAGCGCGCATTGACTCCCGAGGAGTGGGGCGCAATTATTCGCAATGACTTGCCGACCGGCGTCAATGGCTTGATGCGCAATGCGTATCTGCAGTATTCCGTCTCTGCCAATATCGGCCGCGCAATTCCCGATGTCCGTGACGGCTTGAAAGTAGGCGCACGCCGTATCCTCTACGCGATGCTCCGCGGCGGCTTCACTAATGGCGGCGGGCTCAACAAATGCGCGAAAGTCGTCGGTTTAGTGATTGGTAATTACCATCCGCACGGCGATACTGCCGTATATGACACGATTGTGCGCATGGCGCAGGATTTCTCCTATCGCGTGCCGTTGATTGACAAACATGGTAATTTCGGTTCAATCGACGGCGATGGTGCGGCAGCTTACCGTTATACCGAATGTAAGATGGGTAAAGCCGCCGAAGCGTTGCTCGCGGATCTGGATAAGGAAACTGTCGATATGCGCGATACATTCGACGGCAAGGATGTCGAGCCGATTGTATTGCCTGCTGCATTCCCGAACTTGCTCGTCAATGGATCGCAGGGCATTGGTGTTGGCATGGCAACAAATATCCCGACTCACAATCTCGGCGAAGCAATTGACGCAGCGGTGATGCTGATTGATAATCCGAATTGCACAGTCGAGGACTTGCTTACAGTATTGCCGGGACCGGATTTCCCCACCGGCGGCATTATACGCGGCGTCAAAGGGATTCGTCAATTGTACAGCACTGGCGCCGGCACAGTGCGTGTGCGCAGTAAAGTCGAAGTGCATCACAATGACCGCACTGGCCGCGATACGCTGGTCGTGACTGAAATTCCGTATGGCATCAACAAAGCCGAGATGGTCACAAAGATTGGCAAGATGGCATCGGATGGCATTGTGAAGGGCATCGCCAATATCAACGACTATACTTCGGATCGCGTCGGTATCCGCATCGAAATTGGCCTGAAAGCCGATGCAACGCCAGGCGTCGTGCTTAATGAACTCTATAAGCTGACGCCGCTGGAGAGCAATTTTGCCGCGCAGTTCCTTGTCGTGGATCACAACCGCCCGCGTACAATGACGCTGAAGCAGATACTGGAAGCGTATATCGACCACCGCGAAAATGTGATTACACGCCGGACGCAATATCTCTTGCGCAAAGCACAGGAGCGCGAGCATATTGTCGTCGGATTGCTAATTGCACAGGCCGCAATCGATGAAGTCATCGCAATTATCCGTGGCGCAGACGACCGTAATGACGCACAGCTGAAACTGATGGCGCGCTTCGGATTGGACGAAGTGCAGACCAACGCTATTTTGGATATGCGTTTGAGCCAGCTCTCCAAACTGGCAGTCGATGACTTGAAAGCGGAACGCGATGAACTCGAAAAAGAGATTGACCGCTTGAAGACAATTTTGTCCTGCCGCGCTAATATCATGGCAGTCGTGCGTGAAGAATTGCTTGATACTAAAGCGAAATTCAACACACCGCGGCGTACACGCATTGAAGCGATTGAGGGTGAGCAGGATATGGACGGCCTCACGAAACGCGAGATCTACATGGTCACGCTGACGAATGGCGGATACATCAAGCGCTGCAGTGCAGAAGAATACGCAGCACAGAATCGTGGCGGCAGCGGAGTCATCGGCATGCGTACGCGTAAAGACGGCGATACAGTCCAGATGGTCTTCTCAACTCGCAGCCATAATACGCTACTCTTCTTTACTGATTACGGACGCGTCTATAAGCTGAATCGCGCATATCAACTCCCGGAAAGCGGCCGCGGGGATGCCGGACGCTTTATCGCCAATGTCCTCAATCTCTATCGCGATGATGCGCATCCGGATCAGCATGAGGAAATTCGCGCAGTAATCTCCTACGACGAGAAAAATACTGATCTGGAGAATAACTATGTCGTGATGGTCACGAAGCGCGGTATTATTAAGCGTTGCCGGCTGTCTCTCTTCAAAAATCTCCACCGTGCGGGTCTACGCGCACTCACATTCAAAGAAGGCGATGACTTGATTGATGCACAGCTGACCGACGGCAATCACGAGCTGTTGCTCTCCAGTGCAAGCGGCCGTGCAGTGCGTTTCCATGAAAGCCAAGTGCGCGCAATGGGCCGTATTGCCGCTGGTGTCCGTGGCATCAAGCTGCTGGATAATCCCGACGGCACGCCGGGTAGCGTAGTCTCAATGGCAGTCGTCGAGCCGGAAGATGAATTGCTAGTAATTACTGCGAATGGCATGGGCAAGCGCACGCCAATTGGCTATGCTGACGTCACGATTGCTGCGCCTGTCCCCGAGGGCGCGGAAGACTCCGATGTGCCGGATGACACCGATAATGTCGCAGAAGAACCCGAGGACGCGGAAGAGAATGCCGAAGTGGCCGAAAATGGCGATGATGCCGCAGTCGCAGAAGACCGCAGCGGTTACAAATACCGCGCGACTCGCCGCGGCGCACAAGGCGTCATCTCAATCAAATTGCGTGATGGCGACACTGTTGTCGCAGCATTGCAGATTCCTGCGGATTGCAAGCAGGACATCCTGATGCTCTCCAAACTCGGTCAGGCAGTTCGCATCCCCGTTGCACAAGTGCGCCGCACTGCGCGTAATGCGTTCGGCGTAATTGTGATGCGCTTCAATAGCAACAAGAAGGGCGATGCAATTGCGAATGTCTCGCTGGTCGATGAGCTTTCCGAGGAAGACAGCGCAGCTAATGCCGCTGCAAGCGAGCAGGAACAGCAACTCGCCGAGCAGTCTGCTGATTTCCAAGCGCGGCAGGAAGCCGAACAGGCTGAATTGGAAGCATCGCATGATGCCGAGCTGGAAAATCACGAGCAGGAGAACTAGTAAAAAAGCGATGCATCATGAAGAGAAAAAAAGACATGATGCATCGCTTTGAGGATGTTTTATCTATGTTCAAACAACCTTCAGATACATTGATTTTAGTTACCGGTGGAGCAGGGCTGATCGGCAGTGCAATTGTCCATGAATTGAACAATCAGGGCTATTGCAATATTGTGATAGCCGACCATCTGGATTGCGGTGAAAAGTGGCAGAATCTGCGCGCATTGCAGTATGTCGATTATTTTGAAAAGGATGAATTGGCCAAAATGCTGACCGAGCGCACACTCGGTGCAAAATATCGTTTCAAAGTAATATTCCATCTTGGCGCATGCTCGGATACAACGCAAGTGGATGCCAGCTACTTGGCAAAAAACAATTTTGAATTCAGCCGCGATTTGGCAGATTACGCTAGCAAAGTCGGCGCACGTATGATTTATGCGTCCAGCGCTGCGACTTATGGCGATGGCGAACAGGGCTTCAAGGATGACGAAAATACAATTGCCGCACTGCGTCCGCTGAATAAATACGGCTACTCAAAACAGATGTTCGACCAGTATTTACTGCATAACTGCAATTTTGAACGCGGAAATGCACGCTATGTCGGCGTGAAATACTCGAATGTCTTCGGCCCAAACGAATATCATAAAGGAAAAATGCGCAGTATGTTCCTGCGTTGCTGGGAACAAATCAACGCAAGCGGCAAAGTCGCGCTGTTTAAGAGCTACCGTCCGGAATATGCCGACGGTGAACAAGTGCGCGATTTCCTCTATGTCAAAGATGCTGCTAAAATGACGATATTCTTCATGAATGACGGCATTGGATGCAAAGGATTGTACAACATCGGCTTTGGCGCAACGCGCAGCTGGAATGACCTCGCACGCGCAATGTTTGCCGCTGCAGGCAAGCCGGTGCAAATCGAGTATATCGAGATGCCGGAAGAATTGCGCCCGCGCTATCAGTACTACACTTGCCTGGATATATCAAAGCTTCGTGTCGCCGGCTATACTGCGGCATTGATGACAATGGAGGAAGCAGCTAACGACTACGTCTCCTATCTAAAACGCGGTAATGCCCACCTAGGCGATTAATTTTTTTATCACAACAAAAAAGGATTTGCACAACGATGTTTTTTACGGGATTTGCCGATGAGGCCAGTGCGGATTTTGCAAAACAGATAGCAGTGACCAAAGAATTGGGATGGCATTATATCGAGTCACGCATGATCTATGATAAGATGCTTGGCACGATGAGCGATGAAGAATTCGCTAAAGTCGAAGAGCTGCTCGCTGGCAGTGGCGTGTCAATCAATTGTTACGGTAGCGCAATCGCCAATTGGGCTTGCCATCCGCGTAAACAGGAAGATTTTGAAAAGAGCCGCAAGGAATTGCTTACCGCATTGCCGCGTATGCAGAAACTCGGCATCAAGATGGTGCGCGGAATGAGCTTCCTGCATCCCGATGATGAAGTGCCGGACTCCCCAGAACTGGAAGAAATTATCTTCCGCAAAGTCGGCGAACTCGTAAAAATCTGCGCGGATAATGGAATTATCTACGGTCATGAAAATTGCATGAATTATGGCGGTATGAGCTATAAGCATACGCTGAAACTGCTGGGAAAAGTGAATAACCCCGCACTGAAACTGATTTTCGATACCGGTAATCCCTGCTTTAACTACAAACATATCGGCGCAAAACCATATCCACTGCAGTCTTCCTGGGAATTCTATAAACAAGTGCGCTCGGAAATTGTCTACGTGCATATCAAAGACGCAACCGCACTGCCGTGCGAAGATGGTAAAGCCCCAACGGATACCGTATTCACTTGGGCCGGCGATGGCTGCGGCGATGTCCGCGCAATTGTGACCGATCTGCTTGCAACCGGTTACGACGGCGGCTTCTCCATGGAACCACACATGAATAAAGTCTTCCATGCTCTCCCCGCTGAAAATGCCGAGGAAAAATGCATCGCAAATTATATCGAATACGGTAGACGCTTCATGCAGCTGATGCGTGAATGCGGCTGGAAATTCTAACTCACTTTTCTCACTTTTTTTGGGGGGGGGAGGGAGTACACTGGTGTTGCCGAATTTTCGTTTGTTGCATGGCACTGCAGTTAATATGACGAATGAAAGACATCGATGAAAATTGATAGTCAAAAGCGAGCACAACACGCTCATTCGTCATAAAGCAGTATGCAGATTTAATTGCAAATAGTGTGGGGAAGGGATTTGCAATCTGCAAAAATGGTCTTACATTAAGCGCACTTTCGAAAAATCGACAATGATCCCATCGTCTAACGGTTAGGACAACAGGTTCTCATCCTGTAAATAGGAGTTCGATTCTCCTTGGGATTGCCAAACAATTTGCCTGCGGAATTTCACCGCAGGCTTTTTTTGTACACTGTTTTGTATCTATCATGCTTCTCGTTCGCGACAAGTCATTCTACAAGCGGTTGCTATGCCTGGCAATCCCACTGTCATTGCAGAATCTTCTGACTTTCGGCGTCAGCTTTGCCGACAATCTGATGGTAGGGCAGCTTGGCGAGGAAGCGATGGCGGGGCTTTATCTTGGCACGCTTGTTCAGCTGATTCTGCAATTGATTCTCTTCGGTGTTGAGAACAGCATGATGGTGCTCAACACCCAGTACTGGGGCAAGGGCGATTGCAGGAG
>CAVGNO010000039.1:0-14224 GCA_963630475.1 Blautia faecis | reverse complement strand
CTATTTCGGAGAGAACCAGCTATCACTGGGTTTGATTGGTCTTTCGCTCCCATCCGCGGCTCATCCAAGCGTTTTTCAACACGCACTGGTTCGGCCCTCCGCCCCGTGTCACCGGGGGTTCGGCCTGGCCGTGGATAGATCACCCAGCTTCGGGTCTGTCCCCGCCGACTCAACGCGCTGTTCGCACTCGCTTTCGCTTCGGCTCCGGCATGGCCTTGGCCTTGCCGGCGAGGACAACTCGCAGACTCATTATGCAAAAGGCACGCAGTCACCCCTCGCGGGGCTCCTGCAGCTTGAGGGCGCGCGGTTTCAGGTTCTGTTTCACTCCCCTCACGGGGTTCTTTTCACCTTTCCCTCACGGTACTGGTTCGCTATCGGTCGGTGGCTAGTATTCAGCCTTGGAGGGTGGGCCCTCCGGATTCAGGCGGGGTTTCACGTGTCCCGCCCTACTTGGGATCCCGGCTGGGCCGGGGGGGGCTTCGCGGAAGGGGCTGTCACCCGCTGTGGCGCGCCTTTCCAGGCGCTTCCGCTCGCCGCCCCCGCACCGTGGCGCCGGTCCCGCAACCCCCGGGGGCAGGCCCCCGGGTTTGGGCACTTCCGCTTTCGCTCGCCGCTACTGACGGAATCGATCTTTCTTTCTTCTCCTCCGGCTACTGAGATGTTTCACTTCGCCGGGTGTCGCGCCTCTTTGCGAGGCGGCATCCTGTGGGATGCCGGGTTGCCCCATTCGGACACCCCCGGATCAAAGACCGCATGCGTCTCCCCGGGGCTTTTCGCAGCTTGCCGCGTCCTTCTTCGCCTGCCACCGCCAAGGCATCCGCCGCGCGCCCGTAGAGTCTGGACGCCTGAAATTCGGCGTCCGGCCACGTTGGCTCCGCGCCTCCCCGGCAAAGGGGGGCGCGGGCGTTGGTCCTTGAGGGCGCCCCCACGGAAAAACGGGGGCGCCTGTTCGGTTCTGTTGTAATTGGAAGTCTATCTTTCCCCGCATGCGCCCAAAATGGTGTAGGAAAGGCGCATGCGGCCGGTTGCCAAAGAGCCGCGCCGGGAAGCTGCGTTCCCGGCAGAAAAAAAGCCGCGGAGAATGAAGGGGGGGCTGGTGGGCGCACATGGACTCGGACCATGGACCTCGTCCTTATCAGAGACGCGCTCTAACCAACTGAGCTATGCGCCCAAAAAATGTCATGATGCAAGGAAACGTAGGGGGGGGGGAAAAAAATCCTCTTCTTCCCGGAGCTTGCGCCCCGGGCACAGAACGTGTAGGGCCGCCGGCTCGTCCGCGGCCTGATTAAACCTGCGCGTCATAGACAGCACCAGCCGGGCAAGTTCAGCACATCCGTTTCCGTTTCCCTCCGTTTCCGTTGGATTCCTTCAACGACAAAACAGTGTAATACAGCGTGCCTGACCTGGCTAATCGCTTCCGCGCGAACGCATCGCGATTGCCTGCTCCTTGTATAAGGAGGTGATCCAGCCGCAGGTTCCCCTACGGCTACCTTGTTACGACTTCATCCCAGTCATCGAAACCAACTTGGACGCCTGCTTCCTTGCGGTTAGCTCAGCGGCTTCGGGTGGCGCCGACTTCCATGATGTGACGGGCGGTGTGTACAAGGCCCGGGAACGTATTCAAGGGGCCGTTGCTGATGCCCCTTTACTAGCGATTCCGACTTCGTGTAGTCGAGTTGCAGACTACAGTCCGAACTGGGGCCGGCTTTCGGGATTCGCTACGCTTCGCAGCTTGGCTTCCTTTTGTACCGGCCATTGTAGCACGTTTGCAGCCCCAGGCGTAAGAGCCATACGGACTTGACGTCATCCGCGCCTTCCTCCCGCTTGACACGGGCAGTCCCGCCATAGTCCCCGGCTTTAACCGATGGTAAATGGCGGCACGGGTTGCGCTCGTTGCCGGACTTAACCGAACACCTCACGGCACGAGCTGACGACAGCCATGCAGCATCTGTGCAGCGGCCCCGAAGGGAACAAACATCTCTGATTGCGTCCACTGCATGTCAAACCTGGGTAAGGTTCTTCGCGTTGCCTCGAATTAAGCAACATGCTCCACCGCTTGTGCGGGCCCCCGTCAATTCCTTTGAGTTTTAGCCTTGCGGCCGTAGTCCCCAGGCGGAGAACTTATCGCGTTTGCTTGGACACGCCCGGGGTCAGCCCGGACATGCCTGGTTCTCACAGTTTACAGCGTGGACTACCAGGGTATCTAATCCTGTTTGCTACCCACGCTTTCGTCCATGAGGGTCAGTAATGCGCCAGTAATTCGCTTTCGCCATCGGTGTTCCACCAGATATCCACGCATTCCACCGCTACACCTGGTGTTCCAATTACCCATCGCATACTCCAGCCCGCCAGTCCCCGCCGCACTTCCGGGGTTGAGCCCCGGGATTTCACGGCGGGCTTGGAGGGCCCCCTGCGGACCCTTTACGCCCAGTGAATCCGAATAACGCTCGCCACCTACGTGTTACCGCGGCTGCTGGCACGTAGTTAGCCGTGGCTTCCTCTCCCGGTACCGTCATTGATTTCGTCCCGGGTGACAGAGGTTTACAACCCGAAGGCCTTCTTCCCTCACGCGGCATCGCTCCGTCAGGCTTGCGCCCATTGCGGAAGATTCTCGACTGCAGCCTCCCGTAGGAGTCTGGGCAGTGTCTCAGTCCCAGTGTGGGTGACCATCCTCTCAGACCACCTACCCGTCGTAGCCTTGGTGGGCCGTTACCTCACCAACTAGCTAATGGGACGCGAAGCCTTCCCTCCACGATAAATCTTTAGATATCTCCTGATGCCAGGAAAATCCACATCCGGTATTAGACGCCGTTTCCAGCGCTTATCCCGAACAGAGGGGTGGGTTCTTCACGTGTTGCGCACCCTTTCGCCACTAAAATGCATTGCTGCATCTTCGTTCGACTTGCATGCCTAATCCATGCCGCCAGCGTTCATTCTGAGCCAGGATCAAACTCTCCGTTGCGAAAAATTTGACCCGTGCGGAGGGATGTCTAGCGACACCACTCCGTGATTCAGGTACTACAATTCTTAAGAATTGAGTTTAATTATTTTGGGAAATTATGCATTGCCACGACGCTAATGCACATTCCCGCACGTCGTATTACACTATTTTGTTGTCAAAGAGCTTTTTGTTTCACGTCGCTTGAATTGCGGCGCGGGTGTTAAGATAATGGGATTTTTTCGGATTGCAAGTCGCTTTTGAAAATATTTTGATTTTTTTACGGATTTTTTCAACGGAAACGGAGGAGAACGGATTTTAACGGACGGAAACGGAGGGTGCTGTCTTTCCGCACGCGCCACCTGTTCTGTGCCCGGGGCGCAAGCTCCGGGGGTTCTTCTCGGATTACGCCCCCCCACCCGGGAGTTGATGTCACTCCTTCTCCATCAGATAATTATCAAGCCATCGGTTGGCTGTGACGATGCCGGAGATGAAGTCATAATAAGGCTGTCCATCGTTATCCACGATTCCCCAGCCCTGCCCTTCGCTATCCGCCAGATTCTGATAGCCGAAATTGACCATTCCGACGATGAATGGGAAGGATTCGACGACTTGTTTCACCACTTTGCCGTAGCCCTCGCCGCGTTCCGTCTGCGTCAGCAGCTGCGCCGACGGCGAAGCCATGCGCACATCCAGCGCTTGGACACCCCATTCGGTCAGCATCACCGGCTTACCCGTGACACGGTGTGCTTTCCGGATTTCGGCCAGCTGGCGCTCGATGTATGTCGCATCCTTCCAGACCCACATCGGGTAGGAGTTCCATGCGATCAGGTCGTAATCATTCCACGCTTCCAGCATCGCTTCGGTCGATGCGCCCATGAAACGGTTGCTGCCAATGAGTTTGTCCGGCATGAATTCACGCATAGTCTTAAGCACGTAATCGGCATAAACCTTGACTGTATGCACTGCAAAATCGTCAAAATCTTTGCGCATGCGCCCCTTCTTGCCGTCGTGTTCATCTCCGCCTAAGCGTCGGCCGATCTGCGCGAGCGCTGCGGTTGCGGTCGGGTCGGCCATGAAGGGTACTTTGCCCAGCGGGTCCGGCTTTTTCACCAGTACATCCTCAAAACTCGCGAGATACTCCGTCTCCGCTTTGCCGAACCACGCCAGATTCAGCATTTGCAGATCGTTCCCGTAGCGTTCGCGCAGCCAGCGGACAAATTCCCCGCCGCACGCATCCGAGTAAACGAATCCCGAAGAAGAACGCCCTGCGAGATTTCCCTCCAGATGCGCTTCGTTGTTCACGAAGAATCCGATGCAAGCCGGATCGCGGTTCCACCGTTTTCCCACATCTGCTGCTCGGCGGCGCAATCTGTTTCTCCAGTTTTCGTCGAACGGATCCGCAAGTCCCGGCAGCCGCTGTCCATTCCGGTTCACTAGAGCCGGCCCACCGTCGCCGCACCCAAGATACGTGAAATAGACCATTCCGCGCCGCGCTCCAGCTGCGAATGCTACATCTGCAGTAGCCGCGACCGCCAAGCCGTTGTAGCCGATCCGCTGCGCTAGACCGGTCGCATCGTCGGCCCACTCCTTTTCAGAAGCATAAGCACGCCGCGTCCAGTCGGAATATCCGTAATTTTCGCAGATGCGGCACACTGTCTGGATGCCGTTGAAAAAGAACGGCTTGCCGGATGGCGTTTTCAGCCACCATCGGCCATTTGCCTCAACCGTGCCCCACTTGCCCGATTCCGGCGCAACTTTGAGCAGCTCGCAGACCGGCGTATAAGACGGAACCGCCGTATAGTCGGGACGCTGCACTTCGGGCAACCACGCAGCAGGACGCCGCACCGGATAAATATCCAACCCCTTGAGCCGCACCGACTCACCGATCGGACGGACTTTGGCCGCATCGCCTGACGCATTTCGCCATGCGTCATCCGAAACAATCACGCACCGCTGGGAATCCTCCTCCCAGCCCAGCGCAACTAGTCCGCGCGCACGGCCCGGAGCTATTTCGATTTCTACTTCGTTTTCTCCGGACTTCAATACGCCGTCGAGCGACCACTCGGCAGTGACTGGCCAGCCGTTTCCAGCGTGCATAGTCCAGACGCCGGAGTTGTTATATTTTCCCTTCCCGATAGCGTGCCCATTAACACGCAACGTAAAAGAAGGATCGGCCAGCGCCATGATCCAGCACTTCCGGGGCGCGCTTTCGATATGGAAAGTCCGTTTCAGCTTGCCCGATTCCTCCAGCCACTGCGGACGCACTAGCGGAGCAAATGCGGTCGGCTCCCGTAACAAGCGTATCTCGCCAATCTCCACCGAGATGGAACTGCCCGATTCGCCGAGAAAGCCAATCTCAAATGAGGAAACTGTTGCAGCCTCACCGCTTCGCCAAGTATCCCCTCCCATTATCTCCGCAAGCGAAATCTTCTCCTTGCGCCACTTTCCGACCACCGGAGGCAACCGAAGTGTACGCCGCTTGCCCTTCCACTCCCGGACGATGATGCCGGGATTGACCGACTTTATTTTGGAACCCTCCGGCAGGAAGTAGTCGAACTCCACCCACGTATCCGCAAGTGACGCATCGCGACGGAACGTCAGCGACAGCGCATTGCCTTTCGCGTCAAACCGGAATACCTTCTCCTTCTCCCCCGGTAAAGTGGGAGCCGTCCGCTTTTGCGTGAAGCCTCCCGGAGGCCACACGCCCGCGAAGCCGGGAAGCCCCTTCTCCGCATCCCATTTGCCAACCACTTCCGTTGCGATGCCGGTCGTGTATACGCCTTCTTGCAACGGAGCGGCAATACTAGCGGCCGCCACCAGTAACAGACACAAAATATTCGATATTTTCATCATCAGTTTCCCGTTTTCATTTGATTTTCGCCCAGCCGAAAAAAAATTGCGGTTTGACGTCTTCCGAAATGCACGCCCCGAGTCGTCATGCGTTTTTCCCCGGAGACCGGCGGCTTCAGCCGCGCACTCCCGCTATCCCCAGGCTGGCGACCCCAGAAGCATTGCGATTATTAGATATTTCATTTACTGAGATCCCAGATATAGTTCGTACTCAAAGTTTCCCACGGTGCGCGCGCAATTCGCACAGAACGCCCGTCCGTCATCAATGCATGGGTCGCATCACCGTGCCGGAAATTCATCGGCACGCGTTTCGGAATGTTCAGCACTTCGGTTTCGGTGCCAATAAACATGATGTCAGTGTGACCATCCATCAGATAGACAGTACGCGACGGCTCTTTGAGCTGGCCAAATGTGCGCCAGAAATTCGCCCATGACAAGATATTAGCCATGCCTGGAGCGCCCGCTACGGCGACATTGGCTACGTAGCTGATCAGCGCACCACGGTCGGGATGGAAATAACGCGCCTTGTTGTCTTCCGTGCCGCGCGCCCAAGCTTTGCCGCCAACCGGGCAAAAAAAACTCTTGCCGGTGGAAATATAACGCGAAAGATCCTGGTACCAATAGTAATAGCATTTTCCGTCAAACGCCCAGTTGTGCTGGGCGCTCACCAGATAGTTATCGTTGTCGTCGCAATACAAAGCAAGCCCCAGTCCCAGCGACTTCTGATTATTCATGCATGTGGTAGCGCGCGCTTTCTCTCGCGCTTTGCTCAACGCAGGTAGTAACATACTGGCTAGTATAGCGATAATTGCTATTACAACAAGCAATTCGATCAAAGTAAAATTATGCCTTCTCATCTTTTCTCCTATTTGTTGGATTGGAAGGGTGCAAATGATTCACGTAAAAAAATCTGTTCATCCACGTACTCCTTGACGACGGCTGAGCCGTGCTCAAGATTCTTCAGGATGATTTCGGCGGCGCGGCTGCCGATCTCCGGCATCGGAATTGCGACCGAGGAAAGCGTTGGCGTCAAGTATTCCAAGAAACGACTGTTGTTCCAGCCAATCACCGACAAATCATCCGGTACGCGAATGCGCCGCGCGGACAGCACACGCAACAGCTGGCATGCGATGCGGTCGTCAAGGCCGATTGCTAGCGAAAAATCCCGTGCGCGCTCCCCGAAAATCCGATCGACTGCTTCAAATGAGAGCTCGTCGGCAACAAAGACTTCGCACTCTTCGGCGATTCCGGCGTTCTCGGTGGCGGCTTTGAAGCCCCGGATGCGTTCATTCAGCCCGACGCTGTCGAAGTCAAAGCTCAGGAACGCAATCCTGCGGTGTCCCGCCATGATGCATGCTTCCGTCAAGCGCCGCGCACTTTTGAAGTCGTTGCCTTTCACGAAGGAGATCAGTTCATTGTCCGTCTCCTCCAACGAGACTAGCGCGATGCCGCTGCGGATGGTCTCCTCGAATATCTGCTCATCCGACGAAGCTGGCTGTACAATGATACCGTCCACTCTGCGCTGCAGCAGGTTATGGAAAATCCGGCGTTCCTTGGCCGGATCTCCTTCCGTGTTGCACAGAATCACATTAAAGGAGTCGCCGAGCGCGTCCTCTATCGCCTTGACTACACCATGCCAGAAGTCGTTGTCGATGTTGTGAACCACCAGAGCGACGTTGTTGGTGCGACGGAGCCGGAAGTTCCGCGCTTGTTCGTTGCGTTTGAATCCGTGCTTGTCCGCATACTCGAGAATCCGGTCGCGCGTTTTTGCCGCCACACGACGGTCTCCATTCAGCGCCAGCGAAACCGTCGCCGCCGAAACCCCAAGATAGGTTGCGATATCGTAGATTGTCATGCCGTCTCGTCTGTTTTAATCGATTGAAAAATTCAAGAAAAAAAGAAGCAATCGACATTGTTTTAATCGATTGAAATTTTCGTAATTATCTTATTATACGAAAATTTCCCGAGATTTCAAGTGGCAAGTGTTTAATTGTTTAAGAAAAGTTTAAGAACTGTTTAATAGAACCGCAGCCGTCCCATAAACAATCAAGAAGCCTTGTGCTCAATAATGTCCAGAAATCACTCGTTTTTGGAATGATGTTGGACGGCTGTGATTCTCGTGGCGTGATTATAATTGATTATTACTTAATACGCAAATAGTTATAAAGCTAGTTAGCGTGATATTATATCCGCTTTGTTGGCGGTTGCGAATGCCCCAGCGCGCGCGTGCTGGGGCAAAGAATGCAGGGTTATTTTCAAAGCGCGGCGGCTTCTTCGGGAGTGAATGCAATGCCGAATGCGCGGCAATCCAGCAATTCACAATCCAGTGGTCCGCGCAGTCCGTCTTTATTCGGGATGCCTTGAATGCAGAAATCCTTGCCATAAAGAAACATTCTTCCGGCGATAGCTTCCCGGGCTTCCAGTTTACTGTTGACATACAGTGAGATGACGATTTCGGCATTGCGGGCATGCTGGACTGCAGTAACGCGGTACGTTTCACCGACTTTGGCAATGGTCTTACTGGCAAGATTCAAGCTGTCAGTCTTTTCGGCATTCCATACCGAGATAGCGAAACGGCCATCCGTGCGAATATTCAGGACACCATCGAATCCTGGGCGGCCGGCAATGACACCGGAAGTCTTCTGGGGGATCTCATTCACTTTGAGTTTAGCGGTCAGTGTCATGGATTCACAGATTACAGGCATCCGGATGAATTGTGCGGTTATGCCATTGAAGGAGATTTCTTTGTCGGGTACGGTTTTGCCGTATTCGACAATTGGTTTGTATGCGTTCCAATCCTTTTTGTCGATATTTCCGCCGAGCTGGCAGATTTCCGTCCGGGTCAAGTCTTTGTAGAAGAAATTCAGTTCATGGATAGTACAAGCGAGTGGATTGCGTACAGAGCCGTCTTTTTTGATGTGAATCCCTCCGGCATAGATTTCGCGTGAGTAGTCAAATGGCGCTTCCTGTTTTCGCCACTTTTTTGCTAATGAAAAACGATTTTGTCTATTTATCAACGATTTATGAATAATCTTACTTGAAATTTGGGTGTCCCATTGGCGAAAACAGGAATCCGACGTCACCACCGACGCGGACGGCGTCACACGCCCGTCACCGCCCACCATTGGCGCGTATGAACCAGTGCCCACCACCTAATGCCGCCTTGTTCTGTGCCCGGGGCGCAAGCTTCGGGCTATTTCATTCCATACTTTCTGTTGGTGAGCATAGTAACCACAGGAAGGTGAATTATATTCCTCTCATTCCAAACTTTAGTGGATTTCCCCAAAACATTGGAGTCATATTGTGATAATCAAACGTGACAGATAGTATACTCTATCTGCGTAAATTTTGGAGGGGAGGGTACACCACACCGTATTGGCGTGATGAAGGTTCCCGGAGCTTGCCCCCGGGAACTGAACAAACGGAAGGTTCCCGGAGCTTGCGCCCCGGGCTGTAGGGCCGCCGGCTTGTCCGCGGCCTAAATCAATGCGCGTGCGAAAAGACGGCATATACAGCATTAATCTCCGTTTCCCTCCGTCACCCTCCGTTAATTTCCGTTTCCCTCCGTTATCCTCCGTTTCCGTTGAATTCCGTTGATTTTACACAGGCAAATGTCAGGCGAAAAGCACTTCTGGCGATAGCGCAAACCCGCTGAAATGGATTATATTTCAGCGTTTACAATTTCAGACCAACTTTTCGTTAAAGAGCGGGTTCTGTAACCCGCCCTTTTTTTATTTATTTTCACGTAGGAGGGAGATTGCCATTATGAGCAGTAACCTGATTCAGGACCTCGAATATATTGCCAAACAGCGGGGAATGGACAAGGATGAGATGCTGACATTGCTGACGGATTCGGTGCGGCAAGCGGCGCGCAAAGCCGTGCGCAACTACGAATACGTCGATGCGACAATCGACCCACGCCGCGGCGGCGTCAGCTGCACTGCGCGTCTGATTGTCGTGGACAATGTCACATACGACAATCATGCGATTGAGCTGGCGACTGCGCGCACGCGTTCTCCGAATATTGCTATCGGCAATGCAATTGACTGGCCGGTGATTGACGACGAGGGGCGTGAGAGCACGCGGCGGCTGATGGTAGTGAAGGAAGTGACGACGAATGCGCGTGAGATTGAGCTGAAGACCGCGCTGACGCTGTTTCCGAATGCACGCGTCGGTCAGGAAATCAGCTGGCCGGTGAAGACCGAGGATTTCGGGCGCATTGCTGCGCAAGCGGCCAAGCAAGTGATTACGAATGGCCTGCTCAATGCGGAAAAGCGCCATGTCATTGACATCTATAAGGATCGCGAGGGGCAGCTGCTCACCGGCACGGTAAGCAACCGTGACAAGAATGGCACTTGGATTAACTTCGGCGCAGCGGATGGATTGATGCCGACGAAGTGGGCGATTCCCGGCGAGAGCTACGATGTCGGCGAGCCGATTACAGTGCTGCTCAAGCAGCTCAATCCGGACAAGCCGGGCGCGAGCTTATATGTCAGCCGTACATCGCCGGATTTGGTGCGGCGCTTGTTTGAGCGCGAAGTAAGCGAGATTTCGGATGGCACAGTTGAAATCAAGGGCATTGCGCGTGAGCCGGGCTACCGCACGAAGATTGCGGTCTGGAGTGAGCAACCGAAAGTGGATCCAGTCGGCGCATGTGTCGGCGTCGGCGGAGCGCGTGTCCGCACAATCGTCAGCGAACTGGGCGGCGAGAAAGTCGATATCATCAACTGGAGCGAGGACATCAAGACTTATGTCGCGAATGCGCTGAAGCCGGCGCGGCTGGTCAGCGTAGCGGTCGATGACGCGCACAAGAAACTGGAGATCCGGGTTGCGGACGACCAGCTTTCGCTGTCGATTGGCAAGAAGGGGCAGAACTCGCGTCTCGCTGCCAAGCTGCTGGGTTGGAATATCGACATCAAGCGCGTCGAGAAGGAAGCCGAGGACGACACGATGAACTCGCTGCAAGCGCAGATTCAGCAAGCGATTTCGTTGCTGGAGAATGCATGCGGCGTTGATGAAGCGACGGCCGAGACACTGGTTGGCAATGGCTACCACTCGATCGAGGGGTTGCGTGAAGCGACGATGGACGATCTGCTGACGCTTGAGGGCATTTCTCCGGAGACTGCGCGTAAGATCTATGACGCAGTGCGCGCGGGGCAGTAGTTCTTGAGTGCATTTTCAGCCTGTGGTGCCGCATTGCCCGGCAGCACGGGCGAGAAGCCGGCGGGGCAATGCGAAATAAGCAATAGCCGAAGCGCGCATGCGGATGCTTCGGAATTATATGGAGGACAAACGATTTTATGGGTGCAAAGATACGGGTTTACGAATTAGCCGGCGAATTGGGATTGACGAACAAGGAATTGCTGGAGCTCTTGTTGAAGGAGGGCTTTGAGGTCAAGAGCCACTCCAGCTGCCTGGAGAGCGAGGATGCGGATTTGATTCGCCGCCAAGTCGCTTCCGAGCGCATGGCGTCCAAGAAGGGCGGTGCAGCCAAAGCGGCGGTGCCGGAAGCAAAGCCGGCCGAAGCCGCGCCGGTCGCTCCGGAGAGCGAAGAAGAGGATGACGCATCGGAAAGCGAAAGCGCGGACAACGAGATTCACATGAAGACGCCGATTACTGTGCGTGATTTGGCGGCCGAGCTCAATCTCAAGCCGAATGCGCTGATTGTGCAGCTGATGGGTCTCAATATCTTCGCTGCAATCAACCAAGTGCTCGATATTCCGATTGTCGAGAAAATCTGCGAGAAGAACGGCAAGAAATTTGTCCAGGAGCATCGTGAAAAGGGCAGCCACGCGGTATTTGAGCGCAAAGCGTCGGCGATTGCTGCTGCGGCTGCGCGCAATAGCGGTGGACAGCGCCGTAAAGTGGGGCGTCCGCCGGTAGTCGTCTTCATGGGCCATGTCGACCACGGCAAAACGACATTGCAGGATTACATCCGCAAGACGAAGGTCGCGGCGGGCGAAGCCGGTGGCATTACGCAAGCGATTGGTGCGTCAGTTGCGCATTATGGCGATCAGACAATCACATTCCTGGACACGCCGGGTCACGCTGCATTTACTGCGATGCGTGCACGTGGTGCGAATGCGACGGATATCGCAGTACTGGTTGTCGCAGCGCAGGATGGCGTGATGCCGCAGACGATTGAGGCGATTCACCATGCGCAAGCGGCGAAGTGCCCGATCATTGTTGCGGTGACGAAGGTCGATTTGCCGGGTGTGGATTTGGACAAGATTCGCCGGCAGCTTCAGGAGAACAACGTGCAAACTGAAGACTGGGGCGGTGAGACTGCGATGATTCCGGTTTCCGGCATCACCGGCGAGGGCGTCGATGATTTGCTCGAACGTATTTTGCTGGAAGCGGAGATGCTCGAGCTCTCTGCGGATATCGATGCGCCATTTGAAGGGCTAGTGATTGAAGCGCAGATGGAAAGTGGCATGGGGCCGACTGCGAATATCCTAGTGCGCAATGGCACATTGCGTCAGGGCGACTGGTTCTCATGCGGTGCGGTCTACGGCAAAGCGCGTGCATTGCTGGATACTCACGGCAAGCGTTTGGCAAAAGCGACGCCGTCCACGCCGGTGAAAATCATGGGCTTCACGGGTGTTCCGGAAGCCGGTGAACGCGTGGTCTGGCAAGCGGATGAGCGTTCCGCGAAAGCGGCTGCCGAGGAAGAAGCGCAGCGCCGTCGTCTGGAGGACAACTCCACGAAGCGCGCGGTGACGCTGGATGAAATCAACGAGCTCTTCAAGAAGGGCGCGGCGGCGTCATCGATTCCGGAGCTCAAGCTGGTCTTGCGTACGGATGTGCGTGGGTCGCTGGAAGCGATTACTCAAGCGGTCGAGGGCATCAAATCGAACAAAGTCACTGCGAAGATTATCCACAGCGGCGTCGGTGAAATCACGGAAAATGACATTATCCTGGCGGCTGCATCCAACGCGATTGTCGTCGGCTTCCACGTCCGTGTCATGCCTGGCGTGAATAAAGTCGCGAAGCAGAAGGGTGTTGAGATTCGTCTTTACTCCATCATCTACGATTTGCTGGATGACTTGCAGGATGCGATGCGCGGACGCCTCACTCCGGAGACCAAGGAAGTCCAGAGCGGTGAAGCCGAGATTATCCAGATCTTCAATGTGTCGAAAGCGGGTAAGATTTGCGGATGCCGCGTTATCAATGGCACTGTCAAGGTTAATCTCAAAGCGAAAGTGTTCCGCGATCGCGAGCTGATTTACTCCGGCCTCGTCGCATCTTTGAAGCACTTCAAGGAAGATGTCAAGGAGATGAAAGCGGGACAGGAATGCGGTATCCGTCTGGACAACTTCGAGGACTTCGAGATTGGCGACCGCATTCAAGTCTTTGCTGTACAGCAGATTGCTCCGGAGTTATAATAGTTTGGGAGAGAGAGTGCAATGGCAGTTGATCGCATAACTCGCCTCAATGCGCAGATGCAGAAGGAGCTGGGTGCGCTAGTCGAATCGCTGGTGCGCCCGGAAGTGCCTGGCGCGCTGGTCACAATCACCGGCGTTGAAATTGCATCAACGCTGCGTTCTGCGAATGTTTACGTGAGTGTCTATGGCGGCGGCGCAAATGCGCATGATCGCGTGCTTGAAGTATTGCAGAAGAAGCGCGCGATCATCCAGAGTGACATGGCGCGCAAAATTGTGCTGAAGTATACGCCGGTGTTGAATTTCAAACTGGACGACACTGCAGAGCGCGCAGACCGCGTAATGAGCATCCTAAAGGAACTGAATTTGCCAGAAACGGAGGATAACGGAGGATAACGGACGTAAACGGACACGGAGGGAAACGGAGGGTGCTGTTCTTCCGCGCAAAATGAATCAGGCCGGGGACAAGCCGCCGGCCCTACACGTTCTGTGCCCGGGGCGCGCGCCTCGGGGGTCTTCTCGGATTACGCCCCCCAAAAAAAAATACCGGCGCAAACACGCACCGAAGGCGGCCATTTCTTATAACCCGTGAGGCCGGGGACAAGCCGCCGGCCCTACTTGTTCTGTGCCCGGGGCGCGCGCCTCGGGTTTCTTCTCGGATTACGCCCCCCAAAAAAAATACCGGCGCAAACACGCACCGAAGGCGGCCATTTCTTATAACCCGTGAGGCCGGGGACAAGCCGCCGGCCCTACTTGTTCTGTGCCCGGGGCGCGCGCCTCGGGTTTCTTCTCGGATTACGCCCCCCAAAAAAAATACCGGCGCAAACACGCACCGAAGGCGGCCATTTCTTATAACCCGTGAGGCCGGGGACAAGCCGCCGGCCCTACTTGTTCTGTGCCCGGGGCGCGCGCCTCGGGTTTCTTCTCGGATTACGCCCCCCAAAAAAAATACCGGCGCAAACACGCACCGAAGGCGGCCATTTCTTATAACCCGTGAGGCCGGGGACAAGCCGCCGGCCCTACTTGTTCTGTGCCCGGGGCGCGCGCCTCG
>CAVGNO010000038.1:2571-14658 GCA_963630475.1 Blautia faecis | reverse complement strand
ATATATGGTGGATTACCAATAACAACATCATATTTGTCAGTCAATGATGCAGAGACAAAACTTTCATGCTTAACATTGTTGTATTCCTTCGACAGCTCACTGTCAATTTCATAGCCAGTCACACGCTCAAAACCGCGTGCGGCTAAACGCTCAAGAAATACACCCTCACCGCACGAAGGCTCCAATACAGTGGCATCAACGGGCTTCGTTATCAGCGAAACCATAAAATCCGCTATCTCTGCCCGAGTGAAATATTGACCGTATTTGTTCTTATCTTTACCCATATCATTATCCGATTGCATCGGCTTCGCGCGACTCCGCATAATATAGAATCTGAAACGGAGAAATATACTGATCCACTATAATTTGCGATTCTAACAGAACTCTAACAATTGCCTCACTGATTCGACATATTCGTTTTATACAGTATAATCGAAGCCGGAAAAGATGGTTCCGGCTGGTTGTCATAAAACTGAATAGTGAGGCAAAAGATGAAATCAGTAGTTTTAAGTGCGGTTGTGGTTGCATCTGCGATGTTGTTAAGCGGATGTTCGGATGCGAAGAATGAAACAGTAGTTCTCAATGGCGCGGGCGCTAGCTTCCCGGCGCCGGTCTATCAAAACTGGACGAACAGCTATAGCGAGAAGGACAATGGCGTCAAAGTCAATTATCAGAGCATCGGTTCTGGCGCGGGGCTCAATCAGCTCAAGGAAAATACCGTAGATTTTGCAGGATCGGACAATCCGCTGACGCTGGCGGATCAGGAAGCGGCGGGATTAGTGCAGTTCCCGATGCTCACCGGTGGTGTCGTGGTCATCTATAACTTGCCGAATATCGATGGCAAGACGCTCAAGTTGAGCCGCGTCGCATTAAGCGAAATCTTCCTCGGGAAGATTACGCGCTGGAATGACCCGAAATTGGAAAAGGACAATAGTGGCGTCGCGTTGCCGGATTTGCCGATTACGGTGGTGCGCCGCGCGGATTCCAGTGGCACGAGTTTTCTCTTCACCGACTACTTGGCGAAGTGCTCTAAAGAATGGAAAGAGCAAGTCGGTGCAGGCAGCTCGGTCAAGTGGCCGGTGGGTATTGGCGGTCAGAAGAATCCGGGCGTCTGCAATAACGTCGCGAAGATTGTCGGCGCAATTGGCTATACTGAATACACATACGCAGTCGAGTGCAAACTGAAGATGGCTGAATTGGAAAACAAAGCCGGAAAATATGTCGCGGCATCGCCGAAGAATTTTGCCGCAAGCAGCGCGAATGCCGATTGGAAGAATGCGCCGGGATTCTACGTATTGCTGACGGATGCCGAAGGCGAAGACGCGTGGCCAATCACCGGTGTCACATATATCATGATGCGCAAGGATTGTCCTGCGGAACGTCGTGCCGAGCTGGTCAAATACTTCAAGTGGTGCTTCACTGAAGGCGCGGCTGCGGCAGGACGCCTCAACTATGTGCCACTGCCAGAGCCGGTCTATAACCTGGTCAGCAAGAAATTGTTCTAGGGCATATCAGTCCTCAGGTCTGCATTTCGACTTGCATGATGATGAAAAGCAAAATCGACCGAATTTTTAAGTTTACTTGCTTCGGGTGCGCTGCGCTCGCAGTGCTGCTGATGGGCGCATTCTTCATCCAGATGGGTGTCGCGGGCGCACAAGCATGGCGGCATTTCGGATTGGGATTCCTCTGCTCTGCGGAATGGGATCCCGCACGCGGGCAATTCGGCGCGCTTGCGCCGCTGACTGGCACGCTTGCGACGACGCTGATTGCGCTGTTGATCGCGGTGCCGCCGGCATTTGCCGCAGGACTGTATCTGACCGAAGCACGCCCGTCCGTGTCAAGCGTGCTCGGGAATGCCATCGATTTGCTGGCGGCAATCCCGAGTGTGATTTACGGCATGTGGGGACTCTTTGTCCTTGCGCCATTCATGCAGAAGTATATCCAGCCATTTTGTCTGAATTACTTACATTTTGACAAAATTCCAGGGCTTGGCGGAGCTGCCAATGGCTTCGGCATTTTCACTGCCGGCGTAATCCTCGCGGTGATGGTGCTGCCGTTTATCTGTGCAATCATGCGTGATGTGCTGCGCATGACGCCGCCGGTATTGCGCGAAGCCGCTTACGGTCTGGGTTGCACGCGGCTTGAAGTGACGCGTGATGTCGTCGTGCGCTATGGTTTGCGCGGTTTGCTCGGCGCAGTCTTCATCGGCATCGGCCGTGCGCTGGGCGAGACAATGGCAGTGCTCTTCGTCATCGGTAATCAAATGCAATTGCCGAAGGGCGTCTTTGATTCCGGCACAACGATCGCGGCGACACTTGCCAATAGCTTTGCCGAAGCGACCGGTCTGGAGCGCAGTGCGCTTTTTGCGCTCGGGATGGTGCTACTTGGCTTGAGTTTTACGATTCAACTCGGCGCGCATTGTTATCTGAATGCTGTAGGAAAAGTGAGAAAATAGACTATGATTCCGCGTTCTGCAACACCTCGAAGAATTGCTGACTGCATCCTTTCGTGCTTCTCATTTCTGGCGGTCGTGGCCGCTATCGGCGCGATGCTCTGCATCATCGGCACGGTTGTACTCAAGGGCGGCCACGCATTGTCATTGGAATTCCTGCTTCATCGTTCTGCGCCATACGGTTCGGTCGGCGGAGGTATTGCCAATGCCATCCTGGGGACACTCGCAATTACACTGGGCGCCAGCGTCCTCGCTATCCCGACCGCAATCTTCGCGGCTATCTTCCTGACCGAATTCAATGTCGATACGCGCATTCTGGCAGTGCTGCGCTTCTGTGCAAATGTCATGATGGGGATGCCATCGGTGCTGGTCGGTCTCTTCATCTACATGGCAGTCGTGATTCCGACTGGGCATTTTTCCGGATTCGCCGGCTCAATTGCACTGGCATTGCTGATGTTTCCGGTAATTCTGCGCACGACCGAAGACATCCTCAATATGGTGCCCAACACATTGCGCGAGAGTGCATTGGCGCTTGGCATGACGCGTACGCGCGCGATTCTCGCCATCATCTGCCGCAGTGCACGCAATGGCTTGCTCACTGGCGTGCTGCTCTCGGTTGCGCGTGTCTCCGGCGAGACTGCGCCGCTACTGTTTACTGCATTATTTGCCGACAGCTGGATTGACAGCTATTTCACTGCGCCGACGCCGTCATTGCCAGTGCTCATCACCGAGTATACGACGAATTCGCCATTTGCGGCAATGCACTTGCAAGGCTGGGGCGCGGCGCTGGTCGTCATGACACTCGTCCTCTGTCTGAATCTTTCTGCTCGATTCCTCTTCAAGGAGAAATAACGCTATGCCTATCAAAATATCCGCGCGGAATCTGAATTTCTACTACGGCAAAAGCCAAGCGCTTTTCGACAACAACCTCGACATTGAAGCCAACCGCATCACTGCAGTCATCGGGCCGTCTGGGTGTGGAAAATCAACGCATCTGCGCATCTACAACCGCATTTTCGAGCTCTATCGCGAACAACATGCCGAAGGCGAAGTGCTAATTGATGGAAAGAACATCCTTGCACCAGATGTCGATCTGCTCGAATTGCGCCGCAAAGTCGGAATGATCTTTCAGAAACCGACGCCATTTCCGATGAGCATCTTCGATAATGTCGCATATCCAATCCGGCTTCATTTCAAGATTAATCGCGAGGAGCTCAATCAGCGCGTCGAAAAAGCATTGCGCGGCGCATCGCTCTGGGATGATGTCAAGGACAAGCTGAACTCCAGCGGTCTGGCGCTTTCCGGCGGACAGCAGCAGCGGCTGTGCATCGCACGCGCAATTGCATCCGAACCGGAAATCCTGCTCATGGATGAGCCGACAAGCGCTATCGACCCCGTCGCGACGCTGAAAATTGAGGAATTAATGGATTCGTTGCGCAATAATTACACGATCGTGATCGTTACTCACAATATGCAGCAAGCCGCGCGTATCAGCGACAATACCGCATTCTTCTATAAAGGCAAAATCATCGAAGTCGGCGCAACCAAGCAGATCTTCACTAACCCGAAGGATAAGCTCACCGAGGAGTATATCACCGGAAGATTCTCGTAGGATGTGCAAGCTGTACATAATTTCAATATGGGGATGAAAAACAATGCAAATTCATTTTGAACATGCGTTAGGTGCGCTCCAGACTCGCTTGTCTGCAATGGCTGCGACTGCCGAGTGCGCAATCAACAGCGCGGTCAATGCCGTCACATCTTTTGATGGCGCGGCTGCGCAGAAGATTATCGATGACGACGCAGCGATCGACCACGAAGAAATTCTGATTGAAGAGGAATGTCTGAAGCTCCTTGCGCTCTATCAGCCTGTCGCTTCGGATTTGCGACTGGTCATCACAGTGCTGAAGATTAACGGCGAAGTCGAGCGCGCAGGCGACTTGGCGGTCAATATCGCCAACCGCATCCCGGATTTAGCGCATTATGCAAATGTACCGGAGCTGCTGGATTTCAAAAAGATGTCCGCAATCGCATGCCGGATGTTCTCCTCGTCACTGGACAGCTTTGCATATCACGATGCCAAAAGCGCAGAAGCAGTATTGCAGATGGATGACCAAGTGGATGCAATTCATCATGCACATTATGGCCAAGTCCTCAATCTGCTCCACCAATATCCGGAATACGGACAATATTATCTGGATTGTCTGACGATTTCGCGTGCACTTGAGCGCCTCGGAGACCTTGCGACCAATATCGCAGAAGATGTGATCTACTTGGAAACTGGACGCATTGTACGCCATAACCTAGTTGAGGAAAAACAAACAGATGCCTAACTCGCCCATATTGATAGTCGATGACGAACCGGAAATCCGTGAACTGCTCAAGATGGCATTGGAATCCGCCGGCTATAGCGTTGTCTACGAAGCAGCCGATGGCGAGAGCGCAATACGCATTGCACAACAGCGGCATCCTGCGCTGATTCTCCTCGACTTGATGCTGCCCGGAATTGACGGCCTCGATGTCTGCCGGCAACTCAAAAGCGATGAAGAGACGCGGATGATTCCAATCATCATGCTCACGGCGAAATCAGAGGAAAGCGACATCGTCATCGGATTGGAACTGGGCGCAAGCGACTATATCACGAAGCCGTTCAGTCGGAAGATCCTCATTGCGCGCATTCGTGCGCAATTGCGCGATTTCACCGCAGAAGCGACTGCGGATGAGATTACACGTGGACCGTTGGTTCTCAATAATTCACTGCATCGCGTTACGCTCAATGGCGAACCAATCGAATTGACGGCTGGTGAATTCGAATTGCTGAAGCTGTTTGTGACTCATCCCGGGCGTGTGCAGACCCGTCGGCATATCATCAATCTCAAAGACAGTAGCTACGCAGTTACCGAACGCGCGGTCGATGTCCAAATCGTAAACCTCCGACGTAAATTGGGGTCATACGGCGTCGAACATATTGAGACAATCCGCGGCATCGGCTACCGCTTCATCGCCGAACCCTGAAACTGTACTAGGTCATTAGATGAAAAAACAAGATTTCATTTTAGTCGGCACGCCGGTGCTTGCGCTGGTCGTAATCGCAATCCTGACCGCAATGCTCGGATGGCGCGTGAATAGATTTGAAGAGGGCTGCCGCCAAGAAGCGATGGACAATGTCGCGCAGGAGACGCTTGTCGTCGCGGACGTGATTCGCGGCATGCTCGACCGTCGCGCTGTAGACGAAGCGCTCAAATACTGCAATTCATTCCATGAAAACACACTGCGCGTGACGTTGTTGAATGCCGATGGCAGTGTTGCGGCCGACTCTGCGGAAAATGTCGCATTCCTGGGCAATCACCTCAATCGCGAAGAAGTCAAAAGTGCGCTGGCAGGGCAGCCCCATACTATCGTGCGTTTTAGCGATAGCCTCGGCGAATGGATGATCTACAATGCCGTCGCGATCAATAGCAATGCCGGGACATACATCTTGCGCTCTGCGGTCTCGACAAACAATCTCGATCGCACGCTGAAGAATTTCCGCATCATCATCTTCGGGACATTCGGGCTCGCGATGATTTTTGCGACCGCAATTCTCGTCTATATCATCCGCAAAGTCCGCAAGCCATTGGAACAATTGCAGCATAGCGTGCATGAAATCGCTTCCGGCCATCTCGATACGCCAATTGCAATTCCCGCGGACGGCGTCATGCGCGATCTCGCACAGGGTGTCGATGCAATGACGACGCAATTGCGCGAACGGCTCGACCAAGTCACAGCCGACCGCAATGAACGGGAAATGCTCTTCAGCACGATGAATGAATGCGTCATTCTGCTGGATTCGACTGGCACGATGATTCGCGCAAACCGCGCTGCATTGCAATTCTTCGGGATTGCTGGCGCGCAATTCAATATCAACCGCTGCCAGATTGCACCGCTGATCGAGCTGGTCAATCATGCATTCAGCTCATCGCGACCATTCGAGCAGGAAATTGTCATTCAGTCTACAAGCGGCGAGATGACATTGCTTGCGCGCGGACAATTCCTGATGAGCGATGGCCTGGAGTTGCTGCTGCTCACTATTACCGATTTGAGCGCACTGCGCCAATTGGAGACATTCCGCAGCGACTTCATCGCCAATGTGTCGCATGAAATCAAGACGCCGCTTACTTGCATTCTCGGCGCTGCTGAAGCACTCGAGGATTGCCAAGATGACGGCCAGCGCGAAAAGCTTGTCGAAATGCTCAAACGCCACTCGGAGCGCCTCAATCAGCTTGTCCATGACATCCTCGATTTGACGGCGATCGAGCGTCTGCAACGCGATTCTGCACACTGCGATTTTGAGCCAATCCAAATCGATGCGCTGCTCACTGACGTGATCAACCTCTCGCTGGAACGCGCGAATGCCGCTGGCATGAAACTCGAATTGCATGGCGATAAGTCGCTCACCGTCAAAGGCGACTATAATCTGCTGGAACAAGCGCTCCTCAACCTCGTCTCCAATGCTGTCATATACAGCGAAGGACATAATATCACGTTGAGCGCAGAGCAAAAAGACGGCTATGCAGTCATCACAGTGCGTGACGATGGCATCGGCATTCCATTCGAGTGCCAGGATCGGCTTTTTGAGCGCTTCTATCGCATCGACAAATCACGCAGCCGCACACTCGGTGGCACCGGCCTCGGTTTGGCGATTGTCAAGCATACCGCGCAACTGCTCGGCGGCCGCGCCGAAGTGCAAAGCATCCCCGGTCACGGCGCAATCTTCTCGCTCATCCTCCCCCAAATATGACGCAGGCAATTCGCGGCTTTGCTTCGGTGCAATCAATATTTCTCGCAAATGGCCAGACAGAATGCATCGAGGCAGAGTGATTCCTGCACATTAGCGCGTAATGCACGCAAAAGAATCGCGACTTGGCGGTTATCCGCTTCGGTCTCTTCGATTGATGGCGGATGAGTGAGTAGCGCATCCATGTATGGGAAAAATTCCTGTTGTGGCAGTCGTTCTTTATTGATATTGCATGCAATAAGATAGCGCTGCTGGAACCAGCATTGCAGACATTCCAGGATGATTGCACGAAGGCGTAGATATTCGGTCTTGACCTTATCTTCCTTCATCTCCTTGAGCTGCTTGGTCAATTTGCTGTCGCCTTTTGCGACATCTTCCCAGTTTTCATCCCAGTTGGCATCGATTTTCTCTTGCGCTTGCTCCAGCAAGCTTGCCAACAACATCTTGAGCTGATTGGATGAGTTAAAACCGACACGCGTGCCCGCGCCGCGATGCATCGCCGCCAGAATTGTGAATAACTCCTGCGGTACTTCGGTCGAATAATCGACGCGGTTGCTTTTTAGCAAGACGACTTGACACCGCGAACGAATTGTCGGCAACAGCAATTGCGGCGATGTCGTCAGAAGCAATATGAGCGTGCGTTCAGGCGGTTCCTCAAGCGTCTTCAAGAATGTATTCTGCGCATCTTCATTCATGCAATGCGCATCGACGACGAAGCCGACTTTCAGCATATTTCCCGGGACTGACAGCCACATCTGCCGATCGAATTCCTGCATCGCAGTAATTTTGATGACGCGTGATTTGGATTCCGGCTCAACTGTGAATTGTTCACTGTATGCATTGTCATCCCATAATTGGCAATTCCGGCAGTGCCCACATGCTCTGCCATGCTCATCAGGCGTCAAGCATGATGCCGTGCGCGCAAGGCCGTGCGCAAATGTCTCCAGTTGCTCACGGCGATCGCCGACAAGCATATACGCTTGGCCGATTCGCCCCGAGCATTTGGCTTTTTCCAGCGCTGCTGCAAGCGCCGGTGCGATTGAACGCCATGAATCTTTGCCGTTCATCGGGATGTATCCTCCAGATTAAGCCGCTGCGCGACTTCATGCCAGATTTGTGCTTCAACTTGATCGGGAGGCTGGCATGCATCAATGCGAACCACGCGTTGCGGCTCCTTTTGTGCAACATAGAGAAAGCCTTGCCGTACGCACTCGTGGAATTCTCGCTTTTCCTGCTCGAAACGGTCGCGCTGGCTCCCACTTTGGTTCAGGACTTTGCCGAGCCGCCGGAAGCTCTCATCTACTGTGAGATCTAGAAATACTGTCAGCGATGGCCAGTAGCCGCCGACTGCAAATGCGTTGAGCCGCTCGATCGTCTGCAGATCCTGATGCCGCGCAAAACCCTGATACGCAATGGTCGAATCCGCAAAACGGTCGCAGAGGACGATTTTGCCTGCCGCTAGCGACGGCGCAATCAGCTCGCGGACCAGCTGTGCGCGGCTCGCGGCAAAAAGCAGTAATTCCGATTCATCCGCAATGCGGCTGCTTTTGAACTGCATCACGAGTGCACGGATGGCCTCGCACAATGGCGTGCCGCCCGGCTCGCGCGTAAGCACGACGTCACGCCCAAGCTTTCTCAAATGCGTGGCCAGACGCTCAATTTGTGTCGTCTTGCCCGCTTTGTCTAATCCTTCAAAAGTGATGAACATGTATGACCGATATTATTTCCGAAAGAAAAATCCGCTGTTGCACGTATGATAATGTAATCCTGCCTAACATACATTAACAAAACTGAACTGGGATGGTTACGGACGGAAACGGATATTTCAACGGAAATTAACGGATATTTCAACGGAAACGGAGGATGACGGAAATTAACGGAAATTAACGGAGGGGAACGGACGTTAACAGACTCCGTTAAAATCCGTTAGAATCCGTTAAAATCCGTTAAAATCCGTTAAATTCCGTTGAATTCCGTTATAACAAACACGTTTCGTTATTTTAATTTCAATGTCAGAATCTCGAATGGATTGAGCTGCAGCTGATAGCGGCCGGGTGCGGTTGCGTTCAGCTGTCCTTCGTCTGTCCATTCCATGAGGTTTGTGACCGAGACTGCATTGAAGCGGTTGCCATCCACGATCAATTCGCCGGTTGTGTGGCGGCCGCGTGTTTCGACAATGCGCAGGATGGTGTCGTCCGATTTTTCTGCGCGCTTGACGACTTCCAGTGCGATGCCTTCGCCGGTGACATGGATTGGTGTCGCGACTGCGCCGGCCATGCCGTCAAAGCGCCATGGTGTGCGGTTGAGCTGTGCGCTTTCTGCGTAAGCATTGACCGTATTCTGGTCGCCGGCATGCGGCAGGAATGCATAAGTGAATGTGTGCACGCCCTGATCGGCAGTGTAGTCGGGATGCTTGGGTGAGCGCAGCAGATTGAGGTCGATCACATTATCGTGGATGTGGTGACCGTATTTGCAGTCATTGAGCAGCGCGACGCCATTATCCTGGTCATTGAGATCGACATAGCGCTGGCCGCAGCACTCGAATTTAGCGGCATCCCAGCTAGTGCTGGCGTGAGTCGGGCGTTTCAAGTAGCCATATTGGACATCGTATACCGCTTGGTCGCTATGGATGGTGGTAGGGAATGCGACGCGCAGCATTTTGCGGCTCTCATGCCAATCGACAGTCGTGTTGAATTCCAGCGTCATGGAATCATCAGCTAGGCTGACTTCCTGGTCGATTGTGGAATTGCCGATATTGAGCGAGAAATGGAGGACAGAGCGGACCGGTCCGGTGACACGTACTGCGTCGGTTGCGGCTTTGGCATTGCCCAATGTTTCGCGAGTATACCACGAATCGATATCCCACGCATCAAATGTGACGGGGTGGTCGGCATAGATTGTGAATGCATTTCCCGCGTCCTGGAGGAATTCGAAGCCATCGGATTTGCGTTGAGCGGAGAGCAGCAGGCCGTTTTTCGCAAATTCATAGCGCACGAGCGCATTTTCCAGTACGAGCTGGCTATCCGCTTGGCATTTCGCCACCGCTTGTTTTCCTGCAACGCACTGGAGAGTCTTCCATTCGCCGGCTTGCATTGGCACGGTTGCAAAGACTCTGCCGTCATCTTCGACTTGAGCGGTGACTGCATTGCCGGCGTCATCGCAAATTGCGCCATCTGCCCACTCCTTGGGCAGTTCCACCGGACGGCGGTAATTCCACGTGAGCGTATTGACGAGTGTGGATGCATTCTCGCGTTGCTTGAGCAAATCCTGGCCGGCTTCGCTCAACAGCGCGTGCAATTGCTTGAACATCTCGCCATGTTCCTTTTCGGTGTTTTCGTAAACCTTGTGAATTGACGAGCCCGGCAGGATGTCGTGGAACTGGTTGATCAGCAGGCACTTCCACAGCTTGTCCAGTGCTTTGCGCGGATATTTTGCCGCCGGCAGCATGCTGCAGACGAATTCGGTCAGCGTGAGCAGTTGTTCGAGCTTGCGGTTGTTGCGCTTCGTGCGCGCTTGTGTCGTCAGCGTCCCGCGGTGCATCTCAAGGTAGAGTTCGCCGACCCATTGCGGCAATTCATCGGTATTTCCGGCGAGGACAGAATCAAAGAAGCTCTGCGCAGTCGCGAATTTTACTTTCGGCACGCCTTCGAGATTTTTGCAGAGCAGGCCATTTTCGATATGGCCGTAGTTCGGTCCGCCGCCGCCGTCGCCGATGCCGTAGAGGCATGCAAAGCCGTCCTGGCTGTTATTCTGTTCAAAATTGTCCTGTGCTTTCGCGAGTGCGCCGGCATGCAGGTTGCTGTTGTATGTGTCTTCCGGCGGGAAGTGCGTGACGACTTCTGTGCCGTCAATGCCGCGCCAGCGGAATGTGTTGTATGGGAAGTGGTTGATGCGGTTCCAGGAGATTTTCTGCGTCAGAAAGAAGTCGCAGCCCGCTTTCTTGATGATCTGCGGGAGGTTCGCCGCATAGCCAAAGACATCCGGAATCCACAGATTGCGGACATCGACGCCGAATTCATCCTTGAAGAAATTCTTGCCATGGAGGAACTGGCGCACTAGCGATTCGCCGGACGTGATATTGCAGTCCGGCTCGACCCACATGCCGCCTTGCAATTCCCAGCGGCCTTCCTTGACGCGCTGGATAATGCGCGAATACAGCCCCGGATAGTTGTCCTTGATGAATTGATAGAGTTGAGGCTGAGATGCGCCGAAGACATAATCCGGATAGCGATCCATCATCGCGAGCTGGCTCGCAAATGTACGCGCGGTCTTGCGGATTGATTCGCGCACCGGCCATAGCCAACCGACGTCAATATGCGCATGGCCGACTGCAGTCATCGTCAATGCCGAGCTCAATGCCGACCACTTGTACGCTTCCTTGAGTACTGCGCGTGCAGCCGCTGCGTTGCGCGGGTCGTCCTTGTATGCGCAGTATGCGTTATTGAGGATGGTCACGAGCTTGCGTGCGCGGTAATCGGAGAACGGGTAGTAATTGAGCAGAGTGAAGAGCGTGATGAATTCGTAGCGGAGATGCCAGAGTTCTTCGTTGAAGCGCGCAATGCGCAGATATTCGATGGATGAGCTGAAGCTACCCTCCGGTTCCTTATTGCGCACGGGATGCGGATCTTCATCCATTGTTGCGCCGAAGAGGCTATTGGATGTGCCTTCAATCCAGATGTCAATTTTCTGACCGCCGCGCGCGGGCTCCTTGAACAAGTAGAATTCCTTCTTGTAGTCAGGGCAGAAGTAAGATGTGTTGGTGATGCCGAAGAATGGCTCGCCATTGGGATCGAAAAGCAATCCTTCGCCGCCGACATTGAGGCGGTATGCAAGCGTTGCGCCATCCCAGGATTCCGGG
>CAVGNO010000038.1:0-2561 GCA_963630475.1 Blautia faecis | reverse complement strand
GTCACATGAATCCAGCAGCTCTGCCACAAATGTCCCCACGGCTCGCCTTCGGCAATCGGGCGGTATGTCAGTGACTCGCGGCGGCTGAATGGCACGGGTTCATCCGTGACTGCAATCTGTGCGCTCAATGGCGCGTATTCGATATAGAGATCCTCGGCCGTGCGGCTGTCAAATTTCTCCAGCCGCATTTTAATTTCGTTGAATTCTTTTTCTAGCATAATAATTGTACGTAGTGGTTTCTTAAATCCGTAAAACGCGATAATTTATTTCTGTTCTACGGATTCGTAGGATTGATTACTTATCATTCAGCACTTGGCCATTGTCTTCGGGATTATCCTTGCGTTTGGCAAGATCGCGGAAGAGCCGGATGATGTCGTGGATACCGCCGATCATAAACCAGACGGTCGATACCAGTCCGATGATGATGGGGACGATGAGGAAGACGATGATGAAGTATGTATTCCACCAGGAGCGCGGCCAGCGCCAGAAGAGGTTCCAGACCAGCGGAATGAGGAATGTCCCGAAGAAGTTGTAGAGGAATAGTCCGAAGACTGACCACGCGATAATGCGGTCGCCGCGCGTATATTCGGCAGTGATGCCGATCATCTTGTCGAATACGCGGCGGATTGCGCTGCGCTGATCGGTGTTTGTTTCCGTCTTGTCGTCTTCGATTGCGTATTTGCCGCGATTGAGCAAGCGGTCCAAGTCAAACGGCTTATATGTCAGCAATGACAATGTGATATAGCCGATGATGGACAGCATGATCGAGAAGAAGAGGATTTCGTAGGAGTTGATCGGGAATTTGACGGGATCCATCTTCCAGACAATCCAGGGATTGAAGGGCTTGCTGATTGTGACAAGCAGATTGTCGAGTGATGCGACACATCCATGCTGGTCGAGCCATGGATAGATGTGTTCCGCCCAGTTGCGCTGGCAGAATAATCCCGCGACTGAAGTACCGGATCCGAGGATGAGTGACGCCCACGCGCCGTTGAGATTGCCGAAGCGTGAGTAGAGTCCGAAGACCATGATCGGACCGGAGCCGCCGAGCCAGATTGCAGTCAGAATCGTCACGAGCATGTTGATGTAATCCATCTGCGTAAACAGCAACGCGGCGAAGAAGAAGAAGATTGTGACGCCGAGTGTTGTGAGGCGAATCAGCAGGATATGGCTTTTCGGCGAGAGGCGTTTCTTGAACAGCGGCAGAATCATATCCTGTGTGATGCAGCACGACGCATTGAAGAGGCGTGTGTCATCCGTCGAAATGAGCAACATCAGCATCAGCAAGCAGAAGACGCCAAAAAGACCCATCGGGAAGATTTTGCTGGAGACCATCGGCATGCGCATTTGGTTAAACACCGAACGGAATTCCTGGAATTGCGCGAGTGCTTCCGGGCTCTCGCCGAGGCTGGCACGGACAGTGTCAAAGTATCGCGTGTCGAGATTTTTTTCCTGTGAAAGCGGCTCGTCAATGCCCGTCTGATGGCGCACATCCGGTAGCGCAGACAACGCCTGTAGCACTTTGTCTTTAGTCGCTTGGTCGGGAATCACTTCGTCAATGACGCGCTCGGAGAGCTCGTGGCGCAATTCGTTGTTAGTGAGTTTGAAGTGGTTATCTTTGTCATGCGTAGCGAAATTTCCACTATTCATGAAGACGTATGTAATCAACGCGAGAATCGTAACCAGAATTGTACCGAGTCCGCCGCGCCATGAGCCGAGGATGCCGGCCATCTTCTGTTCATGCGGTGTGCGGCCGGAGTTAGTGGAGTCATTGCCAATCCAGCTTGCGCGGTTCATGATTGTGCTCGTGATTTGAGTTACGAGCGCAAAGATATTGAAATCACGGAAATGCGAGACTTCGTACGGATTGATGAAACTCTCCTGCGGCGCGCGATCCCACAGCAGCGGCGCAATATCGACATTCCAGGAGAGCTTCAAAATCACGAAGCCGACAATCATCACGAAGATCGGGTAGGAGAGAATTGCTTGAATACTGTCGGTAATCAAGAGCGAGATGCGCCCCGCCGGCCAGATAATCAATAGCGCGAGCGTCAAGCATAATGCGACGATGATGACGTAGCAGGGCAGGTTGATGCCGCAAATCATGATGCGGTGCGGCAAGCCAAGATAGTAGATGAAGAAATTGGCTGCGATTGCCGGTCCCAACGCATTAGTAATCATCTCCGAAAATGTGCTGATGAATGCAGTGACAATGCGGAAGGATTTGCTCCCGTAGCGCAATTCGATAAACTGCCCTTTGGAGAGGCAGCGCGTCTGACGCCAGCGATATGTGCAATAGCCTGTCAGCGAGATGACTAGCGACATCGGGATGATGACGTTGTTCCAGAATGTGATGCCAAAGCCCGTCTGATACGACTGCTCACAACCCGCAACCAGCGTAATCACCGACAGCCATGCCATCATGTCGCCGACCGAGAGTACATAACGCCCTGCGACGCGACCCGCCGCCAGGAAATCCGATGCATTGCGCGCATAACGCCGCGCATAAAACGCAATCCCGACAATGCATGACATCGGGATGATGACAATTAACCAATCAA
>CAVGNO010000037.1:8906-15068 GCA_963630475.1 Blautia faecis | reverse complement strand
GCTTGGCAGTGTATTGCAAATCAGCTGGTCGACCATCCACAAGTGGGAAACTGGCAAGAACAAATCATGCCACTCACGCCATGTGCAAATCATCCGTGGGCTCTTGCAGGGCAAGTACGACGACAAGTTTAGCTGCGTAACCCCAGTTGTCACCTCTGACAAACACCGCATTCCCCAGCGCAATACATTATCCGATGCCATCGGAAGTCTCATTGAGAACATCCTCACGATCACAAATTTCACTTCTGACAATCCTGATCTATAGAAGAAAATCTTTGATGCGATCAACGAAATCATCCTCCAAAACCTCAAGATTATCCTCGGACAAAAGTAACATGACCGGAGACTTATCTCCAGCATAACCATAGCTGGCGGATGGATTCCGACATAAAAACACGCGACAAAGGTTCCATTGTGGGCTTTGCCGCGTGTTTGCATCTATGGACGCGAAGCCGATAGTATTACAGTCTAATGGTTGTGAGTTTTGCACGCATTTAAGAAACGCGCTTATGCTATTCACAAAATGACCATTGTGGTCAGATATAGAACAGTGTTGGATTTGCGCATGGTATAATCCAAGCGTAATTTCACGTGGCATGGTACTTGCAAAATCCACCGCAGACTGCCGGAGATGCCGGCGGCAAAACAACCCTCCTGAACAAAAGGAAAAACTATGCCAAACTACTACTGCAAGTACTGCGGACAAAGGTATCCCAGTATTTCTTCGCTGACGGCAGGTAACTGTCAGCGTCACCCCGATGGCCAATACAAGGGCAAGCATGCGTTGTATGAAGGCGATGAAAAATCTCAGTATGTCTGCAAGTACTGTGGTTCCAAGTACCCCAGTCTAAGCAGCTTGACTGCCGGTAATTGCCAACGCCATCCTGATGGTCAGTACAAGGGCAAACACAGTCCCGCACTCTAATCTCTGAACATGCTCCCGACTATCAGAAATTGAGACGGTAGTCGGGATTGTTTCAGATTTGACGGAGACCATCGCCATCCAGATCCACAACAAATCCCGTCGCAAAGCCCAGCCATTCATCACCTTCAACTGCGCCAGCGTCAATCCACAGTTGCTGGAAAGTTCCTTCAGAGGCTACGAGAGAGGCGCGTTCACCGGGGCCATCGAACGGCACTGCGGCATCTTCGAGGCAGCCAATGGCGGAACGCTCTTCCTGGACGAAGTCGGCGAACTGCCTCTGGATGCGCATGGCCTGCTTCTGCGCATCCTAGAAGAGGGACGTTTCCAGCGCATAGGCGAGAGCGCGAAGGAGGTCACGGTGGACGTCCGCGTCATCGCCGCCACCAACCGGGACCTCGCCACCATGGTCCACGACGGCACATTCCGTCTGGATCTCTACCAGCGGCTGAGCGTCATCCAGCTCCGTGCGCCGGCCCTGCGGGAACACAAGGAGGACATCCCCCTCATCGCCTACGTCTATCGCGACCGCAACCATCTGGGCGGATGGCTTACCAGGGAGCAGACGGAAGCACTGCAGTCCTACGCCTTCCCCGGCAATGTCCGGGAACTCTACAACCTGCTGGAACGTGCCAGCGTCTTCGGCATCAAGGATTTCGCAGAGCTCATCCGCGAACATAAGGAGCTCAATGCCGCGCTCCTGCCCCAGGACAAGATCTCCGTTCCCGACAACCTGGACGAAGCCACCCGCCTCCACGTCAAGCGCATCGTCGAGAAATGCAACGGCAATATCACCCGTGCCGCCGAAGCCCTCGGCACCTCCCGAAACACCGTCAGGAAGTACTGGAGGTAATGGGATACGGTATTAGCATAAGGAAGAGTAGAAATGGGCAAATTGTTATTTTCTATCAAGGAACTCTTCAGCAGAGAGCCACAAAATGGCTGCCTTGGCAGCAATGGCGCAAACGTGTTCTACATTGCGCCTTATCAGCGCGGCTACAAATGGCAATCTTCGGAAAACTGGGATGGTGCGGAACAAGTCAATACGTTGCTACGGGATATATACAACGCCTGGAAACGCAACAATAACTCCACCTACTATCTTCAGTTCATTACAGTGAAACAAGCGATGAATGAAGGGTTAAGGGGGCTGGAAGTCATTGACGGTCAGCAGAGGCTGACAACGCTCTCCATTCTTGCATCCGTGCTGAAGTATGCATTCGGTTTAGAGGATTTTGCCGGGGATTGTATTGATTATTATATGGGCACGTCTTCGACGGCACAGTGCCTATCCGAATTTCATGCAATGAAGCAGACCGCTGTGTCTTTAGAAGCCGTTATTTCCATTCCATTGCGGCAAGCATTGGAACAGCCGCGGGGAGCAGTTGAGCTACAATGAAATCCGCCGTGCCGCCTGTCTGTCATTGTGCGGCAGTACGGAAGAAAAACTGGAATATGCCAGCCGCTGGGATAACGAGCTGCAGAATTATTTCTGGTAGCAGCGGCATAGCAATCCGTCAGCTGACAAAGGACTTGATCTGTTTCTGCATACAGTGGAGATGCTCACTATGCTCCTGGATGGCAAAGGGAATAAAATGGAAGAAAAATGGCGTTTGTGTCTTTTTTGTGAGTTTTGCACGCATTTATAGCACTAAATGCGTGCAAAACTCACATGAATACGACGAAAATCAGTTACCTAAATCGAGATGCCCCCCCCCCGAGGCTTTCCGGCCGGGGACAAGCCGCCGGTCCTACAAGGGCACAGAACAGGTGGCGTGTGCGCAGAGACAGCACCCACCGGGCAGGGCACATACGTGGGAAATATGGGGCGCGTAATGCGGGGAAAATACGGGGGCGCGTAATGTGTGTGTGGGGGGGACGTAATCCGAGATGAACCCCCGAGGCGCGCGCCTCGGGCACAGAACAAGTGGCTTGCGCGCAGAGACAGCACCCACCGGGCACCAAATGGCGCAATGCGTAAATGATGTGCGGCTGGGGACAAGCCGCCGGTCCTACAAGGGCACAGAACAGGTGGCGTGTGCGCAGAGACAGCACCCACCGGGCAGGGCACATACGTGGGAAATATGGGGCGCGGTTGCGCATTTGTAGGATATGGCCGCCTTCGGCGCGTGTTTGCGCCGTGCATGCGCGGGAAATATGGGGCGCGTAATACGCGAAAAAAATATTGGGGGTGGCAAAATGCATTTATATAGCTGGGGCAAGCCTGGGCCATACATTCTGCGTGTGCGTGTGTGTCCGGTGGGGTAGGATGACGGTATATTATGCGATAATGCCGTTGTTTATTCTTCTTTTCTGCTTTTGCATTCATGCTCCCGCTTTTTCTAGATAACCACATTTTGATTGCTGACAAGCCGTGGGGGCTTTTGACGCAGCCGTCGGGGACGGATGAGTGGTCATTGGAAGCGGAGTGCAAAGCGTATTTGAAGGAGCGTTTTTGCAAGCCAGGCGCAGTATTTCTGGAAGCGGTTCATCGAATTGACCGCGTAGTCGGTGGTGTCGTGTTATTTGCGCGCACATCGAAAGCGCTTTCTCGGCTGAATGCGTTGCAGCGCAGTAATGGCATTCGGAAGACGTATATTGCACGTGTTGCGCCGCAACCGCGACAGAGCGCAGGTCATTTAGAGGACTGGTTGCGTCATGATGAGCATCATGCGACGATAGTGACCTGTGAGACTGCGGGTGCATTGCGGTGTTGTCTGGACTGGCGGTGCATTGCCATTGATGAAGATGATAATACTGCGTTATTGGAGATAGATTTGCAAACGGGGCGTTATCACCAGATTCGTGTTCAACTTGCGCATGCAGGAATGCCAATTGTCGGCGACGAAAAATATGGTGCAAAGAAGCGCAATACATCAAGTAATGGCATTGGGTTGTTATCAGCATGTATTGAATTTGAGCATCCGGTGACACACGAGAAGCTTACGGTGAAGAGTAAATTGCGAGTATGAGTAATTCTGGACGGGAAATTATTTGTGCGCAATGCATGGGGTTATGCGGTGGAGTCAAGCACGCACTTGCGCTTTTTGAGCAGACGCGTGCTGCTTTGCCATCGGATACAATCCTCTATGTTCTGCATGAGCTGGTGCATAACCGTTATGTCACTAGCGGAATGCAAGCGCGAAATACAGTGTTTATCACACGCGCGGAGGAATTGCCATTAGGTGCGACGGTGATCATTGGCGCGCATGGATTAGATGTCGATAGTGAGGCGTTATTGCGCGCGCGTGCTGGTGAGGTTATTGATGCGACTTGTCCGATGGTTAAACGCTTGCAGCATGCGGCTGCAGAACTTTCGCCGGAAGACGACATGGTCTTTTATGGCTGTGCAGGGCATCCTGAAGTGTTAGGCGTCATTTCCTACAGCCACAGTATCAATCCATGCCGGATTGTGCGTTCACTAGAGGATATTTCGGCATTGCCGCAACTTGAGAAGCCGGTACTGTTTTGTCAGACGACGCTCAATTCGGCAGATGCATCTGCGCTTTATGCGGCATTGCAAGCGCGTTTTCCGCAAGCGCGGCGTGTGTCAGCGGTATGCAATGCGTCATCAGAACGCCAGAACGCGGTATTGCAGATGCTTCCGCAAATTGATGCGTTAGTAGTAGTTGGTTCGGCGAACAGCTCAAATGCGAACCGCTTGCGTGAGATCGGCGAATCATACGGTGTGCCGGCGTGGTTGATTGACGACATTGCGCAATTGCCGGAGAGCATCTATGCGCTTGCGCGGATTGGAGTCACTGCAGGCGCCAGCACTCCGCCCGAACAGATTGAACAAATAGTCAATGCATTAAAACAGCACAAATGAATATCATTCCGAAACACATTGCAATTATAATGGATGGCAATGGCCGGTGGGCCAAGCAGCGTGGATTGAGCCGTTCTGAAGGACATAAAGCCGGGGCACGGCAGCTGTTTAAGGTAGCGGATGCCGCGATGAAAGCCGGCGTGGAAGTGCTGTCGCTTTATGCATTCTCGACGGAAAACTGGAATCGTCCCGAAGCGGAAGTCAATATGTTGATGCGGCTGTTTGCGCACTATGCGCGTGCGAGTGTCAAGCGCTTGAATGAAAATGGCGTGCGGCTTTTGACAATGGGTCGGATCGAATTGATGCCGCAGGCAGTGTGCAATGCGGTAAAATACGCGATGGATGCGACTGCCGCAAATACAAAATTTACGATTAACATCGGGTTGAATTATGGCGGTCGTGCGGAATTGTCGGATGCAGTGACGAAGATCTTGAACAATCGAGTTGCCGATGGTGATTTGATGAGTCCTGTGACAGAAGAGGAAATCAGCAGCGCGCTATATAATCCGCAGTTGCCGCCGCCAGATATGGTGATTCGCCCTGGGGGTGAGATGCGTCTATCCAATTTCATGCTGTGGGAGGCGTCCTATGCCGAATTGTATTTCTCGCCAGTGTTGTGGCCGGATTTTGGCGAAGAAGAGTTGCAGAAGGCATTCGATGAATTCGCTCATCGTAATCGTCGTTTTGGAAGCATCAAGTAAATATTCTGTCCATTGAACGAGCTTCCATTCATTCCACTTGAGCGTACGGTTGAAGTCGAGGTACCGGCAGATGCTGTGCCGCAGGCATTGCTCGACTATTTGACCGAGCGCTATAATTATCTAAATCGCGATCAGTGGCAGGAACAGATTGCAGTCGGGAATCTATTTGTCAATGGCGTTATTGCGTCGGCAGAGCGCATTGTTATGCCGCATGATGTGATATTTTTCCAAGCGCGGGATTTAGTCGAGCAGGATGTCTCGTGGGCTATCACTGTGCTTGCGGAGACGGACGATTATATCATTGTGAATAAGCCTGGCAATCTGCCGTGTCATCCTGCGGGGCGATTTTTCAATCATACGCTTTGGGCGTGGCTGATGCAAGCGCATCATCTCAATTCGATTCATTTTGTCAATCGGCTGGATCGCGAGACATCTGGCATTGTGCTAGTCGGCAAGACTCCGCGCTTTGCTGCTGAAGCTGCAAAATATCTCCATGCGATGGGCGGACAATCCCGCAAGGAATACGCAGTGATGGTACATGGGCGCGTGCCGTATGAGAGTTTCACGACGAACGGCTTTTTAGTTAAGGATATGTTTTCGGCTGTGCGCAAGAAACGGCGCTTCTTGCCGATGCAGAATGATGGCGATTCGGATGTCGTTGAATTGCCGGAAGATGATATCGAAGCGGTTACGTCGCAGACCGACTTCTA
>CAVGNO010000037.1:7969-8896 GCA_963630475.1 Blautia faecis | reverse complement strand
CTTCTATCATCGTGGATATTATTCGCCAGTGGTGAATGCTGATGGCATCGTGGAGCAATTTCGCAGTGACCCAAATGGGCAATTCACGTTATTGAGCGCAGTGTTGCATACGGGGCGCACACATCAAATCCGCGCAACTCTATGTAGCTTGGGCTACCCGCTGGTCGGTGATAAACTCTATGGCGTCGATGAAACAATCTTTTTGCGCTTTGCTAATTCGACTCTCGAACCGTCGGATTGGCAAAGGCTGATTATGCATCATCAAGCTTTGCATGCGCGTCAGCTAGTCATTAAAGCGCTTGGCATCGACGTCACTGCGCCAATTCCATGGCTAGGCTGAATTTCTTTTGAACAATGTTCAACGCAGGATATAACATGACAAATCAGGTAATTTACCCCCCCCGAATGACAATTTTGCTCGCTTAAGCAATTCGCGAAATTATGGCATTGATTTATTGCGCATGCTTTCGATGTATATGGTCTGTATGCTTCACATACTTGGGCAGGGTGGGATACTTGCGAGTACAATTTCCGATCCCATAAGGCATAGCATAGCGTGGTTCTTTGAGATAGCAGCTTATTGCGCTGTAAACTGTTTTGCGTTGATTTCCGGCTATGTCGGGATAACATCGAAATTCAAATATCGCAATCTTTTCCGACTATGGCTTCAGGCAGTTTTCTATACGGTTGGCATCTCGGTAATATTCTATTTTGTGAAGCCAGGCACGATCGGACTTAGGGGGCTGATTCAAGCATTTTTCCCGCTTTGCACAAATGCGTATTGGTATTTGACTGCGTATGCGCTGATGTTCTTTGCCATACCGCAGATGAACTTCATCCTCGCAAAACAAGAGAAAAAGGACGTCAAGTTGTTTTTGTGGAGCTTCTTCGTGCTGTTTTCATTATGTTCATTGGCGCCAATCATCT
>CAVGNO010000037.1:5826-7959 GCA_963630475.1 Blautia faecis | reverse complement strand
CAATTTGGCTAGCGTATCTGTATTTTGCCGGCGGATTCATCCGCCTCTATGGAATCAGCGAGCTTTTCAGTTTTCCTCCTGCGTGGAAGTATAGTAACGGTGTAACCCGTTTTGCGCGGGCAATCTTTGGCAGCCAGTGTAGGCGATTAGCTGTCTACGCTATCTGCATCCTCGTCGCATTCTTAATTCGTATCGGTGGACATCATGCAATGAATCTGATTTTCGGCCGCGATCCATTATGCTGTCGCGTTGTCAGCTATAATAGCCCGTTGATTCTATTGTCGGCGATTGCGCTGTTGGAGCTGTTTGCTCATACGCAATTGTCACGCGGGGTTGCGTTTATACGCTTTGCCAGCCCATTTGCATTCGGCGTCTACTTGATTCACTGCCAGCGGCAAATATGGAATTGCATGTTTGAGGGAGCGTTTCGCAATTGCGTAAATCTACCAGTTTGGAGCCTCCCACTTGCTATCATTGCTATCCCGTTGGTTATCTATGTCCTCTGTTCTGCAATAGACTTCCTTCGTGATCGTTTGTTCAAATTGCTGCATCTGATGTAGTTGGTGTGTGTTTAGAAGAATGTGCGAGCTTGTCAAAGCTGTGAATTTGATTTTTTGCGTAGGATTGTCTATAATTATGTTGAGGTCGTAATTCGCGTGAATATTGGCAATTTTATGGAGAAAAGTAGCTATGTCAAAGAATCCAAATAGTGGCTCCGTTTGCATCAATCATCCGAATACACTGGCAGTGGCGCATTGCTGCGTATGCCGGCGTCCAATTTGCGCCGAATGTCTAATTGAAAAAGACGGCTATAAATGCTGTTCGGAAGAATGCCTAAAGATGGCGAAGGAATCGACGAGTCGAGTTGCCGGCATCATGGAGCGCAAGGCGATGACTAACCGCAAGGGAGCAATCCGCGGAGTAATCAAGCTCGTTATCATACTTGCAATTCTCGCAGTGCTGTTTCTATTCCGCGGGCAAATCAAGCAGGGTTACAATCGCCATATTCGGCCGCTTTTCAACAAGGGAGAGCAGCGAATTGAACAAATCAACCGCCAAAATATCGAGCGCGATCATCAGCGGCGCCATGAACGCGAGAATATGATCGAAAAACTGTCAGAGTGATAAGCACTGCAACGTTGCAGTGCTTATCACTCGCGCATCATTTGCTCTTATGCGTAAAATTCGAATGATGCGCCGTCGTATGCGAGTGTATTACCGGGATGCATCAGCGGTTGGTCGCGTGCATATAGGACGTCATGTGAGAGATGGGTCAGCCATGCGTGTTTCGGGCGAATGCGGCGGATTGCGTCTTCGGCTTGGCTGATGCAGAAATGTGTCGAGTGCGGACGCCAGCGCAATGCATCGATGACGAGTTCTTCGACGCCATCCAGGAGCGGGTAGGTCGTCTCGGGGATGCCGCTGCAGTCGCACACATACGCCATTGAGCCGATGCGATAGCCGGTGATAAGATCATTGCCATGCCAAATGGGCAATGGGATGATTTTGACGCCATTGATGTCAAATGGCGCAGTCACTTCATGATATTCCAATTGGGGAACTGTCCAGCGGATTTCGCCATCAGCGCGGTATTTGAGTTTATCGACATAATCGAAATGGCGATGTACGATCTTCAGGTTATCGGGGGACGCATAGAAAGGTATTGAGTGTTTCAGATAGCTGCTGAAGCTCTGCAGGTCATCGAGTCCGCCGATGTGGTCGACATGCGTATGGGTTAGCAGGACGGCATCGACCGACCAGATGTGTTGTCGGATTGCTTGTTCGCGCAGATCCGGTCCGCAATCAATCAGCAGTCGTGTGTGGTTGTCCAATTCGACAAGTCCGCTGGAGCGCAGATGGCGATCGCGAGGGTCGCTTGATTTACAAGTTTGGCAATCGCAGCACATCATTGGCACGCCGCGTGATGTGCCGGAGCCTAAAAACGTGAATTTTCCTTTCATTATTGTCGAGATTTGGCAGGCGAGTTCTTCTGTGCCTGAATTAGTGCATTGCGGAGCGATTTATTTTCGATTATCAGTCGCTCCTTCCAATTGGTCAGCTCGGTATTTTGCTGTTCCAGCAAGCGCACTTTCAGTTCCAGGTCTTGAATACGTGTGCCAGTATGCGAACCAC
>CAVGNO010000037.1:3883-5816 GCA_963630475.1 Blautia faecis | reverse complement strand
CTTTCCAGCTGATGCAATATATCGGATTTGCATTTATCGAGTTGAATGCGCGCCAGTGGCAGATTTGGCGCATCGTTGTTTGCCAGTGCGATATACTCCTGGAGATGCCACATAGCCAATGGCAAATCCTCTTCATTGTGCAATGCCGCTTGTGCGGCTGAAAAATGCGATTCGACACTCGGTTTTGCGCAGCTATTGAGCAATACAAGCGTAAATATGCTTATAACCAAAGCGAAACTGATTCTTGATGATGGCATTATTCTCTCCGTTCGTATTAAGCACTGTGACAAATCTTACTATACCCTGAATCCGTGGAGTTGATTCTTTTGCGTGATAACTTCGTCACATTAGACTGTAATGCTATCGGCTTCGCGCCCATAGATGCAAACACGCGGCAAAGGCTACAATGGAACCTTTGTCGCATGTTTTTATGTCGGAATCCATGCAATCTAGCGACTACCCGGTACAAGTCATTGAAAAACTTGCGAGTGCGATTGTAGGATTCAAAAGCAGTAGGCAGGTACAGTATTTTTAGCTAAATTTTCGTGACGTTGTCGCTTCCGCGCGATTTCAAGGTATATATTAACGAGCGTTACCGGAATTATGACTATATCGCGAGTTCCGGTGATATACAAAGCTAGAATATTACGATGCCAGAGTAGCTCAGTTGGTAGAGCACTTGATTTGTAATCAGGCGGTCGTGGGTTCGAGTCCCACCTTTGGCTCCACTTTAACTTCAGTAAGTTATAACTATTAGCTAATGCCTAGCACTGCGAGTCTCGCATATAAACCTTACTGATTAATCAACAGCCACTCGTTACGATTGTACCGCCTCCGAGAAGCATGTCGCCGTCATATAGTACTGCGGCTTGGCCGGGGGCTACTCCCGAGATGCCGTCGGGGAATTCGATATTGCAGACGCCATTGTTCAATGGAGTGCAGCTGCATTTTACTGGTGTCTGTACAGAGCGCACTTTCAGTGTTGCTTCGAAAGGTGTATTAGGCGGCTCAATGGAGACCCAGTTGAAGTTATTTGCAGTAAGCTGGTGATGGCGCACTGCAACTGCTTTGCCCAGTCGTATCTGGTTATGACAAGCGTCAATTGCGACCACATAGAGCGGCTGGGTCGAGGCAACGCCGAGGCCGCGGCGTTGTCCGATTGTATATTTCCAGCAGCCGTTATGATGTCCTAATACTTTGCCGGTTTCATCATCGACGATATCTCCGACATTTTCGGGCTGTCCGAGCAATTCTTCCAATTCGCCGGTATAGAAGTCCTGGCTGTCATGTTTTTCGCTGACAGGCAGGAGGAATTGTCTTGCCAGCTGTCGGACATCGGCTTTATGGTATTCGCCGAGTGGGAAGAGGTGTTGTGCGAGTTGCTCCTGGCTTAACCGGCAGAGGAAATAGCTTTGATCGCGAGCAATTTCAGTTGCGCGCCAGAGTTGATAGCGGCCATTGTCGCCCAGTGTGACTTTTGCATAGTGTCCGGTGGCAAATTTGTCGAAGTCGATGCCATTTTCGCGTGCGAGCTGGGGCAATAATCCGAATTTTACGACGCTGTTGCAGACAATGCATGGGTTTGGTGTTCGCCCATTGAGATATTCTTGTCGGAAGTATTCGACGACTTTTGCTTCGTATAGAGCAGAGCAGTCGAAATCATAATATGGGATTCCGAGGATAGCGGCGATTTGGCGTGATTGCGTAATACTCTGCAACTGCGCAGGGCCGAAGCAACCGCTTTTGTCACCACCCTTGAAGCGGCTGCCTTCATGCCAGATGCTCATTGTGACGCCGATGACGTCGTGACCTTGCTGTTTCAACAGCGCTGCGGTCACAGCCGAATCGACGCCGCCACTCATGCCTACGATAATCTTCATATTATATGCCAAGCTTGTGTTAGAGCCCCCCCCCCCCCCCCCCCGTGTTGGAT
>CAVGNO010000037.1:0-3713 GCA_963630475.1 Blautia faecis | reverse complement strand
CCCCCCCCCGCTCCCCTGTGTTGAATTGTAATTTTCAGGATTAAGCGAATAGCCAGGTCGAGAGATAGCGTTCGCCGGTATCAGGCAACAGCACGACGATGCGCTTGCCGGCAAATTCCGGTTGCTTTGCGAGCTCCAATGCGGCGTGCAATGCTGCGCCGGAGCTGATTCCGACTAGCAATCCCTCTTCGCGTGCGACTGCGCGTGCGGCATTTCCGGCGTCATCTGCAGAAACTGGAATGACTTTGGTTACGATGGAGAGATCCAGGACTTTCGGGACGAATCCGGCGCCGATGCCTTGAATCTTGTGTGCGCCGGGCTTGCCGCCCGAGAGAACTGGGCTGGTGTCTGGCTCGACGGCATAAATCTTGACATCCGGATTCTGCTCGCGCAAGTACTTGCCGACACCAGTGAGTGTGCCGCCGGTGCCGACGCCGGCGACGAATGCATCGACTTTTCCTTCGGCCTCGCGCCAGATCTCCGGACCGGTATGCTCATGATGATAGGTCGGGTTGGCGGTATTCTCGAATTGCTGTGGAATGAATGAGCCGGGCAGGGACTTTTGCAATTCCAGTGCTTTTTCGATTGCGCCCTTCATTCCCTTCGTACCGTCGGTGAGTACAATTTCTGCGCCGTAAGCCGCCGCCAGCTTGCGGCGCTCGATGCTCATTGTCTCGGGCATGGTCAGAATCAGGTGGTAGCCCTTCAATGCAGAGACCAACGCCAGACCAATGCCGGTGTTGCCGCTGGTCGGCTCGATGATTGATGCGCCTGGCTTCAACAGTCCGCGCTTTTCCGCGTCCTCGATCATTCCCAGTGCAATTCGATCCTTTACGGAGCCGCCGGGATTGAAAAACTCTACTTTGGCGACAACATCAGCGCCGCCCTTGTTCACGTGGGATAGACGAACCAGTGGAGTATTGCCTATCTTTTCAATTACACTGTTAAGAATTGCCATTGTTGTATTCTCCTTGAAATTAAACCCGGAAACCGGTGGGGTGAAACTGACTAATCAACTAAAAAATACTACCAAACATAGTTATGTATTGATAGCACTCGAAACTGTGCATAAAATAAACGTAATTTTGCGGATTGCAAGTCATCATTCATAAAAAGACTACTTTTGTTATCGTATTTTAATTGGACGTATTTTAGGGTGGTTTTCTGTATGATTTACGTTTGCAAAAAGTCGCCATGGGATTATATTTAGCCGCTTGACAAAATTTTGACAAAAACAACAATATAATAAGATGGAGATAATTTCTCATGGCAACTAGTACATTCCGTAACAAGAACAAGGTTCGTCCTCGCAAGACTGGTGCAGCGAAGCGCCGTCGTTGCTTGGTTCAGCGCCGCCGTTTAGTTGCGCTTGGCATGGACGAGGCGGTTGTTGCGAAGATGCCGGTTGATCAGCTGCGCATTAAGCTGAAGGCTCCGAAGAAACTGGAGCAAGCGCTTGCAAAGGCGAAGGAAGCCGAGGCATAATAGCCATCGATTCTAGAAATATAAAGCGCGCGTGATGAGCTGTTCATCGCGTGCGCTTTTGTATTATGTATTGGGGGCGGGAAGACGCGGATTCAGGTTTATATTAAGCGACATGTTTGTAGACAAGACCACAATTAAAGTTTGTGCCGGGCATGGCGGTGCGGGCAGTATGAGTTTTCATCGTGCCAAGTATGTGCCCAAGGGCGGTCCGGATGGCGGTGATGGCGGCAAGGGGGGCGATGTGATTTTATGCGCAAGCCACTCGGAGTCCAGCTTGATTGACTTGCGTTTTCAGACGGAATGGAAAGCGGAGCGCGGCGTCGATGGGTCGGGAGCGCAGAAAAATGGCCGCCGCGGTGCGGATTGCCGCATCAAAGTGCCGATGGGAACGCTAGTATTTGACGCCGATACGGATGTGTTATTGTGTGACCTTAAGGAAGATGGTCAGGAGTTTGTAGTTGCGCGCGGAGGCAAGGGTGGGCTTGGCAATTTGCATTTTGTCTCTTCGACGAATCGTGCGCCGCGGATTTGCCAGCCAGGTTTGCCGGGCGAGGAGCGCAAGCTGGAGCTAGAGCTCAAGATGATTGCGGATATTGGCCTAGTAGGCTTTCCGAATGCGGGCAAATCGACGCTGTTGGGTGCGGTATCTAAAGCGCATCCGAAGACTGCGCCATATCCATTTACTACATTGAATGCGAATGTCGGCGTCGTCGATACAGAGGACTATCGCCGGATTACGATTGCGGATATTCCCGGGCTTATCGATGGTGCGCATCGCAATATTGGTTTAGGCGAAGCGTTTTTGCGTCATATTGAGCGGTGCCGCATGTTCTGCTATGTTTTAGACATGGGGAGCGTAGACGGGCGTGATCCGCTGGAGGATCTTGCGACGTTGCGCAATGAATTGGAGCTCTATGAACCGGGAATGAGCAAGCGGCCATTTTTGATTGCGGCGAACAAGAGCGACTTGCCGGATGCTGCGGAGAATCTTGAGCGTTTGAAGGCTTCGGAAGCGCCGGGGACTGTGATTGTGCCGTTATGTGCGGAGTTGCAGGAGGGCACGGCAGAGCTTGTCGGCATTATGCAGAAGATGCTGGATGAGTTGCCGCCGGAGGATGAGGAAGCAACGCGCCGCATTTTGGCCAAGCATCATCGGACTTTAGCGGAAGCGGATGCGCTCAAGCAGGACGCATTCTCTGGATGGGATGACTGAACCGATGCACGTGCTGTTTCCGATAGCGGTATTGATGGTTGTGTTGGGCGTTGTGCTTATGTGGATAAGTAGCAATGCTACACGCAAGACGCTGCTAAACGAAGTCGTTGCCGACCGCACGGGGGATGCCGCACCGATAATCAAGCCGATTTTGATGCGTCCTTATAACGAAGTCTTGCTGGGTGTGCTTTTCACGATCAGTACGCCATTTTTTGCGCTATGGTGCGTCATTGGCAATGGCAAGACGATGTGGTCGGTCGCAGTTGCGGCATTGACTGCTGCGCTGACCAGCTTTGGCACATTTGTACGCCGCAAAGAAGCGCTCAATGAGCTGGGGACGATTCGTGTCGCCAAGCGCATTCGCGTTCAGCTCATTTTTTTTGCGTTTGCGCTGTTCATTTTCTTAAGCGGATTGGTGTTGGGAGCTGTTACGCTTTTTCATATCAGATTCTGACGGAAGAGGCGTTTTGCAAATCCCAGTACTCAACTTAAGCATTTTTTAGGAGATTTTCATTATGTACGTAGGACGAATTGTTGCAATAGGCCGCACTTTGCAGGGTGCCGGCGCTGCTCTTTACCGTGTTTCATCGCGCTCATTTCCCAACCGCATGAGTGTCGAGCTTCCGCAGATGCATGCGGTTGCGATTGTGCCGAAGCCGGGATTTGAGACTGATATTGCGCGTAATCCCTACATTGCGTACAACTGTTTGCGTTTCGCCAATGGCTATGCGATTGTCTCCAATGGTTCCCAGACGGATCCGGTCAGCGAAAAGATTGCGATTGGCGTGCCGCCGCGCGATGCGCTTGCCAGTGTGATGCTGGCGATGGATTTTGAGCATGACACGTTGGATACTCCGCGCATTACTGGCGTGATTACGCCGGATGGCGCGCGCGGCTGGCTTGCGATTGTGCGGAAGGACGCATTGCTGGTGCGTGAATTTGCGCTCAAACCGGGCGAGGCGTATTATGTCTGCACTTATGAGCGCAATGAGCCGTGTGCGGCACAGCATGAGAC
>CAVGNO010000036.1:11598-15111 GCA_963630475.1 Blautia faecis | reverse complement strand
TCACTACTTCATCTCTTTATGATTTCTACCGAGCAAAATTTATGCAATACGATTCCAACCACGCGTTATTAAGCACTGCCATTCCGGCAATTGGTGAACCCAAACGAGGCAAAGTCCGTGACGTATATGATTTAGGGCGCAGTCTGCTCTTTGTTGCGACAGACCGTATTAGCGCATTTGATTGCATCATGCCGAATGGCATCCCCGGCAAAGGCGCAATTTTGACCCAAGTGAGCTTGAATTGGTTCAAGCTATTCACAGGCATCAAGAATCACTTGATTACCGCCAATATCAGCGACTATCCGGCGATTCTCCAGCCTTATGCGAAGGATCTTGCAGGACGCTCGATGATTGTCCGCAAGCTCAATATGCTTCCGGTCGAATGCATTGTCCGCGGCTACTTGACGGGATCGGGCTGGGAGAGCTATCAAAAGAGCGGTCAAGTCTGCGGCATCAAGCTCCGCGAAGGCTATTGCAATGCATCGCGGCTCGATGAGCCGATTTTCACTCCGACGACGAAGGAGGAATCAGGTCATGACATGGCAATCACTTGCGACGAGCTAGCCCAGCGCATCGGGCAGGATCTCACGGATAAATTGCGTGACGCATCCATCGCGCTCTACAAGCAAGCAGCTGAATACGCACGAGCGCGCGGCATCATCATCGCGGACACCAAATTCGAATTCGGATTGGATGAATCCGGCGACTTAGTACTCGGCGACGAAGTTCTCACGCCTGACAGCAGCCGTTTCTGGCCGGTCGAAAGCTATGTAGTCGGCAAGAATCCGCCTTCACTGGACAAGCAGTTTGTCCGCGACTGGCTGGACAGCATCCACTTCAACCATCAGCCGCCAGCACCGGAGTTGCCACTGGACATTGTCAAGAAGACGGCAGAGAAATACGAGAGTGCGCTCAAAGCGCTCATCTAGGGATTAGCGAGCAATGAGCACACACGACCGATATACATCGCCATTTTCTGCGCGTTACAGCAGCGTTCAGATGCAGGAGCTCTTTTCGGAGCAGCATAAATTCACGACTTGGCGGCGGCTATGGATTGCGCTTGCCGAAAGTGAGCGCGATCTGGGGCTGGATATTACGCAAGAGCAGATTGATGAGCTCAAATCGCATGTCAATGACATCAATTTTGAAGTAGCGCAAGCACGTGAGAAGGAAGTTCGTCATGACGTGATGAGCCATGTCTATGCATACGGCCAGCAATGCCCGAAAGCGCGCGGCATTATCCATCTTGGCGCGACAAGCTGCTATGTCGGCGACAATACAGATCTCATCATTATGCGCGAAGCGCTTACGCTCCTGCGGGGTAAGTTGCTGACCGTCGTCGCAAATCTAGCTGCGTTTGCCGAAAAGCATGCGGCGTTGCCGACGCTGGCTTTCACGCACTTTCAACCCGCACAGCCGACGACAGTCGGGAAGCGCGCGACGCTATGGCTACAGGATTTAATGAGCGACATCGAGGATTTGGACTACGTCGTCTCGACGCTGAAGCTATTAGGATCGAAGGGGACGACAGGCACTCAAGCCAGCTTCCTGGAGCTCTTCAATGGCGATCACGCAAAATGCGAGCAGCTTGATGCGCTGATTGCGCAAAAGATGGATTTCCCGGGATGCTATGACGTCTCCGGCCAGACTTATTCACGCAAAATCGACAGCCGTGTGATGAATGTCCTCTCGGGGATTGCGCAGAGTGCGGCAAAATTTTCCAACGACATCCGGTTATTGCAGCATCTCAAGGAGGTCGAAGAGCCGTTTGAGAAGAGCCAGATCGGCTCGTCTGCAATGGCATACAAGCGCAATCCGATGCGCAGTGAGCGCATCGCCGCGCTCTCGCGTTACGTGCTGTGCGATGCGCTAAATCCCGCGATGACTGCGGCGACGCAATGGTTTGAGCGCACATTGGATGACTCGGCGAACAAGCGCATTGCGATGGCCGAGGCATTCCTAGCGACGGATGGCATTCTGGACATCTATGCGAATGTCTCCAACGGGCTAGTGGTCTATCCAAAAGTAATTGCGCGTCATCTTGCCCAGGAATTGCCCTTCATGGCATCCGAGAATATCATGATGGATGCAGTCAAAGCGGGCGGGGATCGTCAAGAGCTGCATGAAGTCATCCGCGTCAATGCGCAAGCGGCGGCCGCCAATGTCAAGCAGAATGGCGGTGAGAACGACTTGCTGGAGCGCCTCGCGCGCGATCCTCATTTTGCGGCAATCAAGCTCGATTTAAGCGAGACGCTGCGTCAGGAAAAATATGTCGGGCGTGCACCGGAGCAAGTCGCGTCATATTTAAGCAGAGTCGTCAAGCCCTTCTTGAGTGCCAATGTCGGCAAGTCCGCAGCCACTGATGACTTGAAGGTCTAGCGTTTCAAAATCTTTTCCGTTCTAATATCTACAAAGTCTCCATCACGTTAATCAATGTCTGACAATACCATTCAGGAAAGCATTGCAGTATTGGACTACGGATCGCAATACAGCCAGTTGATTGCGCGCCGTATCCGTGAGTGCCACATTTACAGTCAAGTCGTCCCCTGCAATTCGACCGCAGCGCAGATTGCTGCGCTCAATGTAAAGGGCATCATCCTTTCGGGCGGTCCCGCGAGTGTATATGAAGAGGGCGCGCCGACTTTGGATCCGGCAATTCTTGAGCTCGGAGTGCCGGTATTGGGCATTTGCTATGGCATGCAGTTACTGGTCACGACCTTGGGCGGAACAGTCTCCGCGGCCAAAGAGCGCGAATTCGGCCGAGCAAATTTGCGCATCACTGCGGCAAGCGACCTCTTTAACGGCATGAGTGAAGACCAAGTCGTCTGGATGTCCCATGGCGACAAAGTGACTGCTGGCGGCGACATGCTCGATACGCTGGCGGTGACTCCGAATTGCGAGTATGCGGCATGTAAAGTGCGTGACCGCGATCTGTATGGCATTCAATTCCATCCGGAAGTAGTGCATACGCCGAATGGTACGCAAGTCATCCGCAATTTCTGCATGCGCATCTGCAAATGCACGGGTTCCTGGACGATGGAGTCGTTCATTGAGCGGTCGATTCGCGAAATCCGCGAGCGTGTCGGCAATGAGCGTGTTATCCTCGGCCTCTCCGGCGGAGTGGACTCCAGCGTCGCAGCAGCGCTGCTCAACCGCGCAATTGGCCGCCAGCTGACTTGCATCTTTGTCAATAACGGCTTGCTACGCAAAAATGAAGCGGAGGGCGTGCAGCAGCTCTTCGGACGCAATTTCAACATGGATTTGCGCTATATCGATGCGACTGACCGTTTTATGGATAAGCTCGCCGGCGTTTCGGATCCGGAGACCAAACGCCACATCATCGGTCACGAATTTGTCAATGTATTTGCGGATGCCGCGCGCAGTATTGAGGACGCGACATTTTTAGCGCAGGGCACGACATATCCCGACGTGATTGAATCAATGCCGATCAATGGCAATCCGGCGGCAATGATCAAGAGCCACCACAATGTCGGCGGGCTCCCGAAGGATTTG
>CAVGNO010000036.1:6266-11588 GCA_963630475.1 Blautia faecis | reverse complement strand
GAAGAAGTCAAGAAAGCGGGGCTTTACTACAAGCTGTGGCAAGCATTCTGCGTATTCCTGCCAGTAAAGACGGTCGGTGTCATGGGCGACCAGCGCACATACGAATACGCAGTTGCATTACGCGTCGTCGATTCCCAGGATGGCATGACTGCGGACTGGGTTGCCCTGCCCCAGCAGCTCCTGCGCACAGTTTCCGACAGAATTATCAACGAAGTGCGCGGCATCAACCGCGTGTGCTTGGACATCACTTCGAAACCACCAAGCACGATTGAATGGGAGTAGTCGGTAAGGAGCATTTGCCGTGAGTAAAGCGCTTACCATTTTAGATTACGGTGCTGGAAACCTCACCAGTGTCCGCCTCGCATTTGCGCGACTCGGCGCAGATGCGACAATCATCACTGATGCATCGCATGCGTTGCCGTCCGGGGCGATTGTCTTCCCCGGCGTCGGCAGTGCGCGCAGTGGCATGAACGCATTGCGCGAACGCGGCTTTGACCAGCTTTTGCGCGATGCAGTCGTAGCCGGTCGGCCGGTATTAGGCATTTGCCTAGGGATGCAGCTACTCTTTGAATTCAGCGAAGAAGATGGCGGCCAGGATGCAATAGGAATTCTCGCCGGCAAATGCCGGCTCTTCAATTTTGGTGACGACCATACGCTGAAAGTGCCGGAGATGGGATGGAATGCAGTGCATTTCCCGACAGATCGCCCGGCGCATTTTTGTTTCAACGGCATTGCGGATGGCACAGCATTCTACTTTGTGCATTCCTACTACGCGACTGCCGAACACGAGTGCGACATCGCCGGCATCACTGAATACGGCGGCCTGCATTTCACGAGCGCGGCCGCAACCGGGAGCCTCTTTGCGACTCAATTCCATCCGGAGCGATCGGGTGAAATGGGTCTGCGGCTACTCAATAATTTTCTTAATTGGGAGCCCGGACGCTTATGCTGATGAAACGCATTATCGTCTGTCTCGACGTCAAAAACCGCCGAGTCACTAAAGGCGTCAAATTCAAGAACAACCGCGACATTGGCGATGTCGTCGAATTAGCCGACAAGTATTGCCGCGAAGGCGCTGATGAGCTCGTCTTCTATGACATCACGGCATCTGCCGAGCAGCGTCCAATCGACCTCGACATGGTCGCTGATGCGGCAAAGAAGGTCTTCATTCCATTCACGGTCGGCGGCGGCATCCGTTCGGTGGAAGACATGCGCAATGCATTGCTTGCCGGTGCAGACAAAGTCTCGCTCAACTCGCTAGCAGTCCTCAATCCGAGTGTCCTCACTGACGGTGCAAATTGCTTTGGACGGCAATGCGTCGTCCTCGGAATAGACGCGAAGCGCGTCGGCGAATCTGCGGAATTTCCCTCGGGCTATCAAGTCTTCATTCGCGGCTATCGTCAGCCGACGCAACTGGATGCGGTTGCGTGGGCACGGCATGCAGTCGAATTAGGCGCAGGTGAAATCTGTCTCAATGCGATTGACACCGATGGTGTCCGCAATGGCTATGAGCTGGAAATCACTCGCAAGATTGCCGATGCAGTCCGCGTTCCGGTCATCGCATCGGGCGGCGCGGGGACAGTCAAGCACATCATTGATGCATTTGCCATCGGTCATGCCGATGCCGCACTTGTCGCGTCGATGGTGCATACCGACGGCTTTACTTGCAATTCCATCAAGCAGGAAATAGCGCGCGAAAACGGTACGATTCCCAATCGCACGATTCCCGTAAGAATTTAACTCAAACCAACATCTGTGCGGATTCAGTCATCCGCATTCTACATAATTCCCAAAACCATCATGCCGAGTATTGTTGTTGTAGGCACCCAGTGGGGTGACGAAGGAAAAGGTAAGATTGTCGATTATCTGGCGGCACACTCCGAAGTCGTTGCGCGCTTTCAGGGCGGGAGCAACGCTGGTCACACGGTTGTCGTCGATGGCCATGACTTCAAGTTGCACTTATTGCCATCGGGTATTTTGTATCCGTCATGCAAGTGTGTGATTGGCAATGATGTTGTGCTTGATCCGAAGGTATTGCTGGAAGAGCTTGATGCGCTCAAAGCGCAGGGGCGCACGCCGTCGGAATTATACATTTCCAACCGCGCACATGTCGTCATGCCCTATCACAAGTTGTTTGACTCATTGCAGGAGCAATTCAAGGGCGGCAAGAAAGTCGGCACAACTGGGCGTGGGATCGGGCCATGCTATGCGGATGCGGCGGACCGTATCGGCATCCGCGTCGTCTCCTGGATGGACCGCGAGACATTTGCGACAGAATTGAAGACAGTTCTGGAATACAAGAATCAGATTCTTACCGGCACATTCAAAGTTGAACCGTTGGATTTCCAAGCGATTTATGACGAGTATTGCGGATATGCGGATCGCTTGCGGCAGTATGTCTGCGATACGTGCGCACTGATGCATGAATTTATTGCGCAAGACAAGAAAATTCTGTTCGAAGGCGCGCAAGCCGCGATGCTCGATCTCTCACATGGCACATACCCATTTGTCACCAGCTCGCATCCGACTGCGGGCGCAGTATGTGTCGGTCTCGGCATTGGTCCGCACGACATCGGCAAAGTCGTAGGTGTCGTCAAAGCTTATGCAACGCGTGTCGGCGCGGGCCCATTCCCGACCGAGCAGCTCAATGAGATTGGCGAGAAGTTGCGCGAGACTGCGCACGAATACGGCGCAACGACGGGGCGTCCGCGCCGTTGCGGCTGGCTTGACATGGCACTTGTGCGTTATGCACGCCAAATCAATGGCTTGGATTGCATTGCGCTGACGCGTCTTGACATCCTTGACAATTTTGAAGAGATCAAGCTCTGTGTTGGCTACAAGCACAATGGCAAAGTGCTCAATGAATTCCCAGCCAGCCTCAAGGTCCTGGGCGAAGTCGAGCCGATTTATGAGACGCTTCCGGGCTGGAACAGCTGCACGTGTGACATCAAGCGCTATGAGGATCTACCTTTTAATTGCCGCCGTTATGTCGAGCGCATCGGCGAATTGGCGGGCGCGCGCGTTGGCATTGTCTCGGTTGGGCCGCAGCGTGAACGCACAATTCTCTGTGAGGAGTTTTTCTAATCCGTGAGACACTTGCAATTCATCATTCTTCTCTGCGCACTCGGTTTTCTATGCAGTTGCTACACGCCGGCTTTTGTCGTATCGCTGCATGAATTCTCTGATCAGCGTCTGAAGTCGAATCTTAATGAGCAAGTGCGCGACACGCAATTTTCGAATCCGCGCACCATCAAGCGTTTTCCATTTTTACATTCGCGCGCATTCTGTGCAGGCGAAATGTACGGTCCGGCAAAAAATGGCAAGTACGGCTTGAAACTGCAGATAGACCGCTGGTATGCCGGCGCAATGAGTCAAGTCGCCGGCGACTATCTGGGCTGTCCATACGCAGTAAGTGTCGATGGCCTCTATGTCGGCATGTCGCATTTTACGCGCGAGATGCGCGATCGCGGCATTTGCGAAATTGAGCCGATATTCTCCAAGAATGAAGCGCAGAAGATCATTGAGTATCTAGAGAAAAACTACGAGCATTTTAATAAATAATAGTTATAACAAAGCAGAATCAACTCTTATGAGTATATACACAGAAATTGAAGCAGTCAAAGCACTTGCCGAAGAGGGCAATACTGCGGAATTAGCGCAGATGCTGAGCAATACGCCGTCCTTTAGCCAATGGCCAGATGAAGTAAAAGCGGCATGGCAGGACGCATTAGCGCAATGCATGTCATCACTGGACAGCGATGCATGCGCAGATGAGAAGGTTTGCGCTTTGGCATTGGCGGCATTCAAATCCGGCATTGATTCGCCGGTATTGCGCAAGTATTACATTGCGTGGTTTAAGCAGACCAACCCGAAATTTCCGAGCTATAATACTGCAATCAAAGCACTTGGACTGGACAATCAGAAGATAGCAATTGATGAATGCTATCGGCGTTATCAGGCATTCAAAGCGCTTGCGCCGCACGTCTATTGCTATGACAAAGCATTTGGGCGCATGCTGATACGCGAGATAGACTTCGCGAAGGACGAAATTTTCGCTCAACGCGACAATAATGCCGGCAAGCTTTTCAATCTGGAATTCCTGTTGAGTTCCTGCTATGTAATTGCTCCGAAAAGTCCTCTTGATACGATTTTTGACGGCGGGCGCGACCTCCATTTCAGTGGTCGCCCCGCTTTTGATTTAATGTGTTACCACTCCCTGCTAGGCAGTAGTGCTCCTACGCCTGAGCAGATCTTCAAAATTGTTTGTAAAATTATGAGCGAAACTGAATTCAAGGCACTCTTTACTGCGCCTGCCGCCAAGCCGGAAGCAACAGCGGCAACGACATCTGCAAATATCCCCACCGACCTCCACAAGTGGCTCGGTGACTGGGTGAAAAATTACACTGCAATCAAAGCGGCGTTGAAGCCGGCGCGTGGCAAAAAAGCCGCAGCCGCAGATCTTGATGCGCTGCGGACACGCCAGCGCGATGCAGTTGCAAAGCTTGTCTCCACGATGAAGGAATGCGCAGAAAAAGCAGTCAATGGCCAGTTGCAAAAGCATTGGTTGCAAGGACTGATCTTCCTCAAACAGCAGAAGTGTTTGAATGAAGAAGCTATCACCGCGCCAATCAGCAAAATCATCGAAGATGGCATCTTCACGCCATTCACAAGCGAAGAGGGCTTCAATGCCATCTGCCGTTTGCTGCCGGATAATGAGCGCGCGATTGCGAAGGAAATCGCGTCGGCATTCTGCCCAACAATTCTGCCGGCATGGGATAGCAGCCTCTCTGTCCAGCAGCTCCACGAACGCTTGTTGAGCAACGAATCGCTCAAACTCACTCACGAGCCCAATTTGGAAAGCGTCGCGAACCTCTTGACGCGTACTGCATCCAATGACAGCACGGCTGACGGCTGGGCAAACAGCATCGCGTTGCTGATGAATGCCGGACTCTACAATGAGCAAATTATCGAGATTGTCAAGCCGCTTGCGGAAAGCGCAATCATCTGGAAGGACAAGAACCTCTATATCGAAGTAACGGATAAGATGCCGGCGCGCTTGGTTCCCAGCTGGATGGCAGTCACGCGTCAAATTGTCGGCGACGACTTCCTCATCAACACGACTTTGCGTCTGCCCTACAATCTGTGGAGTTATGCCGAGACACTGCTGAAGAATGCAGGCAACTACGACAAATTTGTCGAGTGCGTCTATGATGACTTGGCGCATCGCCGTGGCACGCCGGATCACTTCTACTGGCTGTGGAAATCTGCGCCGGCAAGCGAAAAGCGCGACCACTACATCTCGGATGCGTATCCGCTCTTCCG
>CAVGNO010000036.1:5369-6256 GCA_963630475.1 Blautia faecis | reverse complement strand
CGCTCACCGACACCGAGAACTACCGTTTCCTCTGCACGCTGATGAAAAATGGCGATACGACTGCTATCACCAACCTAGTCAACTGCGTCAAACAGAGCCAGTTCTTGACGCATAACGACCGCCAGACGCTGGTAGTGCAAATCACGACCATCTTCCCAAAAGCGCGCGCAATTGCCGAAAAGGACGCGGTCGTCAAAACTGTCACGAAGCGCTATGTCTCTCCGCATGCATTGGCGGTCTACCGTCAGGAATACCAGAATCTCTGCGATGTGCTCATTCCTGCCAATACGAAAGCGATCGAAGAAGCACGCAGCCATGGCGACCTCTCGGAAAACTCCGAATACAAATACGCAAAGGAGCATGCGCGCGAACTCAACCGCCGCAAGGACGAGATGGCAAAAGAGATCAACACTGTCGAAATCGCCGACCTCAACAATGTCACTGTCGGCGACAAAGTCGTCCTCTGGTCTGTCGTCACACTGCGCTATGTCAAGAAGAATACGACCGAGCAATTCACAATTCTCGGCCTCTATGACGGCGACACAGACAAGAATTACATCACATACATGGCACCGCTGGGCGAGACATTGCTGGACAAGCATCTCGGCGACACCGTCACATTGCCCTCCGGCTTGGATGCCGTAATCGAAAAGATCGAGGCATTGCCAGCGGATCTCGTCAAACACTTGAATACAGAAGAGGCATAATCTCATCATGCAAAACAGCACAGCAGACAAAATCCTGACGATGGCGACATTGCCCGCGTGGCGTGAAAAGCTTCGCGCGGAAGGCAGGCGACTCGTCGTCACGAACGGCATTTTTGATTTGATGCACCGCGGCCATGCGGAATACTTGCAGCAAGCTGCCGCAATGGGTGATGTATTGCT
>CAVGNO010000036.1:2833-5359 GCA_963630475.1 Blautia faecis | reverse complement strand
TGACAGCGCTCAAAGGACCGTCCCGGCCGATTTTGCCGGAAGCCGATCGTTGCTATATGCTGGCGTCATTGGAATGCGTTGGCGCAGTATGTCCATTCAAAGGGCCGAAAGCGACCGATGCATTGCGCACTGCCGCACCCGACATCTATGTCAAAGGCGGCGACTACACTATCCAGACGCTTGATCGCGACGAATTTGCGGCGTTGCAAGCCGTCGGAGCCCAAATCAAAATCCTCAAGTTGGTACCGGGGTGTTCGACGACGAATATCGTGCAGCGCATTTTAGCGCAGCGCACGCAATTCGGCGATACTGGCAAAGCCGTTGAGCTCAATCACCAGCTTGCTTGCATCTTCGGTCGCCGCTCAATCCGCAAGTATCAACCCCGGCCAGTCACTCAAGACGATATGGCGGCTATCCTGGAAGCCGCGATGGCCGCGCCTTCCGCAAAATGCTGCTTCCCCGAAGACTTCATCGTCATCACCGATACCGACCACAAGAATCATCTTGCCGAGATTCTTCCTAATGGCAAATTCCTCGTCAATGCCCCTGCGGTAATTGTCGTGACTGGCGATCCGAATAAAGCAGCGCACGAGAAGCTCTCGTATATGCTTCAGGACTGCTCTGCGTGCATCGAAAATATCCTCATCGCAGCGCATCAGCTTGGCTTGGGCGCATGCTGGATCGGCATCCATCCGATGGAAGAGCGCATCGCCGGAGTCAAAGCATTCCTTGAGCTACCCGAAGCAGTGCTGCCAGTCGGCGCAGTTGTCCTCGGCTGGCCTGCGGAAGAGAAGCCCGCGCGTACGAATTATAAAGCAGAGAAAGTCCACTTAGAGAAGTGGTAGAATCACTTCAGCATCATGCTCTCGCTATACAAAGTCTTTACGTCTCACGCAGTCATTCAACGTGAGCGCCCGATTGTCTTTTCCGGCTATGGTGTCGCATCCGGCGCACTTGTCACTGCGGCATTTGCCGGCCATGAGTGCAATGCAACTGCATATCAGGACGGCACTTGGCGCGTAGTCTTCCCTGCGATGGCAGCGGGCGGACCGTATGAACTGACCGTCTGCTGCGGCAGTGAATCGATCACTCTGACCGACATTCTCATCGGCGAAGTGTGGCTATGCTCGGGGCAATCCAATATGCAGATGCCGCTCAATTCGCCGCGTGCATGCTGGCGTGCCGGCAATGCAGACGCAGAGTGCGCGACTGCGGCAAATTTTCCGCAATTGCGCATCTTCGATTATACGAACCAACGCTGTCTGCAAAATCCGGGCGAATCGCGCGCAAAGCCCGAGGACTGCGCGTGGCAAGTCTGCACACCGCAGAGCATCTACTATTTTTCCGCAACCGCATTCTTCTTCGGACGCAAGCTAACACAAGATCTCAATATCCCGATTGGCCTTATCTCCTGCGCAGTCGGCGGCTCTATTATCCAAGCATGGATTCCGCGCCATATTTTTGCACGCCATCACTGGCAAGAACCCAATGACTTCGATTGGGAAAGCAACCGCTATCATTACCTCTGTGACGATTGTGTCACGATCGCGGACCGCGATAAATCCTGGGAGTACTATGGTGCGGCATTGGCAAAATGGTGCGAAAATTTCAATGCGCTTGGTACAGTCCCAACCGACTGGCTGAAGGAAGAGACGCCAGCCGACGGATGGTCGCAGGCGGTAGCAAAGCGCGTCGTGCTCGAGACACCCGGGCGCTATGTCGTGCGCTGCGAAATCGATCTGCCGGACACTATTACGCAAAGCGCGTATTGTCTCGACGGATTATTTGTGAATGACTGTGACCGCACATACATCAACGGTATCGAAATTGGTCAGACCACAACCGATACATTCTTCTACTGGGCACATAAGCGCAGCTACGTCATCCCGGCAGGCGTCCTGCATCCCGGCCAAAATACTCTCGTCATCATTGCCGACAACCATTGCGGTACTGGCGAAGTCAATCTGGAAGGAATTCAACTTACTGCCGAAACGTCAATTGTTCCGTGTGTGAGCAATATCTTCACGCGACAGCTCTTTGAGTTGCCAAAGGAGTTCCCTGCGCGCCCGGCATCTCAAGACACGCCGAATTATCCCGGCGTACTCTACAATGCATTCTATTACTGCTGGCGGCGTTACGCTATCCGCGGCGTAATCTGGTATCAGGGCTGCGAAAACCGCGGGTGCTTCAGCTACTACCAACTCCAGAAGATGCTAATCGAGGGCATACGCGAACTCTGGAATGACAGCGATATGCCATTTCTGCTCGTGCAATTGGCATCCTATCACGACTATACACTCGAGAATCCAAATTCCGATGCGACACTCGATGCGCTCGAGAAGGATCCCAATACATACGACACCGCATTTGCAATTACACGCGAAACGCAAGCCGCAATCCGCGATAACGTCAAAAACACCGGCATGGCATGTATCTTCGACATCGGCGAAGTATCAGACATCCACCCGCGCAATAAACAAGACGTCGGCGCACGCCTCGCATTGCTTGCCGAACGCGACATCTATC
>CAVGNO010000036.1:0-2823 GCA_963630475.1 Blautia faecis | reverse complement strand
ATTTCGCAATCGAAGCACAAGGGCCGCAATTCGCATTCTGGCGACGCGAAGATAATAGAGTCCGCGTCTTCTATAAACATGCACACGGCCTGCATACAACCGACGGCAAAGCGCCACGCACATTCACTTGCATGGATCGCAATGGCAGACTCTTCCATGCTGACGCGACTATCGATGGCGAAACCATTGTGATTTCCTGCCCTGACTGCGCAGTCCCCGAAGCTGTCCGCTACGCATTCACGTCATTTTGCCGCGTCAATCTTGTAAACTCAGCAAACCTCCCTGCCGAGCCATTCCGTTCCGACGCAATCGATTATAATAGAAACGGCATTTAACGGAAGATACAGACGACGCTACATGCATGATTAAACAGATGTTATGCCGAGTACAAGCCTCGGCCGAACATCTGTTTTTTTATGATATTCGTGTTATAAGGAATAGTGCGTGCTTTGGCCGGCTATTGTGGCAAAAAAAATGTATCATCTCAGCCACACTAAATAGTTCATTTCTACGTTATACATTATGCGCGTGTACGACAATTCTGGTTTTATTCAATTTTCAAGTGTTTTTTGACATGTCAATAGAAGACAACTGCATTTTTTGTCGGATAATACGCGGTGAGATTCCGGCGGCAAAGATTTTTGAAGACGAGAGAGTTTTTGCATTTTTAGACATCGCGCCATTTAACTTTGGTCATGCGTTAGTGATTCCGAAAGTACATTGTCAGAGTTTCACGATTGTACCGGACGAGTATTTATCGGCGATGATGGCCGCTGCGAAGCGGATTGCGCCGGCAGTAATGCATGTCACCGGTGCGCCGGCGTTCAATTTGTTATTGAACAACGGTTCGATAGCGGGCCAAGAAGTGCCGCACACGCATTTACACATCATACCGCGTTTTGTTGATGACGCGGTTTTGCTTTCTGCTCCGCAGAAGCAGTATACGGAAGGCGACATTACACAATTAGCCGATGCGATTAGCAAACGCATTGACGAAATCGCAATGAAGTAGTTCTAGGGAAGCACAACTAGGAAGGGACAAAAACAATGGGAACTGCAAAACAACCATCGGTCAACTCCATGGAGTTGAATGCAAAATTATTCATGCTCGCGATGCAGCGCTACGGTGACTTTATCAAGGATCGGCCGTATCCAAAAGTCGCATACGAGTATATCTACATGTCATTTCCGCGGATTCGCAAAATGATCGAGGAAGCGACCAAAAAGAATTCCGACGAAGGCCGAAGCTTTTATGTCAGCTTTACGCATCATATCAGCGGCCAGGATCTATGCAAGGCATTGCGCAAGCTCATGCTTGATGATTACGGGATTATGATTTGTGACATCTTGAATCATTGGCAAATCAAGACGACTCACGACATTGGCGTAATCGTCTCCGATTTAGTTGCAATCAAGTTATTCGCGGCCAGTCCGGAAGACAACATTCATGATTTTGATGATATTTTCCCGATTGACAGCAGCCTTTGGTGCAAGCCGGAGCTGCCCAATCCCGGACCGTTGCCGCCCTGCCCCGTTTTGCCATAACGATATGAATAGGAGAGAGCTATGTCAGAGATACTTTGTGATAAATGCAAGAAAAATCCTGCGACTGTCCATATTGCGCCAATCGAGGATGGAAAGGAAGCCGTGAGTGCGCTTTGTCCGGAATGCGCAATGAAGGTGATATTTTTCAAGACGATGACTTCGTCAGACTCTGCGGAGGATGCGCCTTCAATTGACCAGGATACATCTGACGGCATCCTGGATCAGCTTTCAAGCCTCGTCAAGACTTTAGTTGCTGAGCATGCGGTCGATGAGGAGGATGGTAACGCGAATGATAGTGACGTTGAGCACGCGGCGCATACGGCGTCGAATGCAACGGCGAATGCTGCGGCAGATGATGATACTGAAATTGTCCGTTGTCCTGAATGCGGCATGTCCTTTGAAGATATCGTCGATAGTGGCATCATCAATTGCAAGAGATGCTTCAAAGTATACAGCGATCAGATTGAAAATGGCTTAAGCAAACGTCCGGACATGTACAGGGACGAAGATGACGACAGCCAGCTTCCCAAAAACAGCACTCACCAAGCTCAGACTCCCGAGTATCTTCGGCTACTGGGGTTGCGCGACGAATTGCTCAAATCCATTGCAAAAGCGGTAGAAAAAGAGGATTACCACAAAGCAGCAGCGCAGAAGAAGGAGCTAAGTAAAGTCGAGAAGCAATTGACTGCGGAATCGCGTCTAGTGCGCAATGCCGTCAATAATATCGCGGATAGCGCAGAGGAAGTACTCAAGAGCTATGAGAATTTCCCGGAGCCGCGCAAAAACACCAACGCGCCAATCTGGCTGCCGCTGGAAGCAAGAGATGAGCCGCAAATTATCTTGAGCAGCTTTTGCACATTCTCGCGCAATTTGAGCGGTCAGCAGCTGCCGCCATTTAGCATAAGCCGCCGTGGCAATGACAAGCAGATAGCGAACATGCTGGTTGCGCAATTGCGAAGCACGCCGCTTTTCCGTGAAAGTGAAATCGCGGAGGACATCATGAAAGTGACTGGTGTCCAACGCATTCCTCATCAGCATCACTTTAATTACCTCCTGCGTTCCGACAAAGAAGAGCGCGATCGCTATATCGTTGCGTTAAACAGCAAGACCGCGCGTGCAACTGCGCTAATCAACAATATCGACCACTTGAAAGTCACGCTGTACGGCGACGAAAACGACCTAGCGCGTACAATCCAGCTAGCGCAGGAGTTCAGTGCGCAGCTGATGCCGGAATCCGCGTATATGCATTTCCCGGATGAACGCGGCGGTGCGTTAAGC
>CAVGNO010000035.1:6342-15171 GCA_963630475.1 Blautia faecis | reverse complement strand
GCATCGGATTGCCGTCGCTCGGAAATGGCGACACGCCCTTGACCGTGATTGCGCCAAGCTGCTCAAACGGCACTATGTCCTTATACTCCTGGCCATAGCCGAATGTGCCAGATGCCGTAACGACCGGATTGGCCAGATTGATGCCGCAAAGATTGACTGATAGTGATGCCATATTCTATAATCCGAGTTTCAAGCGTTTATTCAGCCGCGGCATGACACGTTTGTTTAACGCGTCATGCGTACACCCGCGCGCAGTAGCATACTGCGTCATCAACGACTGCCAGTTATCCATCGTGAATTTCTCCATCCGCAGCAGTCCAAAGCCAAGCTGAATCAAATTGCGCGCTTCCTGCCGCGAACGCATCAAGCAGTTGCTACGCGCAGTGCGGTCATTGTCGATAAATGCAACGCTGTGCGCATCTAATTGAACAAAGAGATTGCCGGGCTGACAATCGCCATGGACAAATCCCGCACGATGTAATGCAGCGACTTTTTCAGCGACGATCTTCACTGCGCACTCAATTTCGTCTCTGCCGCTGCTTTTTACAAGATTGCGAAATGAGACGCCAACGGCTTGACGCGTGACAATTATGTCAGTCGGCCACCCAAACGGCTGCCACGTACGGCGGCGTGCCGCTAGCACGACTTCTGCGCAATCAATGCCGCATTCGCGCATTTCAGCAGAGATTGCCGCGACATGCAATGCGCGTGAAGAGCGCAAACGCCACTTGATCGCTTGCAGTAGCGCATGCATGTTCTCACTTGCGCCAAAGAGCATTTTCACGTAGTACTGCACGCCGGATGCATCGTCAGTAACACGCGCAATTGCACGCGAATTATAGCGCAGCATCGCATCCGGTAACAACGCCTCCGTCCAGCGCGTAATATCCCCAGGCAACGCAAAATCCGGCGAAACCACGCCATGCCAGCCATTTTGACTGAATGCATTTAGCGCTGACATGCCGCCGCCTCCAGAATATCGATTGCAACACGCGAACGCGCGCAAAAATCCTGCGTCTGCGCATACGCACTCACATTCTTGCGTAACTCTTCGAGATTGGCCAAGCTGGCGACGATCGCGTCCTTGAGCACGGCATCCGTAAATGGCTCGGCAATGACGCAGCCGCCAGAAGCTGCGACATAAGGGCTGAATCCACACACCGCAGTACAAATCACTGGCAGATGACTCGCAATCGCTTCGACCAGCACAGTCCCCGTGCCCTCCTCGCGCGCCGGATGAACCATCAAATCAGCCGCTTGGAGCAACTCGCCAATATCCGGCCGCGCTGCCAGAAAAATGACGGACGAGTCATGCAATCCCAGCTTCGCCGCACTCTTCTGCGCAGTCGTGACATCATATCCGCCAACTAGACAACATTTGACTTGCGCGCGCAACGCTTCCGGCAAGAGCGCGACCGCACCAAGCAGCCGGTCCATGCCTTTGCGGAAAAAAGAATTGCCCGCAATCAGCAGTAGCTTGTCCTCTGGCGCTAGCGATAATTCGCGCCGGCAACGCATGCGCACTGCTTCGCACTCGTCAGCGCTGCTAGGCGGCAGACACGCGGCATCCATTCCCGGCGGCAATGCAATCAGCCGCTCCTGCTGCGTATCATACTCGGCGGAAAATTCCGCGCGCTGCGCTTCCGCAATATACAAAATCTTCGTCTTCGAAGACCGCGCAAAAATTGCCGCTTCCTGCCGCAATATCGCATGACAACGCGGCGAAAGCAGCCGCCACAGCCAACTATGCTTCTGCGGCAAATAGCGCTTCATGCAGCTGTCCGCAGCAAAATAGAAATCGTGCCCCGGCAACCGGTTCATCGCAAGCGACACATCGAACTCTCCAGCCGCAAGACGCTGTAAAGCCAGCGTGCCAAATTCATCCATACGCGCTGTGTTGCTCCATGCATGCAACTGCGGCGCAATTTCAATATGCAATGACGCAGTGGACGGCCGTTCGCCATCCCACTGCGTCGTAAAAAGTGTCACCTCATGCCCCCGGCGGCATGCTTCAAGCGCAAAACGCAACGTGTCTTTTTGCAAACCGCCGTAGGGGAAGTATTTGAATAATGAGATGAACAGCCGCATTCAGTTACTTGCCTGTGCGCTTACGATATTCGATGAGCGCAGCAATTGTGCACATCTTCAAGTGATATTCAGCACTGAATGACTCCAAATCCGCCATCCGCGCCATCGTGCCATCCTCACGAATCTTCTCGCAAAGCACGCCCACCGGCGGCAATCCCGCCAGCATCACTAAGTCATGCACCCCCTCGGTATGACCATCGCGCTCCAGCACGCCGCCTTTGCGCGCAATCAACGGGAAAAGATGCCCCGGTGAATAAAAATCCGATGACTTGCTGTCCGGCCGCACAATCGTCGCAATCGTATTTGCACGGTCAAACGCCGAAACACCCGTCGTATTGCCGTCAATCGCATCGACACTCTGCGTAAATGCCGTGCCACGCGGATCATGATTTCCCACCGGCTGCGTAAGCTGCAAGCGCTCCGCAACCGTCGTGTCCAATACCGCGCATAACAACCCGCGCCCATGAGTAATCATGAAATTGATATTCTGCGGCGTCGCATGCACGCCCGCGCATATCAAATCACCCTCATTCTCGCGTGATTCGTCATCAGTTAAAATGATAATTTCGCCATTTGCAATCGCTTTGATGGCTTCTTCTACAGAAACGAACATGATTTTATGTGGAAATTGTATTTTGTGTACCTGGAGCCGTGGAGTTAGAGAATTTTGCGTCAGAACGAGGAATTTCGAAGGAGCGTACCGGGAGTACGTGACTGAGAAATGACAAAGTGCTGGCGCAAAAGAATCAACTCCACGGATTCAGGGGTTACCACCCGAGGTTGCGCGGCCAGAACTCGTCCATCATCTGCGCAATATGGGGAATTATCGCATCCGGACGCTTGCCGGTCGGGAATTCGGGAACCGTGCGGCCATTGAGCGCAAGCATCGACCGCAAGCCGTTATTCCAAGCAAACGACATGTCTGTCGCAACTAAATCGCCAATCATCACCATCTCCTCCGGCTCGACATTGAATCTTTCGCGGATGACATCGACAAACCAGCGGTGGGGCTTGCCGCCGACACCACGCACAATTGTACCGGGACGCGCAGCACACAACGCAGCGCAGATCATGCCGGCTTCCGCCAATCCCGGCGGACAGACCATGTCAGTATGTGATGCATACAGCGGCACTCCGCGCTCAATCAGCGCAGTCGCTTCGCAGAGCTTCTGATACGTCAGCGTGCGGTCAAAGCCGACGAGGACCGCTTTTGCACCTTCGTAAGTATGATGGAAGCCCTGTCCTTCCATCCACATCCGCAACTTGTCTGTACCGAGGATATAGATGTCGGGACCGACATTGAGAGTACGCAGCATCTTCACTGCGGCCTGGCAGCTCACCAGCATATTCTTCGGTTCAACCGGGAAGCCAATACGCCGCAACTTTTCGCAGTAATCCGGCGGCGCAATAGAGTCGTTGTTGGTCACGAAACAGTACTGCATATCCGAATCCGCAATCTTCTTGAGCAAGTCGATTGCGCCCGGATATGGCGCGCCATCCAGATACAGCGTGCCATCCAGGTCAAAAAGTAACAATTTTGCTTTAGCCATAATGAAAATTACTCAAGTCCTGATTCCGTGGAGTTAGAGAGTTTTGCGTCAGAACTAGGAATTTCGAAGGAGCGTACCGGGAGTACGTGACAGACAAATGACGAAGTTATCACGCAAAAGAATCAACTCCACGGATTCAGGAAGGGATGACGGGAGTCAGATGCCAAATTTCATCCGTGTACTCCTTAATCGTACGGTCAGACGAGAATTTGCCCGAACGCGCGATATTGAGCAATGACATGCGCCCCCATGCCAGCGAATCCGCAAAAAGCTGATTGACGCGTTCCTGCGCGACAATGTAGCTACGCAAGTCGCCAAGCAGCATGTAGTGGTCGCCGAAATCCAGCAGCGACTGGACAATCGGATAGAATGCACCGGGTTCGAGCGGGCAGAAACGATTGTCGCTGATCGCTTCAATTGCACTGCGAATCTCTGCGTCGGAGTGGTAGATATCCCACGGCGAGTATGAGCCGCGGCGCTGTGCTACTTCCTCTGCAGTCATGCCGAAGATGAAGATGTTCTCCGACCCGACTTCGCGTTCCATCTCGACATTTGCGCCGTCGAGCGTCCCGATTGTGAGCGCGCCATTGAGCATCAGCTTCATGCAGCCAGTGCCCGACGCTTCCATGCCCGCAAGCGAAATCTGCTCGGAGAGATCCGCTGCCGGGATGATCACTTCGGCCAGTGACACACGATAATCCGGCAAGAAGACCACTTTCAAGCGGTCGCAGACACCCGGCGTCTCGCTAATCGTCTTCGCAACACCATGGATGAGGCGGATGATCAGCTTCGCCATCGCATAGCCCGGCGCAGCTTTCGCCGCAAAGATGAATGTGCGGTTCGGATAATTTAACTCCGGATTCTTGAGCATGCGCTGATAGATGACAATAATGTAGAGTACCAGCATCAACTGCCGCTTATACTCATGCAGACGCTTGATCTGCACATCAAAGAGCGAATTCTCATCAACCGTGATATCCAGCGTCTTGTGGATATACTCCGCTAAACGCGACTTCGCACTCTTCTTGACCGCAAGCAACTCGCGGATAAATGCATCGTCATTAACGAATTTCTCCAGCTGCTTCAACTGCTCCAAGTCGGTAATCCATCCGTCGCCAATCTTGCTCGTGATGAGCTTCGAGAGCGCGGGATTGGAGAGCAACAGCCAGCGCCGCTGCGTGATGCCGTTAGTCTTGTTGGTGAATTTCTCCGGCCACATCTCGGCAAAATCCGGGAAAATCACTTTCTTGAGGATATCCGAGTGAATCTGCGCAACGCCATTGACATGCGATGAACCAATGATCGCCAAATTCGCCATGCGCAACTTGCGCTCCGCGCCCTCCTCGACAACGCTCATCCGGCGCAATTTGTCGATATCTCCGGGATAGCGCTGCGAGACCGTATTGAGGAAATTGCCGTTAATTTCGAAGATAATCTGCAGATGACGCGGCAGTAGCCGCTGGAAGAGCCGCTCCGGCCACTTCTCCAACGCTTCCGGCAACACCGTATGGTTGGTGTAATTCGTGCATTTACACGTGATATCCCACGCTTCGTCCCACTCAAAGCCCTGCTCGTCAATCAAAATGCGCATGAGCTCCGGAATCACCAACGTCGGGTGCGTGTCATTGAGCTGAATCGTCGCTTTCTCCGGCAATGTATGCAAATCGCCGACTTCGATCAAGTGGCGCCGCACAATGTCATGCAATGTGCACGCGACGAAGAAATACTGCTGACGCAACCGCAACTCCTTGCCCTGCTCAATATTGTCATTCGGATAAAGGACTTTGGTCAGATTCTCGGCCAGCACTTTGCTTGCGACCGCTTGCGCATATTCGCCTTGATTGAAATTCTCGAAATCAAAGTCGTTGCATGCCTTCGCCGACCACAAACGCAAGTTATTCACCGTGCGGCCATCATAGCCGACAACCGGCAAGTCGTACGGCATGCCCGTAATGCGCTCCGTCGGAAACCACTTCCAAATCAACTTGCCATTGACTTCAAGCTGCCGCGCTTCACCGCCAAAACAAACCGTGTGCGCGCGGTCCGGACGCTTCACTTCCCATGGATAGCCGTCGTGCTTCCAATCATCCGGCTCCTCAACTTGCGCGCCATTGACAATCTGCTGGCGGAAGATACCATAGTCATAGCGCAGACCATAGCCGACACACGGCAAGTGCATTGTCGCCAGTGAATCCAGGAAGCATGCCGCAAGACGCCCCAAGCCGCCATTGCCCAATCCGGGATCGCGCTCATGCTCCTGCAGCTCCGCCCAATCCACACGCGAATTCTTCAACGCTTCATCGCACATATCGAAGAGCTTCATATTCATCGCGTTGTTGCCCAGCAACCGGCCGATGAGGAACTCCAGCGAGAGGTAGTACGCGCGCCGCACACCCTGCTTGGTGTACGTATCCTGCGTCTTCATCCAGCTATCAACCAGCTGATCACGCAACGCCATGGAAAATGCGTAATACCAGTCGCGGTCACTCTCCTTGAGCTTGCTGACCGTGATCGTGTGGCGTAAATGCCAGTCCAGTCCGTGGCGCAGTAAATCCGCTGTGCACTCTGATGAAAATGGCATCTCTGCCAATGACTCTGCTACAGAATTTTTAGACATAATCGTATATTCAATCGTTATCGGGAACTCTTCCTGCCCCCGAAGCGGCGTGGTGAGTTGGCTGCAGAATGACCGAAATGCGGCTTCGAATCGCGAGAATGACTCTTCGCACCAGAATACTGCCGGGATGATGACGGCTTCTTCTGCTGCGGCGTCTCTTCCGCAGGCTCGGGCGCGTCATACCAGCGAATCGGTGTCGCCGGAATCTGCTTTACCGCTTTCTTGCGAACCGGTCGCCCAGAAGACTGCGCAAACGAAGACGCATTCGGCCCTGCCGCATTGCGGCGCTTGCGCTCGCGCTCGTGTTCGCGCTCCGCACGCTTGTCATTGTCGAAATGCCGTTCGCGTGCGCGCTCCTTGCGCTGATGTTGCCAATAGGGCTGCGCTTCCGCAGGATTGGCCTGCACTGCGCGTGGCGAAATCTTCGCCGGAATGACTGCAAGCTGGAGCTCCTCTTCAGTCATCATCCGCCATGAACCGACCGGCAATGCAACGCCCAGTTCGAGACGACCGACCGCAACACGGCGCAACAACGTGACTTCGAGCCCCACATCCTTGCAGAGGCGGCGCACTTCGCGCTTGCGGCCGTCGCCCAGCGTGATTTCAAGCGAACAACTGCCGCGCTGGACACTCTTCTGCACGACATCGAGCGCTTGGAGGAATTCCTCGTTGTCATACATGCCGTCAAGCATCATGCGCCGGCACCGCGTCGTGAATTGCCCACGGCATTCGACATAGTACCGCTTGGTCACACGCTGCGTCGGATGCGTCAGCTTCTGCGCAAAATCACCGTCATTCGTGAGAATGAGCAACCCCTCGGAATCACGGTCGAGACGCCCGACAGTGAAAAGCCGACCATAACGCGACGGAATCAGCGAGTAGACTAGCTGCTCTGCGTGGACATCCTTCGCACTGCAAGTATATCCCGCCGGCTTATTCAGCAGGATGTAAACGCGGTTGCTGTTGGCCAATGCCGAGACCGCTTTTCCCTCAAAACAAACTTGGTCATGCGCAGGATCGACATTGTACGCAGGCGTCGTGACCGGCTCGCCATTGACTGTCACCCGCCCCTCGATAATCAGCTGTTCGCAATTGCGGCGTGATGCAATCCCCGCAGCCGCAAGGAATTTTGCCAAGCGGACGCCATTTTTCTCTTCTTCATTTTGATTGGTCATAGTACTGAAATCCGGCTCTGCGGGTATTCATAAAATACGCAGGACTTGCGCCCTGCGTACATGATTCAGGGATGCGTTATGCGTTCTTGCCGTCGCACATCTTCGCGATATCGACGACATCGACCCATTCGGCTTCGGGATCTTCGGAGATGTAGCGCAGTTTGTCCTCGAGCTGCTGCCAAAGCGGCTCATAATCGAACATCTCGTAGCTGTGGCCCCAGAAGTAGAAGACACCTGTCTTGCGAACGGCCTCGTACTTGGCATAGAAGTTCGAATCCTTGAAATGGCAATTGGAATCCAAGCACATCGTGTCAGCGCATTTGGTCACATCGTCAGTATATCTAGTCGTGCGGCCATAAGCAAAACCCGCTTTGCGCAGCTCCGCACATGTCTCAGGCGTCGTGACACCACACGGCCACGCAAAACCGGGGCAAGGCCGCTGCACAATGTCCTCGAGGAATTTGCGCGCTTCAACCGCTTTTTTCACCCACTCCTCCGGCGCCATCGTATCCGCATTCTCGTGTTTCCAGCAATGCGACGCGACTTGAAAGCCCTCGTAGACATAAGGAATTTCGCGGATTGCGAGTTTGCCGGAAAAGAAACCATTGTGGCTCCATCCACGGTAGCCCATCGGCGCCCATCCCGTATTGATGCGCTCATTCTGCAACATCAGTCCAGGATTCAAATTGAATGTGGCTTTCGCGTTGTATTTACGCAACAATTCTGTCAGGCGTAAGTCATTGATTACGCCGTCATCCCAACAACATGCGACTTTCATGATTTTCCTTCAGTAGGACTAATGTTACCGGGGAGTGCCTCCGGACGTAAGTTTCGCAAAACGGCATAATATAAAACTGCGGAAGCAAGCTGTGGCGTGAAAAGGAAGCAAGCTGTGGCGTGAAAAGGAAGCAAGCTGTGGCTTGAAAAACAATTATCAACACTTACATTATCCGGCATTACTTGCCGACGATGCATTGATCAGATATTTTTTTTCTTCGCCGGCCTATTTCCCCTGATGTCATTTTCTTCCTCTTCATCAAAGGGTCTGTCCCATTCTGCATTATTGGGCTGGCCCGGAATACTGGCGTTATTCGTGCTATTGCTCGATCAATTGAGCAAACTGCTCATTTATCGGCTATGGCCGGAACCCGGCAGCGGCGAATTCTGGGTAATCCCCGGATTCTTCCGCATCGTGCACTGGCGCAACCTTGGCGCCGCATGGGGACTCTTCGCTAATCATACTTGGCTCCTCGCAATCGTCTCATTGACCGCACTGACTGTGCTGCTCTACTTCTTCAATTTCATTACCGAACGCAAGCCAATTCTCGCTCTGCCCTTCGGTGTGCTCCTCGGCGGAATTGCCGGAAATATGATCGACCGGTTCTTCTACAAAGATGGC
>CAVGNO010000035.1:0-6165 GCA_963630475.1 Blautia faecis | reverse complement strand
ATCGCTGACAGCGCAATATGCTGCTCTGTCATTTTCCTTATCGCCGTAAATCTCCTGATTACAAAGAAGTCACACTCACAGGAAGATGCCAAATAGCTTTTCAGATGTAATTGTCATTGGCGGTCCGACCGCATCCGGAAAAAGCGCATGGGCGCTGGAACTGGCACGGCGTTATCACGGCGAGATAATCAGCGCGGATTCAATGCAAGTCTACCGCGGACTGGAAATCGGCACCGCACAGCCGACACCAGAGGAACAACGCGAAATCCCCCATCACCTCGTCGGATGCTTCGATCTCTCCCAGCGCTGGGATGCAAGCCGCTTTGTGCCGTGCGCAGAATCGCTGATCGCACAAATACGCGCACGCGGCAATACGCCAATTGTCGTCGGCGGCACCGGAATGTACTTGAAAGCACTCTGTTATGGCATGGCGATGCTCCCCAGTGATCCCGCTATCGCCGCACAAATGCGTGAGATGCTGTGGAGCGATACCGGCATCGCAGCACTGCGCGAAGAATTACGCCAGCGCGTCGGAAATGACGCCGAGATACCGCCGGACTTATGGGCGAATCCACGCCGCATTGCACGCGCAGTCGAAGTATTGCGCATCACCGGCAAGCCGCCATGGCGCATCCAGCCGAAAAATCTGACACCACGCGAGGGCTTCCGGCAATTCTGCATCATCCCCAATTTCGACTGGCTTAAAGCGCGCATCCGCAAACGCACACTCCAGATGATCGACGCCGGATGGATCGATGAAGCACTCCGCGCGTATGATGCAGGAATCCTCGATACGCCGACCGCATGGCAAGCGCTCGGCTACCGCGATATTATCGACAATGTGCAGCGCGGCATGCCAAATTTACGCAATCTCCTCGCGACAGCTCTGGCCAACCGCACAATTCAATACGCGCGGCGGCAAATCACGTGGTTCAAACATCAGCATCCCGGCGCAATGCTCCTCGATGAACAGCACACCGGAGCAGAAGTCTAGTATCTAGCAATGATCGTCTGCGTGTAAATTCCTTCTTTTCTTCCACGAAACACACGAAAATCACGAAATAAAGCCAGATTTCTTCCAATTTTTCGTGCATTTCGTGCTTTTCGTGGTTTATCATGCATTTTGAAATCTAGCCATGATCGTCATTACGGGTGGAATTGGGTGTGGTAAAAGCACCGTATTGAAACAGTTCAGCGCGCTCGGACGCACTGTCGCAGACGCAGATGAAATCACGCATGCGCTATATGCGTCCGGCAGCACTCTGCTCACACAGCTTGCTGAGACATTCGGCCCAAGCGTGCTTGATGCAGACGGCGCGTTGAACCGCGCAGAACTTGCGCGCATCGTCTTCGACAACGATGATGCACGCGCGACACTCGAAGAGATGATTCACCCACGTGTATTTGCACGGCTCTGCGAATTAGACAACGCGGCATCCGGCAAGCTCTTCGCCGCAATTCCACTCTGGTATGAATGCGAAGGCGCAGAAAAATTTCACGGCTGTCAGCCGAAGATCATCGCAGTCTGGTGCAATGACGCCATCCAGTGGGAACGCTTGCGCGCACGCGGCTGGAGTGACGACCATATCACATTGCGCCTCGCCGCACAAATCAACAAAGACGCGAAGCTGCGCTACGCTGACTTCGGCATCATCAACAACGGCACTCTACAAGCACTTTCAGAACAATGCCGGCGCATTAATGCGGCATTCTAATCAAATAACACTATGGACGAAACCCCAGCAGTAAAAACGACGGCCAAGCGTGGCCGCAAGAAGTCAGTAAGCACAGAAGCCGCAGTACAGGACGAACTCGTATTTCACCAGGAGGAGAGTGCACCCGTAGCTGCGCAAGCCGCTGCTACGGCTCCCAGCAATCCCGAACCGGCGACACCTGCAGTTGCAGGTGCGCAGGAGGAAAAACACGCACCTGCATCCACTGACAGCAGTTCGCTCCTGAGCTCATTCCTGCCCAATTTTGGCGGCAGCGGATTACTCTCGCTCTCCAAAAATGGCGCCGCCCCCGCGACTCCCCCGCCAGTTGTGCTCCCACCGCCGAAAAGCAGCGGCAACGAGAAAAGCAACGCGCGCGCAAACAACGCGTCACGCAATGACAGTACATCGTCCCAAGGCGTGCCACTGCCCCCGCAAGCCAACAAGAATAACGCGAAGGACAAAGACCGCCGCAATTTCGGCGGCAAATCCAACGACAATCCCAGAAGCGGCAAAGGCAATCCCGCAATGTCAAAACGCTTCATCCTCGATGAAGAAGCATTCGCTAACGACTTCATGGGCGCAGATGAATTCCCCGAAATCCAGCCCGCGTATGTCGAAGAAGACGAAGCGCGCATCGTCGAACGCCCACGCATCGACCGCTATGAATTCACCAAGACTTCGCCGGAAATCCTGAAGCATATCTGCAGCGACCTGGGCTTCGATGCACCAACCGATACATCCGACCTCGATGGCTTCTTCGACGCGCTACTCGCGAAAAATGCCGCGCAAAACGGCATCAGCGACACCACATTCGGCGCAGGCGTCGTCGAAATCGGCCAAGGCGGCTATGCGTTTCTGCGCTCTGCAGAAGCAAATTACCGCGCGACACCGCAAGACATCTACTTGACGCCACTCTATGTCAAACGCTATGGCTTGCGCCCCGGCGACGCAGTCCTCGGCGTCATCAAACGCCGCGAAAATGAGACGATGTCCGCTATGGTAAAAGTCTATGCGATTAACGGCATCGATCCGCGCGAACGCCATGGCCTGCGCGTCTTCGAGAGCTTGACGCCCTATTATCCTACTCAACGCATCTGGCTGGAGACCAACACGCCCGGACAGAAATCCAACACGACAATGCGCGTGATGGATTTAGTGACGCCGATTGGACGCGGCCAACGTGGACTCATCGTCGCCCCGCCGCGTACCGGCAAGACCATCATGCTCCAGGATATCGCGAACTCCATCCTCGCAAATGTCGAAAACCGCGATGTCACACTGATTGTCGTGCTCATCGATGAGCGCCCCGAAGAAGTGACCGACATGAAAAATCTCGTGAATGCGGAAATCGTCTCATCGACATTTGACGAGCAGCCGGAACACCATGCCGCACTGGCCGAGATGGTCTATGAACGCGCTAAACGCCTCGTCGAAAATGGCCGCCATGTCGTGATTTTGCTCGATTCGATTACGCGCCTCGCACGCGCATACAACGCACTCGCACCGAAATCCGGCCGCATCCTCTCCGGTGGCCTGGATTCCAACGCGCTCTATAAGCCCAAGCGCTTCTTCGGCGCTGCGCGTAATATCCGCAACGGCGGAAGCCTCACTATCCTCGGCACCGCACTCATCGACACCGGCAGCCGAATGGACGACCTCATCTTCGAGGAATTCAAAGGCACCGGCAATATGGAACTGCACCTCGACCGCACACTCGCCGACCGCCGTATCTTCCCCGCAATCAATATCCTTAAATCCGGCACGCGCAAAGAAGACCTCATCGTCCAGGAAGACGCAATGGAAGTCATGTGGTATCTGCGCAAAGGCCTCGCTAATAAAGCCGGCGACCCCGTCGCACCAATGGAAACACTCCTCCGGATGCTCAAGGAACGCGATAATAACGCACTCTTCCTGCGCGATCTGCAAATCCGCATGAAAGCCAACGGAAACGGATAAAAACGCAATGCGCGATTTGATACCTGCAAAGGAAGAAGAGTTTTTCCAGCTCTTCCGTGAATATTTTGACCTCGAACGCGATGTCGGCAAACAGCACGATTGCGCCAATTACAGCCTCGCGCGCATGGATCCGCTTGCCGCTCTTGCAAGGCATCCCGAACGTAAACTGCGTATCATCCACATTGCCGGCACCAAAGGCAAAGGCTCGACCAGCTACTACATCGCGGCATTGCTCAACGCCGCCGGCATGCATTGCGGATGCTTCAGCAGCCCGCATCTGGATACTGTCCGCGAACGCTTCCAATTCGACGGAAAACTCTGCTCGTATGAAGAATTGATTGCGGCTGCGAAGCCATTTTGCCAAGCATTGCATGACGCCAAACTCAAGCCGTCGCTGTTTGAGATATTCACCGTTCTGGCACTCAAGCTATTTGCCGATAAACGCGCTGCGTATGCAGTTATGGAGACGGGCATTGGCGGACGACTCGACGCGACCAACTATGTCGCCGACAAAGCACTCACGGTAATTACAGCACTCAGCTACGACCACACCGCGCTACTCGGCAAGACGATCGACGCAATTGCACGCGAAAAAGCGGGAATTCTGCGTCAAAATACGCCTGTTGTGCTCGCACCACAATATTATACCGAAGCGGAAACGACTGTGCGGCAATGCGCACAGCAATTGAATGCGCAAGTTATTGTGCCCACGCAATGCGATGATATATCGTCGTGGCTCCCCGACCACACTGCGCCATATCTGCGCGAAAATTTCTGCACTGCGCTTTGCGCAATGAAAACACTCGGACTAAATCCGCAGAAGGAAAAATTCACGCCACCGCGGCTGCGCGCGCGCTTTGAACGCATCAGCACAACACCACTGGTGATCATCGATGCCGCACATAATGGCGACAGCGCACGCCGACTCGTCGAAGCTACCGCGCAATGCGAGCCAAATACGCACTTTGTCTGCGTGCTGGGATGCGTGCCCGGAAAAGACGTCGTGCGCATCACCGAAGCGCTCAAGCCCATGAATGCCGAATATATCCTCACCAATCCCGATACGCAACGCGGTAGCGCATTGCCACAGCTGATCGACGCCGCAAACGCCGCAGGACTGAAAATACGCGCGGTAATCCCAGAAATACACACTAGGCAGGACCTGCCGCAGGACGCACCACTCCTCTTTACTGGCTCATTCTTCACCGCACTCATCGGCGAAAAACTCTGGCCCCAAAAATAACAACCGGCATGCAGCATGCCGGCCGGATTTTGTGGGTATGTTGCGTGTGTTTACCGCGGATTTTTGTGACGGGAAAAACACGCGATGTCGGACCGCGGCGGAGGGGCACCCACGTGTAGGGCCGGCGGCTTGTCCCCGGCCTTGTTTCTCAGGCGGCTTGTCCATCCCATATTTTCCGCGTGTGGGCCATCCCCGGTGGGTGCTGTCTCTTCGCACGCGCTAGGCCGGGGACAAGCCCCGGCCCTACATGTTCTGTGCCCGAGGCGCACGCCTCGGGGGTTCTTCTCGGTCATCGCCCCCCAAAAAAACGGCACCGGCCTTACGCGCGCGTAAGGCCGCCATCGACGCAGATGCACTGCCCCGTGATATAATCCGCGCCTGAAGACGCCAGGAAGAGCGCGACACGCGCAATCTCGATGGGCTGCGCAATGCGCCCCAGCGGAATCTGCTCCAGCAGCTTGGCCTTCGCCGCTTCGGGCAGCACATCCGTCATCGCCGTCTCGACAAAGCCCGGCGCGATCGCATTAACAGTGATATTGCGCGACGCCAATTCCAGCGCGAGCGTCTTCGTCATGCCAATGACGCCTGCCTTGGCCGCGCTGTAGTTCGTCTGCCCCGCATTGCCGACGACGCCGACCACCGACGCAATATTGATGATGCGTCCGCCGCGCGCACGAATCATCGGACGGCTAATCGCTTTCACGCAATTAAATACGCCCTTGAGGTCGGTATCGATTACGTCGTCCCAATCTTTTTCGCTCATGCGCACCAGCAGATTATCGCGCGTAATCCCCGCATTGTTGACCAGGATATCGCAATGGCCGCCCAGTGCGGCGACGGCCGTTTCGAACGCGCTGCAAACTGCTTCGGTATTGCTCACATCGACACCGAACCCAAGCGCGCACTCCGCCGCGACACCGCATTCCGCAGTCAATTCAGCAGCAGCTTGCTTTGCCCGTGCTTCGTCCGTACCGAAGAGCGCAATGCGCGCATGATTCTCCAGAAAAAGCTTCGCGATGGCGCGTCCAATTCCGCGCGTTCCGCCAGTGATGATGGCAGTCTTATCTTGTAACATATAAAAAGTCTCCTTATTACAGAGCGGTCCTCTCGACCCCAAAATGTTCATGCGAACACGCGCTTCTTGATTTCATTTTTTCTTCCACGAAAAGCACGAAACACACGAAAAAATTGCGGGGAATACGCGGAATGTCGGTTACCAACATGTGTAGGGCCGGCGGCTTGTCCCCGGCC
>CAVGNO010000034.1:11875-15289 GCA_963630475.1 Blautia faecis | reverse complement strand
TATCGGCCATTCTGCAGGCAAAAGTTGTATTGGGGTGAGAAGATGATTCACCGTCGTGGACAGTGGGATGATTTTTTCCCGACGCCGCAGACGAAGAATCTCGTGATTTGCGTGTCATGCGTTGCGAAGGAAAAACTATCCGTCTTAATCACGGATTGCATTTGCGACTCCCATTTCAATGGCGATACGCAGTGTTTTCCGATGTATTACTATCGGCAGGACGATGCGAGCAATGGCGCGTTTTTGCCGGGCTTTGCGCAAGACTCATACAAGCGCTATGACGGCGTCAGCGACTTCATCCTCAAGCGCTGCCATTCGCAGTATGCCGACCGTGACATCACGAAGGAGGACATCTTCTACTATGTCTACGGGATCCTGCACTCCTCGCAATACCGCGAGACATTCAGCGCGGACTTGAAGAAAATGCTCCCGCGCATACCGCTCGTCGAACGCATCGGCGACTTCCGCGCATTCGCGGCGATTGGCCGCAAGCTCGCGGACTTGCATCTGCACTACGAGACGCAGCAACCGCCGGCCAGCGTCGTCGTCACCGGCGAAGATGCTGGCAGTTACATCGTCGATAAGATGCGTTTTGCCGACAAAGCTGACAAGTCGGTGATTGTCTATAATTCGCACATCACGGTTTCCGGCATCCTTGCCGAAGCATACGAGTACGTCGTCAATGGCAAGAGCGCAATCGAGTGGCTCATGGAGCGCTATCAATACAAAACCGACAAGGACAGCCAGATCACCAACGACCCCAACGCGTGGTGCAAAGAGCACAACGACCCCCGCTACATCCTGACGCTGCTCCTGAGCATCATCACCGTCTCCGTCGAGACGGTCCGCCTCCAGCGCCAGCTGCCAAAATTAACGGAAACGGAGGATAACGGAAATTAACGGACGGAAACGGAATCCGTTAAAATCCGTTAATTTCCGTTTCCGTTAATAACATCCATCATTTCTTCTGGGGAGGAAGCTTCGCGAAGACGCGTTATCATGTCGGTCGTGATAAGTTTTTCGCACAATTGCGCAATAATTCTCAAATGGAGGTCGTCGTCGGGGCCGGCGACGACGAAGAAGATGTCGGTTGGTTCGCCATTTGGCGCGCCGAAGAAGATCGGTCTTTCGGATCGCGCGATTGCAATAAACGGCGCTTCGCAGAGGAATTCATCGCGGTTTTCGGGGTGACAGATTGCGACACCGCCGACCATTGCGGTGGAAGCGACATCTTCGCGTTTTTTCAATTCTTCATAGAATTCGCGTGGGTCATAGAGCAATTCGGATTTTTCGCACAGCTCTGCAAGTGCGCGCAGGATTGCGTCGCGCGTTTTGCCCGGCAGCGCGGTGCACATCGTCTCGACGCGGCACAATGACGCCAATGTCGGCACGCTGACTGCTTGATTTTTTCCGACGTCGGGGCGTACTTTCTTGCGGCGAATCAAGCGGTCGGTATACCAGTTATCGAGTTCCTCGCGGTCGAATGCGATGCGGTTTCCGGATTGGATGCTCGGTATTTCGCCGCAGACGGCCATTTGGCGCAATTCGCCAGTTTCGAGATGGAGAAATGCGGCGGCTTCTTCGAGTGTGAGCAATTTTACTGGCATAATCAAATCAGAGAAGATTCAAAAGGAGCATCCTGGGTGCGTATTGTTTCAGCTGGCGAATCACTTCCGGATAGCGCGTATCCAGCGACGGGTCATAAATGCGCTCTTCGCGCGGCATTTCGCTGTAATTTTCGCGTTGCAAACCATTTGCAGTAGTGAGATTTGCGCGGAAGCGTCCGGGGATTGTAATACGCTGAAATTTATTCACTTTCGTAAATTTTCCGCTTTGATCCTGCCATTCGTATGAATAGCCGATGATGCTGTCGGAGTAGAATGCGAGCGCTTTGAAGCCGGGACGATGGCTACGGCCGATCGATGGCGCGCACCATTGCCGCCAATTGCCATTGCCGGGCAAATCCAAGTCGACATGGAGGTGTCCGGAGAGAACGCCGATGACGTTGCTGTTTGCATTCAGCATCGCGGCAATTTCATTTGCATCGAGAATTGTCGGTGGCGTCAGCGGCTCATGTTGCACGTAGACGACGGGTGCATCGCGATACATCTCAAGCTGGTCGCACAGCCACTTGCGCCGTGCTGCGCTCATCACTGAACAGCCATTTTTATTTCCGATGCTGTCGGTAGATGCGAAGATAAAGCGAAAACCGCACATCGAGAATGCGAACATATCACTGCCGAAGACTTTGGAGAAGCCCTTATACCAATTATCGCCAGGCAGGAGATAGCATTGCACGCCGGGAATTTCCTTTACGAGCATCGCGCGGTAGAGCTGCTGCGCGCGTTCATCTCGCGACATCTCACGCGGTGCCGGGATGCCGCAGTATTTTTTCCACAGCTCGTTGCTCACAAGACTACAATTATCGCCGGTGACAAATACCGCATCGGGCTTGACTTCATTCCTGATTGCCGCGAATGCCGCGAGATTAAGCTTGTAGCTCGCATTGTCGGTGATATGCGAATCGCTGATCCATGCGACAGTGAAGAGCGGCTTGTCACTGCGCTGCGCCCAGTCAGGAACAACCGCGCGCTCTTTGATTTCATAGCGCTTGATAAATTCTAGTGCTTGGTTGGTGTCGAATTCCTGTGTCTGCGCAATACACCATTGGCATATCGTGCAGACACACGTCAGCGCATGGAAGATGAGGGATCTGATGGTCATTTTGTCAATGCGGCTTCGAGCGCCGGGTCGGGCTGTGCGCCATTTTCGATTGCGTGACGATACCACTTGAGCCCTTCCGCGCGTTGATATTGCGCATAACGCTTCAGCGCATCGCGCAATTGTGGATCATTTTGCGCATTGAGCGCAATTTCGGAGGAGTGCGCGAGCGCAATCAACGCGAGATTATATGCGGCTTCCGCGTCTTTGGGATTTATCTCGAGCGCATGGCGGTACTCGGCGATTGCGGCTTCGCGCCACTGGAGCGCGCCGAGCGCAGTCGCAAACAGCCGGCTTGTCGCACCGTCATTTGGCGCGACTGCTGATGCGCGCGCGAGATTCGCCAATGCCCAGCGCGGCTGATTGAGCCGCAATTGCGTAAAGCCCAGCGCGACGAGGATTTCGCGGTCGTCAGGCGCAAGACGCATTGCGCGTTCGAGATATTTTGCCGCTTCCGCATTCTTGCCATTATTGAATGCGATAATGCCCAACCGCTTGAGCGCAAGCAAGCTATCCGGTGAAATCTTGAGCGCTTCGCTATAATTGAATACTGCGGCTTCCTGCTTGCCGGCGCGCTCTGCTGCGACGCCCTGCCGCAAATACCCCCGCGTTACAATTTCATCGTCGCTCAACACTGCGCTTTTTGGCGACGCTTCCGCAACAGTCGGCTGAGCAGCAGTCTTTTCCGCTACC
>CAVGNO010000034.1:9479-11865 GCA_963630475.1 Blautia faecis | reverse complement strand
CTCTTATTCAGCGCGTTTTCAAGACGCCGGATTTCGCTAGTCAGCTGCTTGCGTTCATTTTCGCGCCGGATGAGCGCAACTTCCAGCTCCTGCTGCTTCTTCACCGCTTTCTCGGTCTGGTTCTCGGCTTCCTGCAAGCGCACTCGCCAAGCCGCATTTGCTTCATCACGGCTCGACGCAAATATCTTCGCATTTTCCGCTTTGTCATCCTCGCTCTGCTGTTTGAGCTTCTCGTTCGCAATCAACGAGTTGGTCAATTCGCTTTTTATCTTCGCTAATTCGTCATTGAGCTGCTGGATTTTCTTCGCGTTCTCGCGCGCTTCCGCCATGATGCCTTCTTGCGCTTTATCACGCATCGCGCGCTGATGCTTCTCCTCACTCAATTTCTCATTCTGCTGCTTGAGATCCTGCTGTGCGCGCTCGCATTCCTGCAATTGCTTGCGGAATTGCTGTTCGGATGCGGCGTTTGCTTCGCGCTGCCGCTTCAGCTCCTGTTGCAACTGTCCGACTTGCGCACGCTCGTCATTCAGCTTGCCGACTGCCTCTGCTTCCTTCTGTCGAATCTGCTGTAATTCGTGTTGCGCTTCATCAAGCTGCCGTTTGAATGCACTCATCGCGACATCATTGGCAGACGACGCGGCAATTGCGGCTGAATCGGCGTCACTCAACGCATTTTTCAAGCGCACGACTTCCTTTTCGCTATTCGCCAGCAACGCAGCTGTCTGCTGACGGATACTCTGCTCGGCACTGAGTTTGTTTTCTGCTTCCTGCACAGTCTTCTCGGCCGCCGACAGCTTTTCCTCCAATCCACTGCGCACGTGCTGCGCTTTTTCGAGTTCCGTCTGCGCTTCCTTCAATTGTTTCTCAAAGTCATTGCGCGTTTTGATTTCGGCATCCAGCTTTGACTGCAATTCTTTGCGCGTTTGCGCTTCGGCAGCAAGCTTCTCGCGCAATTGCTGCAATGCGTTTTCGTATTCTGCGTTGCTCTCCTGGCTCTTATTGCCCTTTTCAAGCGTCGCGATGAGCTCCTTCTGCACTGCTATCTGCTGATTCAAACTCTCAATATTATCGCGCAGACGCTGTTGCTCCGCACGCATGACTTCTGCGCTCGCCGCTTCTGCGGCACTCGTGACATTGCGCTTCCTGATATTCTCAAGCTCGTCATTCATGCGTGTCACATTCTGTTCCGACACTTCGAGCTTGCGCTTCACTGTGAGCAGCTCTCCGCGTGCTGACGCGAGCTGCTCTTCGCGATTCTTCAGCATCACTTCGAGTTTGCGCAATTTTGCGCCTTCCTCATCCGCTACTTGTGTGAGCTTGCGGCTGTTTTCCTCGCGATTGCGCACTAGCTCGCCACGGATACGCAATAACTCATTGTCACGATCGGCAAGCCGCTCTTCAATCTGACGCAGCTGCCGCTCTAACTCACCGCTACGCTTCTGTGTCTCGACTATCTTGCTACTCAATGCGTTATTGCGCGTATTCTCGCGCTTGTATTTATCGAGCAGATCATCGCGCGCATTGACTAACGCGCTCATTTCGCGGTTCAGCGCGGAAAGCCGGCTTGTCGCGTCCGCAAGCTGTTTCTGCAACTCCGGTAGCTGCTGAAGTTGCGGCGAAGGCACGAGCGCTTTCGCTAAATCCTCCTTGACAGTCGCCAATTGCGCAGTCAAGAGTTGCACTTGTTGTGCAAGTGTATCGCGGTCGTTGCGGATAATCCGCAGATTCTCTTCCAACGCGGCCTGCCCCGCTGCTTCTGCACGCGCGCGCTCCAATGACTTGCGCGCAGTTGCCAATTCATCCTGCAATGCGGTGATGCTGTTTTTCAACGTCTGGTTGTCCCCCGTGACAACCGTGAGCTTCGCAAGCAGCTCCTCGCGCGTGAGAAACGCCATATTGTCCTGATTATCCTTCTTTATACTCTCAATCTTCTCCTGACAATACTTAATACGGTAGTTTATCAATCCGCTATTCCAATCCGGATAGTCCTTCTGCACTCGCCGGAATACTTCGAGCGCGTGCTCATAATCCTGCACGGCCATCAGCGGCGAGTTCTTCTTGACTGCGGCATCCGCGCGATTCATCGCTTCATAGCCTTCCATCCAGATGCTCCGCGCGGCATCCTGTTCCTGCGCATGACACCATACACTTCCAAATAGCAACAGTATGATAATTAGCAGTAGTCTCATAATAAACCAATCATTTCATGCAATTGACCGCTTGTGCTTCGTTTTTGACAATCCGGTTATTGCGCAGAGCGACATTCAACACAAAGCCGATCAGCGCCATCATGCTGATCATACTGGAGCCGCCATAACTCAAAAATGGCGCAGTCAATCCCGTCGCCGGTAACGACTTGCTGATGACTCCCATATTGACAAATGAC
>CAVGNO010000034.1:781-9469 GCA_963630475.1 Blautia faecis | reverse complement strand
GCGCGGCAATGATTACTGCGACGCCAGTGCAGAGCAGTAAATCCGAACGCGCGCGGCACTCATGCGCAATCAGTATGATACCGCCACAAATCGTCAAGTAGCATCCGATGACAAAATAGATTCCGAGCATGCCGAATTCTTCGCCAATCACTGCGATGATGAAGTCGGTGTGATTCTCCGGCAAATACGTCTTCATATAGCCGTTCGCATAGCCTGTGCCGGTTCCGCCGCCTGTGCCCAAGCACATCATCGAACGATCGACCTGGTAGTTGTTACCTTCGCCTTTGAAGGACATAATGCGCTTCATACGCATCGGGCTCTTGCATATCGCAATACTGCCGATTAATCCACCGATTAATATCGGAATAAGCAGATGCTTCCAATGTGCGCCCGCGACATACATGATCGAGCCGACTGTGCCCGCAGTGATAACTGTCGTGGACATGTCGCGGCCAAGCAACATCATCATCAGCACTAATCCCGCAATGCATCCGGGAATCACTACGCCATAGAGCAGCGACCGCGTTTTTTTGCGGCTGATGCGGCCATAATACGCCGCTAAAAAGATAATCAACGCAATCTTGCCAAACTCGGATGGCTGAATTTGAATTGGCCCGAATTTCAGCCACCGCACTGCGCCATTAATCTCCGTCGCAAACGGGAAAAATCGAATCATACTGCGCTGGATATGCACAAAACTCTGCGCAAGCGCTAAATATCCAAGCGGTAGAATCACTAGCAAAATCCATAAGCGCGACCAGGAAAATATCTTGTCGAGCGGCAGCACAAATGCGATAAATGCCGCACCGATAATGCCCAGCGTCACCCACGCCGCTTGCATGATGAAATAGCGGTTGCCATGGCCGGCAATTGTCGCCGAATAGACTTCGCAGACACTCAAAATCGACAAAAATATCACTGCAAGACAGACGCATACCGGCGCCCAGTACAGCGAAATATTCGTCCAAAAGCTGTATGTCTTCACGCCGCCAATCGGCTGTTTTGACCAGCAGCTGCTGTCGTTGTCACTCTTATTCTCCATCACTGCTTTTCACTAAGCTCCTGAACTGATAGTATATCTCCGAAAAATCCAATGGCCCGATCTGCTTGTCGCAATAGAGATTCCACAAGCGTTCGAGGCCTTCCTTCAGATGCTTCGAAGTCACGCCATTATGAATTGATTCAGCCGCTTCAATCAACGCCGCCAATTTATCGCATGCCGAGATGATTTCGCCCTCTACGGGGAAGAACTCCTCCGCATTCCATTGATCATTGAGCGCGTCATAGCTCAAATTGATTCGCGGCTTGCCATCGAGCATGACGCGGTTTTCAAATTCATCCGCAGTATAATAGCTCAACTCCTTATACCATCGGACGGGCAGAAGCGGCTCGATCTTCTCTTCCATCTGCAGATTCTCATACCGCTTGATCGTATCCGCTAGGCCTGACACCGCATTCTTCACCGGTGAAGTGATGTCGCGTGTCAGCGCTTCCGGTAAATCGTGGAAGAGCGCGCCGAAGAAGCTGTTGACTTTGCGCGCATCGCATGCCGGCGTCTCACATAACGCTAAATATGTGAGCACCGCTACCATGTACATGTGCCCCAGCACCGACGTCGCGGGAATGCGCGGTGATTGCGACCACCGCTTCTGAAAACGCAACTGACCGCATATCTCGACAAAGCCGCATGTCTTGCGTCCAAGCGAAATCTTCTGCACGCCAAGCAGATCGATATGATCCTCAAGCTGATTCTCTATCTCCTGCTTAATCTGGTCAATCCCGCGGATAAATGGGCATAGCTTGTAGAGGATGTTGAACTCCCATTGCGTCGCAAGATAATGCGCCGCTTTCAAGATGCGCTTCTCCTTGCGGCTGTAGTCGCTCTCGCTGAAATAACGCCGCATCCGCGAATAGAATCCGCCGCGCACTTGCCCGACTGTCGGCTCAAGCTCCGCCATCACCCACTCGCTGAGCTGCGCGCCATTCTCCGCCATCATCCGGTGAAACACTGGCGGCTTGATGTCCGTCAAGATAATCCGGTGCAGCAGCTCAAACATCGATCCCTCGACTAGCTGCTTCCAGTTCACTTTGTCCCGCCCGCGGTCCTCTTCGCACTTCGCAAGCACCCACGCGATTATCATCTTGTGGGCTTGCTTGTCCAGCTCGGTGAATTCCATCGGGTTGATCTGGTCATTCCACCGCCGGATACTCGCAGCGTCAAATATCTTCTCGATTAAATCTTTGTTTAGCGAAGTGTTTTTCATATACTATTGCTGTTGCTGTGCGAAATTGCCAAAATATAAAGCATTATTACATATTTCTCCGGCAAATTCTAGCTGAACACATATATTATGCGCAAATTTGACTCTAATAAAATGCGGGTAGTCGTATAGAAACTATCTAATTTTTATTAGACTGTAGATAACTTGTAGAAAACCCTGTAAATAAGCTGTAGATTATCCTGTAGAAAATTTTATCTACATCTCTAAATCTCACTTCTGTACATATTTTTCTACAAATTCATCTAATTGCATTTCAATTCGTTACTATACTAATTTACAGCTAGTGTGTGATATAATAATAAGATTCATTAAGACTTAATTATTATATCACTAGACATCTTAAGCGCCCAAAATCGCCTTGTAGATAAGTCGCAAAACCGGGCGTATAAAACTTAATAATTAACTTAAACAGTCCTTCACAATTATGAAATTCATTGTCACAACCGATAATCTCTCTGCTGGAACTCGTCGCGTACAAAATGCAGTATCCACAAAGCCGATTCTGCCAATCCTGAATAATATCCTGATCGAAGCGCAGAATGGCCAAGTCTGCTTGACTGCATTCGATAATGAAATGCGCATCACGACCGCAGTCAGCGCGATGGTGACAGAAGACGGCGCAATCACACTCCCGGCAAAGAATTTTGCGAACATCGTCGGCGCACAGCAATCTGGCGACATCTCAATCGAGAATGACGCAGGAAGCAACGATGTGCGCTTAGCGTGCCATAAAGTGAAGTACAACCTCAATGGCATCAGCGCAACCGATTTCCCGCAAGCCGACCTCTTTGAAGAAGAGTGGGGCTTCAGCATCTCCGGCCGCGACTTGGTCGAGTGCTTGAAGCGCGTCTGCTATGCGCGCAGTGAGGACGAAAGCCGCAAAGCGCTCAACGGCATCTACGTCTCGGTAAAGGACGGCATCCGCACAGTCGCTGCAACAGACGGCCGGCGCCTTGCGCTCACTGAACAAGCGATTGAGAATTATCAGCCGGCAGAATCAGCGTCCGCCGATGGCGAAGGTGCGGAAAAGCCGTCGGATTTCATCCTGCCTTATAAAGTCGTAATCGAGCTGATCAGCTCAATCGACCAGTCGAAGGAAGTCAAGATTCATTTGACGCGTTCGATGGCGGTCTTCGAAAATGGCGCAACGACGATTATGAGCAAGCTGGTCGAGCAGAAGTATCCGAACTACCGATCGGTCGTCCCCGCAAACTTCGACAACGAAGTCAGCATTCCGCGTGCGCTCTTCCTGGATGTGCTCAAACGCGCGAAGATGATGATTGGCGACAATGACAACTCGGTGAATTTGGAAGTGAAGGAGAATGTCATGGAGATTTCCGCATCCTCCGAAAAAGGGTCATTCATCGAAACTGTCGATGTGACGCTTAAAGGCGAGCCGATCACGCTTTCGCTCAACCCCGATTTCATGGCCGAACCGCTGAAAGTGCTCAATTGCGACCAGTTCGTGATTAAGTTCAATAACGGCTTCACACCCGTCCAGCTCACTGGCGATACCGGCTTCATATATATCCTCATGCCGATGCGGAGCTAGTTGCGCGCGGGCTGCTGCTGCACTTGCCGGCTACTGTCGTCCCCCTTGAAAAAACACGTGGTTTTTGTTATAATAAGGCGAAGACACGCACGCAGGAATTCCTAATCGAAGAAGACGTATATCTCTGATGAAACTACCTACTAGTCAATTTTGCAAATTTATACTGTCTGCAGTGATGGCTGTGGCTATTGATATGACAGTGACGCCGCATGCTAACGCACAGCAGAGTGCAAGCGGCTCGCTTTACATGCACAATGTCAAAGCACACGGAGAGCTGATTGACTTCGGGAGTTTGCTGGATAACGCGACTGCAAAATACAAGAGCAGCACAGAAGGAGCCGTTGCGCCGGATGGCACGAAACTCGGCACAGTCCTCACTGTAAGTGACAGCGATATCGCGATTCTGCCTGCGCGTGTGCTGAAGAATTCATTCATCAACGAAAACAACGGCCGGACAATTCGCTTTTTCATTTGGATCGCCGCAGAAGATGTCGATGCGAAGAACGATCTGTGGATTGGGGCTCCGTCAGTCAGACTGCTGTTGAATGACAACTATAGCAACGTGATTGCGAAAGCTGAATCGCAGTTCAAGACGCGCGGCACTTATCCGTGGCATTGCTACTACATCGACTTTGACATTCCGAAGAATACGGAGCTCGCCGAAGAAGAGCCGGCGGCCGCTGCACAAGTAGCAGAGGCGAGCACATCGGAAGAAGACGGCGATGACCTCGATGTCGGTGACTTGATGGATGTACTGGTCGGAAATGATGATCAGCAGCGGTCAGTCTCCGCGAATGGCTTGCATATCGAGCTTGCGTGTTTAAGCGGCGGCAAAGCGCATTTTGCCGGATTGAGCTACGAGCTGCTGCCAGTCGGCTATAGCGAAAAGCGCGAATCGTGGCTGGATGCATCCACGGGTGCTTATGCGCCGAATCCGCAATACGACGAATTGCCGATGATGCTGATGTATGGCCTCGGCAATGCGCATCAGTGGAATTTCCTCAACGGCAATAAAGCATTTGCGTCACTCAAGAAAATCAGCGGTCTGCAGGAATACATCGCAAAAAACAGTCATGACTGGTTCCAGATGGAATACGGCATTGCGCATCTGCCATATCTCTATACCGCCGGAACAACGCTGAAACTGGCGGAAGGCTTTGAAGATGGCTGGCTGGACGCATTGAATAAGGAGCTGGATGCACTGCAGGATCCAACCACCGGATTGTGGCTCTGCAACGGTTCGCCAAATATCCTGGTCTCCGCCGCAATCGTCAATGGTTGCTATACGCCGTATGAACGCAAGCGCTCCGACGTCAAACGCGAAGCGACACCTTGGACTGCGACAAGCAAAGATGTCAAGTTGCATTATGCCGACAAGATTATCAATACGCTTCTGGATTGCCGGCTGGAAGGCGGCGTCTGGAACCGCTTCTGCTTGCAGAATACCGAATTCGATCCGACTGTCAATACCACAGCAGCGGATTTAGCAGCGACGACTGCCGCAATGCAGCTGCTCGGCCGCGCAATGGAAGAATTCACTGTCGCCGACAAAGCGTATATCGATGCGCAGAATGCAATGCGCGAAGCGTGGCTCTACTGCCTCGATAACTTCATGATGAAGTCGCAATTCGGAATCTGGCGCGACAGTATCGAAAGCACAGTCGCAAGCAAGAATGGCGCGTATTTTCTGGAACTCATTGAAGCGACGCGTGTTCTAGAGCAACGGACGCGGTCATCACTTGCACTGCCCGCGTCACTCACCGCGAAGAAGATTCCCGGCGATGTCCAGGAAGTTCAAGTGAAATGGGATGGCGACGGCAATGACATCGTCTCACTGCGCATCTATTGCGCGACTGCCGATACGACAAAGGAGCTGCTCTCCGAAAAGCATCTCATCGGTGTAATCGAGAAGACGCCGAAGATCATGACCGGTAAAGACCCCTATATCGCAGTCCGCACAATTGTCGAAGCCGCACGAAAGAACTGGGGTGTGACGCCTGAAAAAGTCGGCGCGAAATACACTGACGCAAAGATGAAGAGCATTCCACGCAAGCTCACGCATTCCGCTGCCGGCAAACTCGTCCTCATCAAAGCGCCAAACGAGATGGTCTACGACAACGAAGCCGATAACAACAGCGGCATCAAATTCTACATCGCGGCAGTGAATTCGTACGGCGAACACAGCCCGTTCACTGAAATCACGGTTCCAGATCAGTCATCTGATGAAACTGCACAGGAGTAATTGCATCCAGTGTCAACGCGTAAGCAACAATTTACTTTAATCGAACTGCTGGTGACAATCGTCGTCATCAGTATGCTCGTCGGTATAACCGTGCCAGTCTTCAACCGCTTGATGACTGGCAATGGCGTGTCGTATGGCGCGCGCATCGTCACGAGCCAGCTCAATATGGCGCGCGTCGAAGCATGCCGGAGCCGCCGCATCGTCGCAGTCGTCTTTGCAGACGCCAGTACAACCGACGCAACATACTTGCCGGCAGAAAACGCAGTGCTGAATAAGCGCGCATTCCGCGCATGCTACTTGGCAGAAGACAAAGTCACATTTGACGGATGGGTTCCCGGGACACAATGGGAAGTGCTGCCAACTGGCGTCTACTTCGATTTTAGTAGTGATAGTAATTTCGTCGGCGTCACATTAAGTGATAATGCATTCACCGAGCGCGATGAAAAAGTGAAAGTGCAAAAAGAAGACGGCACTGAAGAAGAAGTCGATAACGCATCGTATCGGCCGCTCGATGATGAGTCACGCCCCGCATTTATCATCAAATCCGGCAATAGACCCAAGCACGTAATCGCATTCAAACGCAGCGGCAAGCCGCTTGAAGCAAAAACACTGATCGTGACAGTGCGCGAAGGCGTGATTACCGACAACACGATTAGCGACAGCGCAACCACTGAAATTCAAAAGTACGATGCGGATAACTATCTGCGGATAAAAGTCAATCGTTATACCGGCAATGTGAGGACTGTACAGCGATGAAACTCATGATGCGTAAATCATTCTTCACACTCGTCGAAGTGCTCATCGCAATGGGCATCTGCGTAGTCGGTGTCGTCGCAATCATGGGGCTCTTCCCCGTCGGCACTAGCGCATCCCGGGACGCCGTAATGGTCGGGCAAGCAAAAGACGCCGCGACGATGATCCTCAAGTTCTACAAGTACTGCGTTGAAAATGGCGGAGACACCGCATTCAACTCTTTGACCGGCTGGACGATCGGCAGTGTCAATACATACATCGAAAAGACAATCCCCGCATTGACAAGTGACTCAACCAAGGAAGTCGGCAATTTGCCATACGCAGAAGGCGACTATGTCAGCATAAACAATACACTGGGCGGCACTGACATCTCCTCATTGCTGTCAGCCGCAAAGTGCAAAGTACAATTGCATAAGCAGTTGAATGATACGCCACAATCAGGCACAGGCGTATATCTCGTCAAATTTGTCAGTAATTATTCCGAAGATGACGGAACTGACACGGAAGTGGATGACACTTTGAGCATTGTCAAGACGTGGGTGACTCCGGTGACTATCCCGGACGGCGCTACAATCCCCCGGCTGGTTGCGTTCAATGTCGAAGTGAGCTGGCCGGCAGAGTTGCCATACGAAAAACGGCAGCGCGAATTCTACAGTATCGATGTCTTTTGTCCGGTAAATTAGGAGAGCGATAGCAGATGAAGCAAATGCATAAAATTTATCGCTATACGCTGATTGAAATCCTCGTGGCAGTGGCAGTGCTGCTCGTCATGATGGGATTCCTCTTCCGTTTCGTCATTTCAGCGCAGAATCTCTGGACTGCGTCCAATTCGCGTATGAATCAATATGAGCAGATGCAGACAGTCTTCGATCTGCTCAATGAAGACTTCAATCGCGCGCTCTTCGGAAAAAATGACCTCTATAAAAATGCCGACGGGAAGTACGATTACTACTTCTATATGCTCGGCAGAAGCATCAGCAATAGCGCGATGAGCGGTGCAGTTGTCGTCTTCTTCACAAATGACGAGGACAAGAGTTCATCAGATTGCGGAAAACTCAAAGCAGTCGTCTACTGGTACTGCGAAAAACTAGATGGCTCTGAAGTTAATCACCTCTATCGCTTCGAAGGAATTTTGGAGAAGGATGGGAATGATTACTATTTCATCAGAGAAAAAGATTTCGATGATATTAATTCAGGTCTGAATTCTGCCACTTGTAACTTTACTGCAATGCAGACTTTGATAAAAGCTTTCACTGGGTATACAGTGGATAAAGATGACCTCGAAGACTATGTTGTCGCCGAAGAAATCACAAAATTTGAAATTTCCGCAATCGACAAGGATGACAATACAATCGGCGCAGGGCTGACTTCGCCTCCGGAATTTATCCGCGTAAACCTCGAAGTCGGTGTGCCCGATGCATTGAAGGGTGAACGTAGCCACGAAGAAGTACTAAATCGTAGTTTCTCCCGCATTTTCTTTATCGACAGCACGAAATAAGTTCGTCTAGCATGCAACGCAAATGAAACAGTATCAATTACAATCTAGCGAACGCGGCTCGGCAATCCTATTGGTGCTGGGCATTCTGACCGTCGTCATGACTCTGGCTATGGTATTTGCTATCACTAGCCGCAATGAAGCGACTATCGCCAAAGCAAATGCCGAAAACGGTCGCATGGATATGCTCGCCGAATCAACGACCGCACGCACAATGTCGTTGCTCTACTATCTCGGCAACGAAACCGCAACAAAAACTTCTTTTACGCACTTGGCGACATCTGCCGGCGTGTATAAGACGAACTTGTTGATGAGGAGCCGCATCACCAATAATAATAAACGCTACTATCGCGCCGACGGTACC
>CAVGNO010000034.1:0-771 GCA_963630475.1 Blautia faecis | reverse complement strand
CCAGGAAGTCATCTATACCGCCAAAAATACTAGTGGCACCGCATCGCCAAAAGACGATATAGTCAATGCGATTAGTAGCACGCCTTATGGCAGCTTCTATGTCAATAATTCCGATTTCTCTTCAGCATTGCAAAATCTCGATTTCATCGATGTCTATCAAAATAGAATTGAGCATTCGGACAGCACAAGCGAACTGCCCGATGACATCTATCGCTGGGCATTTCTCGCAATCAATGACACATCGAAATTCAATATCAATGACTTGGTGAATTATAAAGAATCCGGCTATGTGCCCGCTATCAACGAAAATAGCACATTCCGCACATTCTCCGGGACATCCCTGGATAGCACCGACACATCGGAACTCACCGAGGATAAGAGCATGATAACAAATTGGTCGAATCCCGGAAAAGACTTGGATGGCGTCGTTGCTAATACTGTCTACGGTAAAATTGGGAATATCTTCCCGATTTTGGGCTATGTCGATCCCGCGAATCCCACGACCGCTGATGCTGTAATGACGAAAGCGGAAGAGTCGGAAACACTGCGCTATGGCATCCATCCGCAGGAATTAGTCGTCCCGACCGCATATCGCGACATCTTCGGCGAGCCGACTACCAAGACGCCGTACATCTTCTCGCAAGACCTCCTAGTCTCCAACTCAACTTTGACTGCAGATGACTCCAGTAGCAATGACAAAATTGCCGCCAATCGCTACTACATGCTATACTCGGTCACTTCCGGTAAAAATGACACCGAAGTCTACACGAC
>CAVGNO010000033.1:6799-15528 GCA_963630475.1 Blautia faecis | reverse complement strand
GTCACAGGATTCTCGATCATTCCGTTGAGGAAGTGCTTGACGCGTGCGACTTCGTGTGCTTGGACTTCCGGATTCAGATTCTTGTGAATGACACCGATACCGCCTAGCTTCGCCATCGCAATCGCCATCTTGCTTTCAGTCACCGTGTCCATCGCGGCGCTGATAAATGGCGCGTTCATCGAAATATTTCGCGAAAAACGCGTCGCAGTCGATGCTTCTGCAGGCAGAAAATCCGCATAACACGTCTCGAGCGTGACGTCATTGAAAGTGAGACCTTCATATTTGAAGGAGTCCATAAAGTCGGCAATGTACTGGTTTACCATAGAAAATTACCCTGTGCAGTTAGTATTGGGGTTTGAAAACCAATCAGTGGCATTATAGCTTTTGACGCCACCAACTATTGCCGGCATAATATAAAGCAAAAATATCAATTTGTCACATTCTGTCATTGAATATTCTTGAAAAGTACAGATAATTTTTGTCGGCGAGAAATCAAATTCATCATGATAAAAAAATACTGTCCTCGGAAACAAAGATTATATTAGCGGCTCGCCGGGATTTTAACTGAATCCTTCATTAATTTCAGGAGTTAAGAATTATGGACACGACTTCGCAAATTGCCATGTTGGCATTGCAAATTGGTGTAATCATTATCGCGTCGAAATATCTTGGGCAGCTGACCGCGAAGCTGGGATTGCCTTCGGTATTAGGCGAGCTGGTAGCAGGTGTAATCATCGGCCCGTATTTATTGGGTAATTTGCCGCTTCCTGGCTATCCGGATGGTCTTTTCCCGCGTCCCGAAGCCGGTGGGCTGCCGGTTGCGTTGCCGCTTTATTCGCTTGCGACGCTAGGCTCGATTGTATTGCTGTTCATGTCGGGTCTGGAGACGGACATCAAGATGTTCTTCCGATACTCGGTAGTCGGCACGATGGTTGGTCTTGGCGGTGTGATTGGCTCATTTGTCCTAGGTGTGCTGTTGGCGAAAGTCATGTATGACAACTGCGGAATCATGGATCCGCGCGCGCTCTTCCTGGGTATTCTCTCTACTGCGACATCAGTTGGCATCACAGCGCGTATCCTCTCCGACAAGAAGAGTATGGATTCTCCGGAAGGAACGACGATTATGGCCGCCGCAGTTATTGACGATGTATTGGGTATTATCTGCTTGGCGATTGTAATGGGTATTGTGAGTGGCGGAAACGCGGGTGCGGCGGATGCGCAGAATATCGGCTGGCTCAATATCGGATTTATCACACTCAAGAGTGTCGGCCTCTGGCTGGGCTTTACGGCAGTCGGTCTGATTGTCGCTCACCCACTGGCGAAGTTGTTGCGCAAGAGCTGCGGCGGCCATGCTTACGCGATTCTCGCATTCTCCATCGCATTGCTGCTTGCTGGATTCTTCCAGAACTGCGGCTTGGCGATGATCATCGGTGCGTATGTCGCCGGTCTGACATTCTCAAAGACCGACCTCTCATTTTCAATCCAGGAGCATCTGCACAGCCTCTACGACTTCCTCGTGCCGATCTTCTTTGTCATCATGGGTATGACTATCAATATCAGCGTATTTGCTCAATGGGACATCCTCAAATACGGTTTGATTTTCTCGTTGCTCGCAGTGCTGGGTAAAGTGGTCGGCTGCATGCTCCCGTCGCTTTTCATGAATTTCAATTTCCTCGGCGCAGTGCGTATCGGTGTCGGCATGATTCCGCGTGGCGAAGTCGCGCTGATCATCGCGGGTATCGGTACAACGACATTGATGACTGTCAATGGCAAGCAAGTGCCGATTGTCGATGACGAGCTCTTCGGCATTGCGATTATCATGACGATGATGACGACGCTGGTTGCGCCGCCGCTGTTGAGTGCAGTGCTTTCAATCAAAGGCAAGGGCACGCGCAAGGAGAAGCCGAATCTGCAATTGCTCCATGTCGATTTCCCGATGCCGTCCATCACTGTACGCGATTTCCTTGTGCGGCAGTTAGTGGATAACTTCCGCCTCGAGGGCTTCCGCCATTCGAAGTATTCGGCTGACAGCGATCAGATTAACTTCCGCAAAGGCGCGAATGCATTCAATATGACCGCAAATCCGGATAATATTAGCTTCGAATTTGTCGCAAAAGATCGCGCGACTATCATGAGTGTCTTCAATGAGACATCGGTTGAGCTCTTCCACGACATGGAGGAGATTCAACGCATGGCATTGCCGCACAATGCAGATACGCGCTACAGTAGCATTGTACCATACACTGGTAAGGACGAGGCAGCGCTGGCGAGCATTATCCCGCAGAATTGCGTAATTGTCGATTTGCAGGCTTCCAACTACAAGGGCGCTCTGGAAGAGCTGATTCGCCATCTCTTCCGTTGCGGCTATGTCAAGTGCTTTGATGAGTGCTTCGCGGATGTCATGGAGCGCGAAGGCTTGGAGACGACGGTCATGGAAGGCGGCTTGGCAATGCCGCATGCGCGCAGCAATAGCGTCGAGAAGATGGTCTCCGTGATTGCGCTTTGCCCGAATAATGAGATTGTTGAGGAGGGGCATTCCGAGCCGATTAAATTAATCGTCCTCACTGTCACTCCGAAGAACCGCAAGAGTCCGTACATGCAATATATTTCGCATATTGCGTCGATGCTTTGCAATACTGATCCGAAGGAGCTTTTGGCGATCAAGGATCCGGTTCAGTTGCGCAAACGCTTCCTCGTATAAAGCAATTTGCATACTTCTTGCAACGGGTTGCGATGCAACCTGGGTAAACTTGAATCCGTGACGCAAAAAGAATCAACTTCACGGATTTGAGGGAAAACAATCAGGGTTACTTAAAATGGAAACCAAAACTCTAGCCACTGTCATTGAGCGGCCGTTGGAAGCCGCTTTCCGTGAAGTGATTCTTACTCCGAAGCGCGAGGATACGGTAGTCTGCAAGACTTACATGAGCGCAATATCCACCGGGACGGATATGAAGACCTACCACGGCATGCAGCATCCCGAGCAGTGCTGGTATCCGCTGGTGCCTGGCTACGAAAACATCGGTGTCGTGCTCGAAGAGGGCTCTTATGCGCCGGGTTTCAAGAAGGGCGACCGCGTGATGATTAACGAATGCCGCAAATACATGGATGTCTGCGCAGCATGGGGCGGCGGAACGCTCATCTGCCACAAGGACAGCGACAATGCCGGCGGTGCTGGCGATCCGCTTTGCCGCATTCCGGATAATGTCACTGATGAACAGGCGGTTCTTGCGTATTTGTTCTGCGTGTCGCTCAAGGGTGTCGAGCGTTTGAATTTGACTCCGGATTACACGGGCACTGTACTGGTTTTCGGCGCCGGCATGAATGGCATAGGTGCGGCGCAGATCATCCGCATTAAATCACCGAAAGCGACGATTGTGCTGGCAGAGCCGAATGCTTACCGCCAGGAAATCGCACGGCACTATGTCGATCAAGTGATTACGCCGGATGAAAATGGCATCAAAGCGCTGCTAGAAATCACGAATGGCAAGAAAGCCGACAAGATTATCGAGTGCTCCGGCAATCCCGAAGTGCCCGGCATGCTCTACAAGTTCATCAAGGATGGCGGCTGGAAGGATGATGACGAGCCCGGATATATCCATCTGAATGGCGATTATCCCGAGAAGCTCCTCTTCGATCACTATCATCGCTGGTTCGTCAAAAATGTCAATATGTCGATGACTTGCGCAATGAAATGGCGTGCGAAAGGACAGATTCTCCAGTGGATCAGCGAGGGCAAGATTGATACATCGCATCTGCCGTATGAAGTCTGGCCGGCCGGCAAAGCCAAGGAAGCATTCGAATATGCTCATCGCAAGGGTGTGAACAGCTTCAAGATTCTCTTTGACTGGCGCGACCTCTAATGCGTAGATTCACATACTAAATTCTCCACACGCTCGGTCTGCATTTTGCATTCCGGGCGTCTCTTTTCCTGTATTATCGATGTCATCGATCAAGATATTATCTGCACAGCTTGCCGGGCGCATCGCCGCCGGCGAAGTAATTGAGCGACCGGCTTCCGTCATCAAGGAGCTGGTCGAGAATTCCATTGATGCCGGCGCGACGCGTATCCGCGTATTTACAGAGCAGGGCGGTCAGCGGATGATGCAAGTGATTGACGATGGAAAAGGCATGGACCGCGAAGATGCGATGCTCTGCTTGGAAGCGCACGCGACGAGTAAGTTGAGCGAAGATGGCGATGTCGGAAATATCCACACACTGGGCTTTCGTGGCGAAGCATTGCCGTCCATTTCCAGTGTGTCGCGCTTTGAGATGATGACGCGCCCTACGGATTGCCTCAATGGCACACGCGTCGTTGTCAATAATGGCGTGATTGCGGATGTGTGCGATTGCGGCTGTGCACCCGGCACATCGATTCGCGTCGCGTATCTCTTCGGAAATCTCCCGGTGCGGAGAAAATTCCTCAAAGGGCCGACGACCGAGGATGATTTTATCCACGAGATGCTGTTGATGCTTGCGCTGTCACGGCCGGGCATTGCTTTTGAATTGACCCAGAATAACCGCGAGATGATGCGCATTCCGGCTAATACTAGCATTGCCGACCGCATTAAGATGCTGCTGGGTAAAGACGCATTTGAAGCGATGCTGCCCGTGGATCATTCCGAAAATGGCATCCATGTCTACGGATATATCAGCAAGCCGGGATTCACGCGCAGTAATCGCCGCGAACAACGCATCATCATCAACCACCGCGCCGCATCCGCAGATACCGTCTATTTCGCAATCCGTGACGCATACGACACGCTGATACTGCGTGGACGCTACCCCGGAGTCGTGCTCTATATCGATCTGGCCGATGATCGCGTCGATGTCAATGTCCATCCATCTAAACGCGAAGTGCGTTTCCGCGATCCCGCAATTGTCTCATCGACTGTCGCGACTGCATTGCGCAGCGCGCTGCGCGGCATGGCCAGCGGTGCGCCGGAAGAGACGAATGCAAACGCAATGGCGCATGGCGATGCAGCGATGAATGCGCTTGCGCGGGAAAATGCACCGACAGTCAGCTTCACCGGACATGCCGCCAGCATTGAAGTCGCCAATAATCACGACATCGCGCATTCGTCGATCAATACGCCGGCGCCTATCGTCTTTCAGCCCATTCAAGCGCCATTGCCATTTTCACCGGTTGAGACTGCGCAGACAAATAACGCGCAAGCAACGCCGAATGAAAGCGTCAGCGCGCCAATTCCGCCAATGCCGGAAGCGCAAGTGGCGCCCAGTCATGACGAAAGTGCAGTCGGCGCATATCAGTTGCATGGCCGTCTCGGTAAAGAGTATCTGCTTGCGGAATGCGAGACAGGTCTCATCGTCGTCAATATCCGCACTGCAATGCAGCGCATTCTCTTTGAACGCATGCTTGCCAATTTGCGCGATCAGAAGATTACGCGCCAGCAGCTGTTATTGCCGCTGACACTCTCGCTTTCGCCGGATGAATCGCGCTTGATGACTCGCGAGCTGGAACACTTCAATGCGCTGGGATATACGATCGAGCCATTTGGCGATAATTCATTTCTGCTGACGGCAATTCCCGCAAATATGCAGGACAGCGATTTGCGCAATGCAATTCATGATATCCTCTCCGATTTACGTCGGAGTAGCGTGACTAACCGTGGCAGTGCAGTGCATCTCGCGCAAATCACGAGCCGCTATACAACCGGAAAATGCGACCCAGTCTCGCACGCGGAACAGGAGGCTATCATCAAGGAATTGATGCATTGCGAAATGCCTTATGCAGATCCGAATGGCTTGCCGACCATGCTTCATATCAGCTATTCTGAACTGACTAAACGCTTTAAGGGCTGACAAAGCATCATGCATTCGCAGATAAGCTGTCGTCTTCTTACAGGCAGGAACTCAATATGCTATTATTTTAAGCTGTTTTGCGGTTTTTATATTCATTACACTGTGTTTTACATATAGGAATCTCATTATGTTGAAAAAACTTTTTGTTTTTGCAGCAGTCTGCATCAGCGCAATCCTGATGACTAGCTGCGGAAAGAGTGGCGCGTCTTCCAAGACTTTCACGGTTGGATTTGACGCCAGCTTCCCCCCGTATGGCTTCATCGGCGAAGATGGTAATTACATTGGATTTGACCTGGATCTTGCGCAGGAAGTCTGCAATCGCAATGGCTGGACTCTCGTCAAGAAGCCGGTTGAATGGGCGGCGAAGGACGCCGAGCTCAATGCCGGCACAATTGACTGCATCTGGAATGGCTTCACAATCAGCGAGGAGCGCAAGACTCAATACACTTGGAGCGAACCGTATGTGCAGAATAACCAGCTGATTCTAGTGCGCGCGGACAGCGGCATCACCGACTTCGCGCAGCTCAATGGCAAATCTGTCGTAGTGCAGGATGGCTCTTCAGGCGCGACTGCATTCGAGGATAAGCTGGCATCGGTCAAGAAAGAGATGCCTGCGTTCGCGCTGAAGGATTACAAGCGCGTTCCGGATTACAACACCGCTTACACGATGCTGGACAGCAAAGCGATTGACGCAATCGGCTTGGACAGCGCGGTTGCGAAGGGCTTTGTCGAAAAATCCCAGGGCAAATTTGTGATTCTTGCGCAGCCGTTGGCCGCTGAAGAATTCGGCATCGGCTTCAAGTTGGGCAATACCGCATTGCGCGATCAAGTGCAGAATACGCTCAAAGCGATGGTTGCCGATGGCACTTGCCAGAAGATCCTGGATAAGTGGAAGACCGAGCACGCCAAAGACGGCGGTGACGGAATCGACTTCATCCTGAAATAATCGCACAGAATCTGCCGGTGGCTTGGCGCGCACTGCGCTATGCCATCGGCAATGCCGACAGCACAGGTGGACGAATGACTGCTTGTGGATTCGTCTCACTGATTGGATATGAATTTAGCACAGTTTCAATTATTACTCAAAGGGCTATTGCTTTCGATAAGCATATTTCTGCTTACGCTGGCGATTGCGTTTCCCGGCGGATTGCTCGTCGCATTATGCCGTAAAAGCCGTTTTTGCATCCTTCGTACGCTGACGCAGTGCTTTGTCGCGATTATGCGCGGCACGCCATTGATGCTGCAGCTGCTGGTCGTATATTTCGGACCGTATTACCTCTTTGGCTGCTCGCTTGCAGGCTATCCGGCATTCCTGGCTGTGATTATCGCATTCGGCCTCAATTATTCCGCGTATTTCTCCGAAATTTACCGCGCAGGAATTGAAGCAATTCCGATTGGGCAATATGAAGCCGCAGAAGTGCTGGGCTATTCGAAAGCACAGACATTTTTCAAGATCATCCTGCCGCAAGTAGTGAAGCGCATTCTGCCGCCGATTACTAACGAAGTGATTACGCTGGTCAAGGATACTTCGCTTGCACAAGTGCTGGCCGTGCAGGAGATGTTCACTATCGCAAAGCAAATTTCCAATGCACGCGCGTCGATGCTGGCGCTCATTTACGCCGGCGTCTTCTATTTCATCTTCAATTTCATCGTCGCGGCGATCATGGCGCGCATGGAAGCAAAATTGAGCTACTATCGCTAATTTCGGAGCAGGGGACAAGATGTCGGCAGTATTGACAATTTCCAATCTTCGCAAGTCCTTCGGGACGCTCCAGGTCTTGCGTGGCATTGACCTCTCGGTCGAACGTGGCGAAGTCGTTGCAATCATCGGCCCTTCCGGTAGCGGCAAAAGCACATTATTGCGTTGCGCGACACTGCTGGAGAAGATGGACTCCGGGCTACTGCGCTATCTGGACACCGATGTATGTGTCGATGGCAAATACCGCTCCGAGAATGAATTGCGGAAAATCAAGACGATGTTCGGCCTGGTCTTCCAGAATTACAACCTCTTTCCGCATTACAACGTGATGAAAAATCTCTGTGATGCGCCAATCTGCGTGCAGAAGCGCGCTCCCGCCGAAGTCGAAGCCGCAGCACGGAAATTGCTTGCGAAGATGGGATTGGCTGACCGCGAGAACTACTACCCACATCAGCTCTCGGGCGGACAACAGCAACGTGTCTCAATTGCGCGTGCGCTGATCAATAACCCCGAGATCCTCTTTTTTGATGAGCCGACTTCTGCACTGGATCCCGAATTGACCGGCGAGATTTTGCGCGTGATTCGCAATCTTGCCGCCGAACGCATGACGATGGTGATTGTCACTCATGAAATTGATTTTGCACGCCATGTCGCTGATCGCGTTATATTTATCGCAGATGGCGTTATAGTAGAGCAGGGGACGCCGCGCGAAGTGCTCGATGACCCGAAACAGGAACGCACACGCAGTTTCCTGAATAAGCTTCATTCTTAAAACTCTATCACTCGATGTTTCATCCCATATCATCTTGGCCACAACGTAATCGCCGGCTCTTTGTCGCTTGCGCAGTTGCCGTTGCTGTGCTGGTGATTTGGAACTTGTTTTTTATCAGCCCGTTGCGCCGTAATTATCGCAATATGCGCAATACTGTGCGCCAGAAGGAAGCGCAGCTGGATGCCGCAGGATGGCCGAAGGATGAACAAGCGCTGATCCGCCAGCTCGATATGGCGATGAAGACGCTTAATGGCGATGAAGAACAAGCGCTGCAGGGCTTGACGCAAGTCACGGAAGACATCATCGATCTGGCGAGCGCGACATTCCGCGAACGCATCGAGATGAGCAATCCCGATGGCATTGTCGCATTCATGGACAGCGTGACGAAAATCGATTATAAGCTCCTCTACGACAATGTCGCTGCCGAATTTGCAA
>CAVGNO010000033.1:0-6712 GCA_963630475.1 Blautia faecis | reverse complement strand
GCAAAAGTGCGCGCACTGTCGCCGAAATGTTATGCGCTGACGGATGGCGAGGACGCCGATCCGTATTTGCTGGAATTCCCCGTCCGCATTACTGTCGAAGGCGCGTCGCATGACTTGTTGAGCTTTATCAACGACTTGCAAAGCGATCAGCGGTTCATGCCAGTCAAGCAGATTTCAGTGCGTACAACGCCCCCGGCAATTCCGGCAACCGGCGGTGATGTCGCGGTCGCGACATTGCGCAGCACGCTGACGTGCTCATCATTCTTCAAGCTTCCGTAAAATGACTAACATCACGCGCAATTGGGAATTATGGCTGCTGATGCTGACACTTGCGATATTTATCGCGCTGTCCGCAGTCGGGCGCTATCTGCCGTTGCCGCAGACGCCGCTGATGACGCAGGATGAGCTCATGCCGCAGATTCCCGAAATCGTTCCCTGGCGCGAGCAACCGCTGCCATTCATCCAGCCGGATATCAGCGAAGAGACGCAGACGCCATTTGCTGTCACATTCCATTTCCCCGTCGTGAAGCCCAAAATGACGGAAGTGCCGGTTGTTGCAACGACGGCTACTGCCCCTGCTTCGGCAGAAAAGCCGGAACCGCCCCCGCCGCCGACGCGCACTGTGCAAATCACTTACAACGGACTCTATACCGGCATCCTCGGCACTACTGTCGCAATGCTCGATCTGAACGATAATTTCGGCTGGCATAGCAAGGAAAATCCTAAAGTCGGCGAGAGTATCCTCGGTTTCTTGACTGTACAGGAAATTACACGCGAGGAAGTCGTCATCAAAGCCAGTGATGGCCGCCGCTGGACAGTCAAGCGCCGCGATAAGATGGAAGTCAACGTACAAAAATGAGAGATACGGTAATGCATATCATTTTCATTTCCGATTTACATAATCATTTCGATGCAATCGAGAAGCTCCCCTCCGCGGATTTGCTGATTGTCGGCGGCGATTTCACTCAGCTTGGCACTGCAGATGAAGTGCTTGCCGCAGTCAAGCGCATCGCGGCGCGCTTCCCGGATTTCGTATGTGTCGGCGGCAATATGGATTGCCAAAATGCCGATGAAGTCCTGCGCCCGACTGGACATCTGCTGACGCTTGACCACACAACTGAACGCGGCTGTGCGCGGATGCGCGGTTGTGGCGGCGGCAATACATCGCCATTTAACACGCCGTTTGAGTGGAGTGACGCCGAGATGACGCCGAGATTGGCGGCAATCCCCGCTGATGCGCTCAATATCCTTGTGACACATGCGCCTGCGCTCAATAGCGGCGCAGACCGTTTGCCCAATGGCGTCGGATGCGGCAGCAAAGCGCTCGCGGAATTTTTGCAGCGCGTGAAGCCCGTGTTGCATCTGTGTGGCCATATCCATGAAGCGCGCGGAATCTACCAGTTCGGCGAGACGCGCGTAGTGAATCCCGGGCCATTCGGCGATGATGGCGCGTATGCCGCTATCGTCCTCGAAGAGGGCAAGCTGGTCAGCTGCGATTTAGCGCAGTGTGCTAAATAAATCTGTAGGGATGATATGAAAGAGTATCGCGTCGGATTGCTCGGCTACGGCTTCATCGGCAAAGTGCATGCATTCGCACACCGAAATCTGCCATTCTTCTATAATCCGCTGCCGTTTCGCAGCCGCATAGTCAAAGTCGCGACTGCACACGATGCTACCGCACAGAGCGCGGCTGAGCAGCTGGGTGACGGCGTGGTCGGCACAACCGATTGGCGTGACGTAGTGAATGATCCCACTATCGACATCTTGGACATCTGCTCGCCGAATGAAGAGCACTTGGCCGCGCTTCTGCCTGCAATGCGCCGGCAGCTCCCGATATATTGCGAAAAGCCGCTCGTCGGAAATGACCCTGCGCAATCGCGCGAAATTGCCGATGCATTGACTGATTATCACGCTGTCTCGCAAATGACGCTGATTTACCGATTCTTCCCGAATGTCCTGCGCGCAATCGAACTGGTCAAGGAAGGCCGTATCGGTGACATCCTGGAATTCCACGCGTCATTCTTGCATTCGGGATCGGTTGATCCAAATGCGCAGTGCGGATGGAAAATTGCGGCCGGCGTGATTGCGGATTTGGGAAGCCACGTGCTCGACTTGGTCGAAATGCTTACCGGACCATTTGCGACAATTCAAAGCCGCACATATCACGCGTATGCGCATCGCCCGAAGAAGGGCGCGCCGGAGGAACAAGTCGCAATCAATAGCGAGGATTCGATGTGCTGCTTGATTACACTGCCTAACGGAGCATGCGGCACAGTCAGCGCGTCAAAAATCGCAACTGGCGCAGAAGATGAAATGCGCGTCGAAATCTACGGCACAAAAGGCGCAATACGCATCCGCCCGATGAATATCAGCCAACTCGATTTCTTCGACCAGAGCGTGCCGGACGGCACGTACGGCGGAATGCGCGGGTGGGTGACTATCGATTGCGGCGCGCGCTACCCCAAGCCCGCAGGCTTCCCGACTGCAAAATCACTGCCCGGATGGCTGCGCGGCCACGTCCATTGTCTCTATAATTTCATGAATGGTGTCCATACCAACACGCCAGTGCATCCCGACCTCAAGGACGGATTGCATCTGCAGGCCATCCTCACGCAAGTGAGGGGATAACGCGTTGTAATCACACATTCGGTTCGTGCGTTCTGCGTCTGCCGCTTGTCCTGTGCTCGAAGCGCAAGCTTCGGGATTCTTGCCCAACCTCAAAAAATACATACCTACTATGCCGAAAACAGAATTAATCGTCGCATTGGATTTCCCGGAGCTTGCTCCGGCGTTGAAGCTTGTGGATGCCGCTGGCGACAGCGTCCGCTGGTATAAAGTCGGCAAGCAACTGTTTACGCTGTGCGGTCCGCAAGTGATTGCCGAACTGAAAGCGCGGGGCAAGAATGTCTTCCTGGATATGAAGTATCATGATATCCCGAATACGGTCGGTGGCGCAGTGCGATCGGCTGCACAAATCGGCGCGGACATCATCAATGTCCATGCTTCGGGCGGACCGGAGATGCTCAAAGCGGCAGCGGATGCTGCGCGCGACACTGGCAAAATTGTGATTGCGGTGACAGTGCTTACCAGCATGGATGCCGGCAGTCTCGCTGCTATAGGCGTGAATGCGACGCCTGAAGAGCAAGTCGTACGCTTGGCAAAACTCACGCAAAACGCAGGATTGGCTGGCGTCGTCTGCTCGCCGCTGGAGCTCAATGCAATCCATGCGAATTGCGGAAATGACTTCCTGACTATAGTACCGGGAATTCGTCCCGCCGGCGCGGCAATTGGCGACCAGAAACGCGTGATGACACCGCGGATGGCCGCGGAAGCCGGTGCGTCGTATATCGTTGTCGGGCGCCCGATCACTGCAGCGCCCGATCCATGTGAAGCAGCACGCGCAATTCTCGCAGATTTGAAGTAGTCGAGTACTCTGATTATGACACGCGGATTGGCAATTATCATCTCCGGCCCAAGCGGCGCCGGAAAATCAAGCGTCATCAAGGCAGTAAAGCCGTCTTGGCCCGGCATGGATTTCTCGGTCTCCTGGACGACACGTCCGCCGCGGCCAGGAGAAGTCGATGGTGTGCATTATCACTTCAGGACGCTCGAAGAATTTGCGGCAGCGCGTGATGCTGGCGAATTCCTCGAATACGCTGATGTGCATGGCAATTGCTACGGCACGCCAAAGATGCCGATCTTCAATGCAATCGATGCAGGCGAGATTGTCGTACTGGACATCGATGTGCAGGGCGCGCGCAAGATTCGCCAATCCGTCGCAGGAACGCCGTACGCATCATCATTTGTCTATGTCTTCTTTACCGCTCCTTCGCTGGCGGAATTGGAAGCACGTCTGCGCGGACGCCATACCGAGACCGAAGAGACACTGCAACGGCGATTGCACAACGCGGCAAAGGAAAATGAGTGCTGGCGCGAATACGACTACCTCGTCTTTAACGACATCCTGGAAAATGCCGCAGGTGATTTACATGCGATAATTCGCGCAAATCTTTGCAAAACAACTCATCGCGCGCTACAGTAAGCACCTATACGAATTTTCATCATAAATTCATAACAACAGGATAATTAATGGATAACAGTAATACACGTGAGACGCTTGGTTCGCGTCTCGGATTTTTAATGCTGTCAGTCGGTTGTGCCGTTGGATTGGGCAATGTATGGCGCTTCCCTTATATCTGCGGTAAATATGGCGGCGGGTGGTTTGTGCTGCTCTATCTGCTCTTTTTGTGCTTGCTGGGCTTCCCTGTATTGATGATGGAGCTGGCAGTCGGGCGCGCAGGACGCGCAAATATTGTCGGTAGCTACCGCAAGCTCGCGAAGCACGACGGCAATTTCTGGGCTGCTATCGGCAAAGTCATCTTCTGCGGCAATGTGATGCTGATGATTTACTACACGACGATTTCGGGCTGGCTGTTGGCTTACACCCGCTACTATGTCGGTGGCGAAATTATGAAATGCACGCAAGTGAGCCCTTCAGGAGAATTGCTCATTGAGCAATCGCGCAATATGATTGCCGAATTCTTCGGTGCGTTGGTTGCTTCGCCCGGACGTAGCATGCTCTATATGCTGATTACAGTTGCATTCGGCGCACTGGTCTGCTCCGGAGGCGTGCGCAAAACTGTCGAGAGCTCCGCGAAATACATGATGTCCGCACTCTTCGTATTGCTGTTCATCTTGGTCGTCAATTCATTGCGTCTGCCTGGCGCTGCCGAAGGACTGAAATTCTATCTTGTGCCGAACTGGGATAATTTCTCCAACCAGATGAGCGAGACCATCTTCGCGGCAATGGGACAAGCGTTCTTCACGCTCAGTCTTGGTGTCGGTAGCATGGAAATCTTCGGCAGCTACCTCGGCTGGAAAAAATCACTGGCCGGCGAAAGCGCGAGCATCATCATCATGGATACGATCGTCGCTATCGGTGCAGGACTCGTCATCTTCCCCGCTTGCTATACATACGGCGTCGAGCCAAATGCCGGTCCGGGGCTGATCTTCATGTCTCTGCCGAATGTCTTCCAGCAAATGCCGGGTGGACGCTTCTGGGGCGTGCTCTTCTTCCTCTTCATGACTTTCGCGGCATTCTCAACAGTCATCGCGGTCTTTGAAAATATCATCGCTTACGCAATTGACGAATGGAAGATCAAGCGCTGGCAGGCATCGCTGATGGTCGGATTGGGCATCGCCGCGCTCTCAGTGCCGTGTGTTCTCGGCTTCAATGTCTGGTCTGATTTCCATCCATTCGGTGGCGGAACCGGTATCCTCGACCTCGAGGACTTCATCGTTAGCCAGAACCTCCTGCCACTGGGATCGCTACTGACTGCGCTCTTCTGCTGCTGGGGCATCGGCTGGGGTATGAACGGCTTCATCGAAGAACTCAACGAAGGACAAAAATGGAAGTGGCCGAAGGCATTCCAACTCTACTGCCGCTTCGCAGTCCCCGTGATTATCCTCGTGATCTTCGTCTTCGGATATATCGAATTCTTCAAATAATACGGCTCCAGGATAATAACAGTCGTTCTTTTATCAAAAAAACTGCGGATAGACTTTTAACTCGTGAGAGAAAAAGTTGATCCGCAGTTTTTTTGCATTGCAGACTGAATTTCTGCATTTATCTTATCCGAGTTGAAGTGATTTCCGCTAGCACAATATCAGGAGAAAAATGAAAAAAGCGCTGATTACCGGTATTACCGGTCAGGATGGGTCGTATTTGACCGAATTACTATTGGAAAAAGGCTATGAGGTCCACGGCATCATCCGCCGTTCAAGTAGCTTCAATACGGGACGCATCGATCACTTGTATAGAGATCCGCACTTGGAAGGCGTCAGGCTGTTTTTGCATTATGGCGACCTCACCGATTCGAGCAACTTAAGCCGTCTGCTCGAGATGATTCAACCGGACGAAATCTATAACCTCGGCGCGCAAAGCCATGTTCGCGTGTCATTCGATGTGCCGGAATATACTGCAGAGACTGATGCATTGGGCGTATTGCGGCTCCTGGATGCAATCAAGGAGTCTGGCGTCAAATCACATTTCTACCAGGCAAGCACTTCTGAGCTCTTCGGCTTAGTACAGGAAGTGCCGCAAAGCGAAACGACGCCATTTTATCCGCGCAGCCCTTACGCAGTCGCAAAAATGTACGGCTTCTGGATTGTCAAGAATTATCGCGAAGCATACGGCTTGCATGCAAGCAATGGCATCCTCTTCAACCACGAATCGCCACGCCGCGGCGAGACATTCGTCACACGAAAGATCACGATGGCGGTCGCGCGCATCCATCGCGGTTTGCAGGATTGCTTCTATATGGGAAATATCGATGCACAGCGCGACTGGGGATATGCAAAAGATTATGTCAAGATGATGTGGATGATGCTTCAGCAGGAAAAGCCAGATGACTTCGTTGTCGCGACCGGCGAAATGCACTCCGTGCGCGAATTTATCGAGAAGTCATTTGAGCATGTCGGGCGCCATATCGAATGGCAGGGCAAGGGCGTGGATGAAGTCGGTATCGATACGACAACCGGCAAAGTCGTGATGCGCATCGACCCGCGCTATTTCCGTCCTGCCGAAGTGGAGCAGCTACTGGGAAATCCTGATAAAGCGCAGCGCGTTCTCGGTTGGAAGCCGGAAGTGAAATTCGAACAGCTCGTAAAGCTCATGACGGATGGCGATTTGCGCTTGCTCGATCATCCAAAC
>CAVGNO010000032.1:13139-15625 GCA_963630475.1 Blautia faecis | reverse complement strand
ATGACTAGCGATGCATCCTCCGGCAGATAGACTTTCGCGTAGCTGTTTTCCGTTATATGCCAGTCTTCCGATTCGACGCTGTTGCGCGCGCGCTGCGCACTAATAAAGCAAGTCGAGTGGTAATTCCAGCCGTATGCATCCGCTAATGCATCGCGCAAACCATAGTTGAGGCCGCCACGCAGGATATTGACGACTGCAGTCGAGTGCTCGACCAGATCGACTGGCTTCAGCCGGAATGCAATTGCGCATGCATGAGAGAGCAGCCGCGTGTATTCCACACCCGCACACGTCGGGTCATTGCAAATGCGCCGAGTATGCGGTGTCGATAAGATGTAGTTATGCACCGGGCTGTCTACTGGAATGCGGTAGAAGCCAACTCCCTCGCGCTCAAAAAGGCACTCTAATTCGTTTTCCAAAATAATCATAACAAAAATCTGACCAGCTACAGTACCTTCGAGAGGAAATCCTTCAAACGCGGATTCTGCGGATTGCTGAAAAATTCCTGCGGCGTATTCTCTTCCAACAGCTTTCCGCCATCGATAAAGAGGACGCGTGATGCAACTTCGCGCGCAAAGCCCATCTCATGCGTGACAATTGCCATCGTCATGCCGCTTTGCGCAAGTTGCTTGATGACTTGCAATACTTCGCCAACCATCTCGGGATCAAGCGCGCTCGTCGGCTCATCAAACAAAAGCACTTCGGGCTCCATCGCCATCGCACGCACAATCGCAATACGCTGCTTCTGTCCGCCGGAGAGCTGATTGGGATAGACTTCCGCTTTGTCGAGCAGCCCGACGCGCTCAAGCAGCTTGTCTGCAAGCGCATTGGCTTCCTCTTCAGTCTTGAGCTTGAGCATCGTCGGCGCCAAAGTGATATTGCGTCGCACGGTCAGATGCGGGAAGAGATTGAAGTGCTGGAATACCATCCCGATACGCCGGCGCAATTCGTTAATCGGCGCATTCTTTGCCGTCAGCTCCTGATCATGGAACCATACTTGCCCGGCTGTCGGCACTTCAAGCAGATTCAAGCAACGCAGGAATGTGCTTTTGCCGGATCCAGACGGCCCGATGATGCAGACGACTTCGCCCGGATAGATGTCATTGGAGATGCCATTGAGCGCACGCACTTTTGTGCTGAAGTGCTTGTGTAAATCGATTGCGCGAATGACCGGCACGCGTTCCTTATTCGCCGCCGCATTGCTGTTGTCGTTGTTATTCATTGCGCTTCAGTCTCCTCTCCAACATCGTCACTAACTTGCTAATGCCGCAGACTACGACTAGATAAATCAGCGCAACGGCAATCAATGGCATGAATGCATTGTAAGTCTGGCTCCGGATAATCGTGCCGCCTTTGGTCAATTCCTGCATCGCAATACAGCTGGCCAGCGAAGTATCCTTGAGCAATGTGATAAATTCGTTTGCTAATGCCGGCAGGACCGTCTTGAATGCCTGCGGGATGATGATATGAATCATCGTCTGACGATAATTCAACCCCAAGCTACTACCGGCTTCAAACTGCCCACGATCGACCGCCATGATACCTGCGCGCACAATCTCCGCAGTATATGCGCCAGAGTTGATGCCGAATGCCATGATCGCGACAAACAGCTTGCTGACATCCAGTGACGCGAAAATAACGAAATAGATGATGAGCAACTGGATTAACTGCGGTGTGCCACGAATCACCGTCAAATAAACCTTGCATAAAAAATTGAGAAAAGCCAGCTTCCCCGTCTTGTCGTGCGTCGCACGAATGCTGGCTATCAGGAAGCCGAGCAATAACCCGACACAGACTGCGCCTAACGCAATTTCGACAGTTACTAGCAGACCGTTGGTCAGATATTTCCAGCGCGCTGCCGCAATAAAGTTCTGATGAAACTGGCTGCAGATATTTGCCCACCAGCCCAAGTCAGCTTCCGATGCAAATGATATTAAACTGTGCATTTACAATGACATGATTACACAAAAGCATGTGCGGAAGACAATCTTGCGCTTCCTCCGCACACAATTTTCATTCGAAGTGAGGGGATTTTATTCCCCGGATTTGCGACTATTTGCCGCCGAACATCTCAGGCGCGTGCTTAACGCAGATTTTCTGCATCTCGCCACTGTCGATGAGCTCTTTGAGCACAGTATTGAATTGGTCGCGCAACGCATTGCCCTTCTTGAATGCGACACCGTAGTGCTCGACTGTGAGCGGCTTGTCCAAAGCAACCAGTTTACCGGGGTTGGCCTGTGCGTGAGCGCGTGCCGGGCCGTCATCCAGAACTGCAGCTTCGACTTTGCCGCTGAGCAACGCTTGAATCACTTCGGAGTAGCTCTGATAGGACTCGACGAACTGCTCGCCCAGCATCTCCTTCGCGAAATCAACACCAGTCGTGCCGCTCTGGCCGCAGACTTTCTTGCCCTTCAGATCATCGATGCTCTTGACCGGGGAACCGGCGCGGACCAAAATCATCTGCGCTGCATCAATGTACGGGATGGAGA
>CAVGNO010000032.1:11263-13090 GCA_963630475.1 Blautia faecis | reverse complement strand
GTCCGGAGTGATCGTGAAACCGGAGATGCCCAGATCCGCTTTGCCACTCTGGACTGCCGGCAGAATCGAATCAAAATCCATATTCTCAATCTTCAACTCATAGCCGAGCTTTGCGCAGACTGCTTTGGCCATATCGACGTCAATGCCGACCGGCTCGCCATTGTCATCAATGGATTCATACGGCGCAAAGTCCAAGCTGCTGGCCATCACCAGCACTTTCTCGTCCTTCTTGCCACAGGAGACCATCATCATCGCAGCACAGAAAAGTGCGAGAAACAAACTTATCTTTTTCATGATTGTTATTCCTAATCTATTGGGTAATTATTCGAAATTCAACCTCAATCAAGTAAACTCGCGTAATATAATACAGGCTTTTCGACATCGTCGTTTTCGGACGTCATAATTGCCGATGCGTAAATTTGCGCGTGCCATCAGCGAATGGCGCTACTGTGTCGCCATTGCCGCGCAGCAGCCATTTGTAGATCGTCAGCCCTTCGAGGCCAACTGGCCCGCGCGCATGAATCTTGCCAGTCGCAATACCGACTTCTGCACCAAGGCCAAATCGGAAGCCGTCCGCAAAACGCGTAGACGCATTCCAGAAGACATCTGCGGCATCGACGAGCTGCATGAATTTTTGTGCAGCCGCAGCGTCGCTAGTCACAATCGCTTCAGTATGGCGCGAACCATAGCGGTTGATATGGTCGATTGCTTCGTCGATTGAATCAACGACTTTGATGGAGAGGATATAATCGAGATATTCGGTACTCCAATCCTGCGCAGTCGCTGGATTCATCTGAGGGACTATCCTGCATGCGCGTTCATCGCCGCGTAATTCGACTTTGCGCGCAAACAACGCGTCAGCAATCTGCGGCAATAGCGTCTGCGCGACATCGGCGTGAATCAGCAATGTCTCAATCGCATTGCACACTGCGACCGCTTGAGTCTTGCAATCGACTGCCAATGCGACGGCCATTTGTGCATCCGCATCTTTGTCGATGTAGAGATGACACAATCCCGCGGCATGCCCCATCACGGGAATTGTCGTGTGTTCGATGATATATTTGACGAATGCGTTGCTACCGCGCGGCACAATGAGGTCGATATATTCGTTAAGCGTGAGCATCTCATTGACATTTTCGCGGCTTTCCAGCAATGCGAGCCAGTGTTCCGGAATGCCGCATTGCACTGTTGCTTCGCAGATGATCTTGGTCAGGATGCGGTTGGTATTGAGTGCTTCGCGGCCGCCTTTCAACAGCGCCGCATTGCCGCTTTTGAGACATAACGCGCTGATTTGCACAAGTGCATCGGGACGTGATTCGAAGATGACGCCGATGACACCGATTGGGCAGCTCACGCGGCGCAATTCCAATCCTTGCGCAAGCTCGGTGTGGACTTGTTCGATGCCGAGCGGATCGGGTAACTGAGCAAGCGCTTCCAATCCTGCAATGACGTCATTCATCTTATGCTCATCGAAGAGCAGACGTTTGCGCAATGCCGGATCAAGATCGTCTGCCGCGGTTAAATCCTGATGATTGGCCGTAAATATCGCCTGCGCATTTTCACGCAACCGCCTGGCTATCGCCAGCAATGCGTGGTTGCGCGTCTCCAATGACGAGGCCGCCAGAGTAATTGAAGCACGTTTGGCAAGTGATGCAAGTTCGCTGGTAGTCATGATGATATGTATGTCAATGATTTAATGCGGACAAACCAAGTTTTTGGCGTTGCTGCGCAATGCGTTGCCACAGAAATGTATCCCGAAAAAGAAGCTTCGCTAGACGCGACGCCGAGCAGCCAAAGCGCTCCGCCGCCGTCGCAAGTGAAAAATTG
>CAVGNO010000032.1:8950-11253 GCA_963630475.1 Blautia faecis | reverse complement strand
GTGCATCACGTCATAGACAACTGCTACCCACTGCGCGCGCTGCGGTGTGCCTTCCTTCGGCATCGGCTCGAGGACAAAATCGCTAGGAATACTCACCGGATGTTCAAGCGCAAGCACTGCAAGCTCCAGACGCAATTTGCGCAATGCGTAATGCTGATTGAGATGCTGCGATCGTGTTGTGTCGTCACTTACCGCAATGCCGCTTGCCGCATGAGAAATCCGCACTGCAGTCGATGTCTTATTGCGCTTTTGTCCGCCCGGCCCCGTGCCGCGACACGCTTCGCATTGACAGAGTCGCAATAACGCGTTGTCTTCGAGCGTCAGAAGCTGGTATTTATCGACACTCATTGCGGCAGATGGAAGATTTTTGCTGCGTTGCCGTAGAAGATTTTTTGTTTTTCCTCATCGGTTAAATTCAGCTCTGTTATCTCGCGAATGCCATGATTCAAGTCATTCCAGGGCGAGTCTGTGCCGAATAAGACGCGATCGACGCCGTGCTTGCGGATGATGCGCTCAAATTGTCCCTGGTCTGCCATCCATTGCTTGACAAATGCTGTATCCAGATAGACGGGTGCGCCGACTAATTCCGCTTCGACATCATGCCAATTGAGCCAGCCGCCCAGATGCGCGCAGATTATCATCAGCTTCGGCCAACGCCGCGCCAGCTCGGCAAAATCACGCGGATGATTACATTGATCTTCACGTATATACGCGATATCGAGCCCCGCATGAAACAGCACCGGCAGATTATGGTCGATCAGCGATTGCCAGATCGGATCTAGCGATGGATCCAGCGGCGAGAATTGCTGATACTCCGGATGAAGCTTGATGCCATATAATCCGGCAGATGCAATGCGGTCAATTTCCGCGAGCAGCTCATCTGTCGGCCCTTGCGGATATAATCCCCCCAGCGACAGATGCGGCCAGTGGTTGCGCTCGATACACCACGTATTCACCGAGTGCATCTGATGCAAATTGGTCACGACCGGACAATTCATCCACGCGGTATAGCCGGCGTGCAGCGCGCGCACTTCCAGCCCCGCCGCAGTGCCGTCCGAATACACCGGCAAGCCGTGCGAACGGTCGCGTAAAACTTCAAGCGCCCGCGATGCAATTGCATCCGGGAAGACATGCGTATGGACATCGAATATTTTCATAGAAACAAAAAAGCCCTGACATTGAGTCAGGGCAAATGGTACCGGGTATAGGGGTCGGACCTATGACACGTGGATTATGATTCCACTGCTCTACCACTGAGCTAACCCGGCTCGGAGTACGGCATACTATAAGCAAAAAAAATCGGATTGCAAGTTGGTTTCCGCTAAAATACGTAATTTTTCCGTAAATTTTCGCAAAAATCATCTTCTTCCTGATTCCGTGAAGTTAGAGAGTTTTGCGTCAGAACTAGGAATTTCGTAGGAGCGTACCCGGGAGTACGTGACTGAGAAATGACGAAGTGCTGGCGCAAAAGAATCAACTTCACGGATTCAGGTAGTTACCCACCACCAGACCAGGGCGATGCCGAGGAAAAGCAAGTACCAGCGGAGAATACGCATGCGGATTGCATAGCAGCCATAGCTGCGGCAACAGATGATATCACGGAAGGAGAGCGGCACACGCGCGCCAATCATATCCATCAGCTGCGTATTATTCGGCACATTCTTGAGCAAGTCCGACCACTGTTCGCGTGTGATTGCGCTTTTAGCGATATTATACAATTCCGGAAAGAGCGATGGCGAACGCCAGATAATTTCTGCAGCCATCTGCGGCGTCAATTTATGCCAGTAATTCTGGACAATCCCGAAATCCGGAAAAGTCGCGAGGATGTATATCTTTTCTGCATCAGTCGCGTCATCAATCGGCAGATGTTTCTCCCAATTCATAAAATCATACAGCAACAGCCGCTCCTGGGAAGTCAGCGAGAGCTCGAGTTCATGCAAATTGGCATGCTGATAAATCTCCTCGCTATGCGGCGACAGCTCCGGGTAGCCGATTGCACAGCTATGCTGACCGGAGTGATATTTGAGTGATGCGTCGCGGAAACGTTGCGCACGCGATGTCGGGTCGGGATTGGGCAAGCGTTCAATAAAACGCACAACTGTCGGCCAGTAGCAGAATTTTGCGCTACGGGGATTGCGGATAATCAGTCGTACCCAGTCGATTCCGACTAATTGAGCCGCAGGAAGCATTGCGAGCAGCTCATCCGGCAGTGTCAAGTCTTCAAAGAATGAAATAACCTGCGTGGAATTAAGATTTGCGCACCACTGCGGATATGACGCCGCAAGCTCGGGGCGTTTCCGTAG
>CAVGNO010000032.1:540-8940 GCA_963630475.1 Blautia faecis | reverse complement strand
CAGCCAGTCCGCAAGACGGTATTGCGAAAAATTGACATATTGGACAAGTCCGGGCTGGCGTACAATTGCGGGAATCTGGCTCTCCGGTGACGCGAGCGCAAATTCGGCAATATCGCGGTCGCAAAGTCCCTCTTTGAGCATTGTGCGCCACTGGTCATTTTCGAGGACATTCCAGCGGCAGTAATGCTGCAATGACGGCACTGCGCGCAACAGCCGAAGCCAGTCAATCCCGCTTAACCGTTCCAGCAATGCGAAATGGACGAAGTCCGGGCGCTCCTGCAGCAGCTTGCTCCAGTCATAGCCGGACATCGACGCCAATTGCGGCACGCCGACGCGTTTGCATGTATGCGGCCGATCAAAGAAGAGTGCGCGGAGTCGTTCGGGCGAAAATTCTTCGCCGCAATCCGGGCAGATATACGGCGCATTCAGCGTCGGCAAATCCAAGCGACGGCCGCATGCCGGGCATTCGAAATGCAGCAGCACCGCCGGTACATCGATTTGCGGTGCGAGCTGCTTGTCCATGTAGATGCGCAAGAGCACGGCTTCGCGTGCTTTTGGCGGCATCACCAAGTCGTCATCCGCAAGATATTCGCGTCCATAGAGCCAGCAGATTTCATCATAGCTCAACGGCCCGATGCACACTTCGTGCTGCAAAATCAAAAAATTGTCTGGATTCTGCGCCACGCGAAGTTATTCCCAGTAGACATCGGATGCTTTGAAAACCGGCCCTTCCATGCAAGAACGTTTGTATTCCCATCCCTGCGGATGCTGCGGATTTTTGCATTTCACGACACAGCCGAAGCATGCTCCGACGCCACAGCACATGATTTCATCCAGGCTAACTTCGCAGTCGCTCCAGAGGGATGCGTCTTTTTCGCATGTTTGGCAGACTGCGCGCAGCATCGGCATCGGGCCGCATGCCGCAAGACGGCGAATCGCCGCGTTCTGCTCATTCAGCTGCTGCAACAGCACAGTGATTCGCCCTTTGATGCCGCGTGACCCATCATCGGTCGAGATGCGCACATCGCAGCCTAGCGCGGCAAATTCATCCGCGAGGAGGATGTCGTCAATACTGCGCGCACCCAGCATCACTATTGGCTGCGGCGCATGCGCATCGCAGAGTGCGTGAGCATAAAAGAACATCGCTGCGCAGCCATAGCCGCCGCCCAATAAGACTGTCGGCTGCGTGCAATTTGCCGATGGCATGGAGAATCCGTGACCGAGCGGCCCGAGGATGTCAAGCGATGCATCGGCAGCAAGCTTCGCTAGCGCATCAGTGCCCTGGCCCACGACTTTGTATACAAGCGTGAGCTGCCCATCGGCGCAATCGCAAATGCTAAATGGCCGCCGCAACAGATGCGCTTCCAGTCCCGGAATGCGCACATGAACAAATTGCCCCGGCTGCGCAGCTGCAGTAAATTCCGCTGGCACTTCGCATCGCAGGATGTGATAGGCGCCTTTGAGGACTTGGTTGGAAATAATTTTTGAAGAAAATTGTGACATGGTAATTCGCTAATAATGATGATGCGTCGTTATGCGACATAACATACAACTGAATCTTCCCTACAACTGAATCTTCCCTTTTCTTCCGTTAAACATGAAGGCATTCCGTATGTGAATTATATTAGGAGACCTTGCAGTGAATAGGGGAAAACATAAAGCGATATATGAGCACAAAAGGTAATAACAGCGACAACGCGCCACGTTTTACGACGAAGGCGGAAGAAGTTTTGAAGGATGCGGCAAAATTTGCGCATGATGGCGGCTATGGCTATCTGGGCACCGAGCATGTGATGCTTGCAATCCTGCATCAAGGCGCAGGAATTGCAATACAGCAAATCCGTGCGGCAGGCATTGACATCGACAGGCTATGCCAGGATTTAACCGCAGCATTGGAGAAGTTGCCCAAGAGCGCATCCGACACAACGGATCAATCGAATGCGCGCAGCTTCAAATTGCCCTTGACAAAGCGCATGGAGCGAGTAATTATCCTGGCAGCGCGCGAAGCGAAGCTGATGAAATTTGAGTTCATCGGCATCGAGCATCTGATTCTCGCAATCCTGCGCGATGGCGGCAGTGCGTCTGCCAATTTGCTGGAAGAACGCGGTATCAACTACGACAAGTTGGTCAATGGCATCATCAAAAGTCTCGACAGCAATTTTATCTCTGAAGACCTGGATGCCGAACAGCAAGCCGTCGCGGACGCTACTGCAAAGAAGGACGACGACAAGTCCGACGACGACAAAGATAAAGACAAAGATTCAGATAAAGACAAGGACGACAAGGATAAAAAAGAGGGAGCAGGAGAAAGTGAGGGCCTTGCTTCGGATCGCCGTGAAGCAGTAACTCCGAATGGCGCGCGCTATGGCGCATGGCGTTCACGCAATAACGTCTCGGCGTTGAAGGAATTTGGCCGGGATTTGACGGATCTGGCCAAGGAACAGAAGCTGGATCCAGTCATCGGCCGTGACAAAGAGGTCTATCGCGTCATCCAGATCTTGTGCCGCCGCACAAAAAATAACCCGGTGCTGATAGGCGAAGCAGGTGTCGGCAAGACTGCAGTAGTCGAGGGCTTAGCGCAATCGATCAGTTCAGGGAAAGTCCCCGAGCTCTTGTCGGAACGCAAAGTCGTCGCGCTTGACATGACATTGTTGGTTGCAGGCACCAAATACCGCGGTGAATTCGAAGCGCGCTTGAAAGCGGTGATGGACGAAGTGCGTGAAAAAGGCAATATCATCCTCTTCTTGGATGAGATGCACACTATCGTCGGTGCCGGTAATTCCGAAGGCGCGATGGATGCCGCAAATATCCTGAAGCCTGCGCTTTCGCGCGGCGAGATTCAATGCATTGGCGCGACGACGATGAACGAGTATCGCAAGAGCATTGAGAAGGATGCCGCGCTAGAGCGGCGTTTCCAGTCGGTAATCGTTGATCCGCCGAGCAATGAAATGACAATCGAGATTTTGCAAGGGCTGAAGTCGCGTTATGAGAAGCATCACCAAGCGACATATTCGGATGATGCAATCCGCACAGCAGTCTTGCTGGCAGATCGCTATATCCCAGCGCGATACTTCCCCGACAAAGCGATTGATGTGATTGACGAAGCCGGTGCGCGTGTCCGCTTGGAAACCGCACCGGAAGCTCCGGATTTTACCGAAATGGATGCGACACTGAAGAAAATTGCCGACGACAAGATCGAAGCAGTTAAAGCGCAGGATTTCGAAGTCGCCGCGGCATTGCGGGATCAGGAAAAGTCACTGCAGGAGCAGCGCGAAAATCTCTATAACACTTGGAAAGCGCAGAGCTCTGAAGCAAGCCGCGTCATCACTGCAGATGACATCCGAGCAGTCGTCTCCAGTATGACAGGTATTCCGCTCACTCGGATGGCGGCCAAAGAGACTGCACGGCTGCTCGATATGGAGAAGCATCTCAAGAGCAACTTGATCGGACAGGACGATGCAGTTGCGCGCATCTCACGCGCATTGATGCGTTCCAAAGCCGATTTGCGCGAACCGCGGCGGCCAATCGGGAGCTTCCTCTTCCTCGGTCCGACTGGCGTCGGCAAGACATTCCTCGCGAAGATGCTCGCCGAATATCTCTTCGGCAATGCCGATGCATTAGTGCGCATTGACATGTCGGAATATATGGAGAAACACACGGTTTCGCGGTTAGTCGGATCGCCGCCGGGCTATGTCGGTTATGATGAAGGCGGACAGCTCACCGAGAAAGTGCGGCGGCATCCATATAGCGTCGTGCTTTTTGACGAATTGGAAAAAGCGCATCCGGATGTCATCAACATCCTCTTGCAAGTCTTGGAAGAGGGCCAGCTCACGGATGGCCTGGGGCGCACCGTCTCCTTCCGCAACTGCATCGTCATCATGACTTCGAATATTGGCGCAGAAGCGTATGGCAAGAATGCGTCGCTGGGCTTCAGCACCGGCGCTGCCGAAAATGCCGCGAAGATGCATGACAATATCATGGACATCGCCAAACGGCATTTCCGCCCGGAATTCCTCAATCGCTTGGATGAAGTGGTCGTCTTCCGCAGCCTCACGCGCGATGACATCGGGCAGATTGTTGAGATTTCGCTCAAAGCGATTGAAGCACGCTTAGCAACGCGCAATTGCACAATAAAGCTGAATGACGCATGCCGTAAATTCATCCTTGACAAAGCATACAATCCACTGTATGGCGCGCGGGAAATCCGGCGAGTCCTCGAACATTACATCGATGACCCGCTGGCGGATGCCATCATTCGGCGCAATGAAAGCGCAGATGCAGACTCCGCGGAGCCATGCGTCTATGACGGTGCGCTTAATGACGCAGGTGACGCATTAGTCTTCACTCCAAAGAAGCGGAAATAATCGCGAATGGCGTGGCAGTTGATATTACGACGCGAATGCCGGAACGGCACGGATGAGTCACTCTTCCAGCCGTGTCGGCGTTATGATGTGGAATCGTTGCCATTTGTTCTGCCAACTGATGATGACGGTAGCGCAAGCGCTGTACCGCCCTTGCCATCAAAGCTGTCGTTGCGTCTTGATGCATCCGCAAGCAAAGCCAACACTTGCGAATTACACTGGGATGCATCCGCAGATATTGCATTGCGGCTCAATGATGCGGATGCGCCGGCAGAATCGCCACTGGTCGTACGCAATGGCAGCTGCGTGCATATCGGCAGTCAGTGGCAACTGACCATCTATCAACTGCATGGCCGGCCGGGAATATGCAGTGCGGCAAATGCATTGGGAAGCATGGCAAAATGGTGTATCGGCATTGTGCTTATCGCGCAATTATTTGCCATTGTCGGTATGCCTCTGCTGCTGTATTATACATCCGTTTTCAAGCATGAGAGCCAGTTGCAGGAACTCTCGTATCGCACCGACCAGACGCGAAAACGCATCAACAAACTGGACAGCCATGATCCGCTGTTGAGCGCATACTTGGATTTACTCCGCAGCGAGCTGAATGACCGCGTGCGCTTTCTACGCCGCAATGGAGCTGACATCGCACCCGAAGAACGGCAGGCAATGCTGGATAACCTCACGCGGCTCGATACATTACTTGACACCATCCAGGAAAAGCCAGTCAAAGAAGATGTACAACCATTTGATCTAAAATTGGATGACGTCGTCAAACGCGTGTTGAAAGAAGAGCACTAGAAGCTTAACTATACATGGACAATTTGATAGAATTTGTAAATGACTTTCCGCATTATCGCATTGCAGTGCTTGGCGATTTGATGCTGGACAGCTATACATTCGGGCGCGCGACACGCATTTCGCAGGAAGCGCCCGTGCCAGTCGTGCTGGTGGAACACGAGAATAATGTCCCCGGCGGCGCAGCCAATGTCGCGCGAAATGTATTGTCATTGCGCGGCGAAGCATCCGCATTCGGCCTCACCGGCAGTGATTTGGCAGGCGGACAACTCCGGAAACTGCTGTCAGATGGCGGCGTCGATACTGCGCAGATATTAACATCGTCCGATCTCCCGACTACTGTCAAGACTCGCGTATTGGCGGGTGCGCAGCAAGTCGTGCGCATCGATCGCGAGGAGCCGTTGCTCGTCAATGACGCGATGCGACAGGAAGTACTGGACAAGCTGGATGCGTATTTGAGCAACACGCAATGTCATGCACTGATCATGGAGGATTATGCGAAGGGGCTCTTCACGCATGATTTCATGCGCGCAGCGATTGCGATTGCAACGCGGCATGGCGTATTCGTGACACTGGATCCGCATCCGACTCATGCATTTGATTTGCCGGGCATTCGTCTGATGACGCCGAATCGCGCGGAAGCATTTGCATTAGCCGGCATGCCTTACACGCGTGGCATTGGCACGCCGCTAGAAGACGCACCGCTATTGCGTGTCGGTGAGATTCTATTGCAGAAGTGGCATTGCGAATTACTGCTCATCACATTAGGCGCAGAAGGCATGGCGCTGTTTACTCCGCAACATACTGCGCCGCTACATATTCCGACGCGTGCACAGCGTGTATTTGATGTCTCCGGCGCAGGCGATACTGTGATGGCGACAATGACGCTTGCACTTGCTGCCGGCGCACCACCACGCGAAGCAGCAGAAATCGCCAACCACGCGGCCGGAATTGTCGTCGGCTATGTCGGCACACGCGCAATTGAATCTGAAGAATTGATAGCGACTTTGCAGAATCTATGAGTCTACTCAAGCAGATAATTTTAGCGCCAGGACGCGAAGCATCCCTGAAGCGCCATCATCCATGGATCTTCTCCGGAGCAGTTGCGCGCATTGAAGGCGCACCACAATCCGGTGAAACTGTCGTTGTGCGCAGCAGTGACAACACGTGGCTGGCGACTGCGTCCTATTCGCCGATTTCACAGATTCGTGCGCGAGTCTGGAGCTTCGATCCAAACGAAAAAATTGACAGTGAATTCTTTGCACGGCGGATTGTAGCGGCAGTGCGTTACCGCGAAGAGCTCGGCTTATGGCCGACGCAGAATTGCCGCTTGATTCATGGCGAAGCCGATGGCCTCCCCGCAATCGTCGTCGATCGCTATGGCGATTACTTGACTTGCGAATTTTTGAGCGCAGGCGCAGAATACTGGAAGAATACAGTTGTCGAGAAGCTATCGCAATTGCCGGGCATCAAGGGCATTTACGAGCGTTCGGATGCGGAAGCGCGCAAACGCGAAGGCCTCACGCAATGCGATGGATTGCTCTATGGAGCCGAGCCGCCGGAAGACTTCGCAATTCAGGAAAATGGCCTATTGCTGCGCATGGATATCCCGGGCGGCCACAAGACCGGCTTTTATCTGGATCAGCGCGAAAATCGCTTGGCAATCGACGCACTTGCAAAAGATGCGACTGTATTGGATTGCTGTTGCTATTCAGGCGCATTTGGCTTGCGCGCCGCCAAAGCCGGTGCAAAATCCGTCTGCTTTCTCGATTATGCCGAGAATGCGATTGCGCTCACAAAAGCAAATGCCGCACTCAATGGCCTGGCCGAAGATCCGCGCATCGAATATCTCAAGGGCGATATGTTCACGATGCTGCGCAAATTCCGGGACAGCCGCAGAACATTCGATGTAATCGTCCTTGATCCGCCCAAATTTGCGACCACCAAAGCGCAGCTACTCAAGGCCGCTCACGGATATAAGGACATTAATCTATTGGCTTGCAAGCTGTTGAATCCGCATGGCACACTGCTGACATTCTCCTGTTCGGGCGCAATGACGCCGGAATTCTTCCGCACAATCACTGCAGAAGCGCTCACTGATGCAGGCCGCAGCGCACGCATCGTCCGAAGCTTCAGCCAAGCTCCCGATCATCCGCAGTCTCCGGCATTCCCGGAAGGGCATTACCTCACAGGATTACAGCTTCGTCTGGACGATTAGATTTTCGCAACATGCAGCCATCCTTCTCACTATCCGCAAACGTATCGCTTGGCCAGCGCCAGGAACAGCAGATGACCACTGCGCAAATGCAGAGTCTGAAGTTGCTCGGGTGCAGCCAGATGGATTTGCGGCAGGAGGTCAATAATGTGCTGTCGCAAAATCCTTTTCTGGAGATGATGCAGTCGCCAATGTATATCGACGAAGCGGATTATCTCCCGGAAAACAGATATGAGCAGACCGCAAATGAACGCGAATGGGATAGCGACAACCATGAATATAACGAAGCGGTATTGACCAGCGCCGCCGAACATATTGCCGACACCGATTATTCCAACAGAAACGCGTCTAACGCGGGCGAAGAACACGCAGACGCGCATGCCGACGACAGCGCTGATGATAATGCGAAGAGTACATTATCCAACTATGATGATTTCAACGCTGATTACGAAAATGAATCGGAATACGACGCAGTTCCGTCCAGGCAGGATGAAAAATATGAGCGCGTGATGGAGTGCCGCAATCCGGATGCCGAGGAGAAACGCCAATATCTCTTTGACTCGTATGCGGGCAATGAATCACTCTATGAAAAATTGGTCAAGCAGCTCGATGATGCGCAATGCGCTAATCCGAAGTTTTATCAACTCTGCTGCAATATCTGTGGCGAAGTCAATGAAAATGGCTTCATCGAGGACAGCGACCAGGAGTTGTCGCAACTGTTTCACGCATCTGTCGAAGATGTGCGCCGAGCGATTGCGTGTATACAAGCGCTCACGCCGGCAGGCATTGGCGCACGCAATCTACGCGAATGCTATCTTTTGCAATTGAAGGATAAACATCTAGTCGGATCGCTTGAATGGGATATCGCCGACCGCTATCTTGATGACTTGGCGCAACAACGCAATCCCGAAATTGTCGCAAAGGAAATCGCAAAGAAAATCGATGCCGATATCGATGAGACGAAGGATGCAATTGAGCGTCTCCGTCACCTGGATGCGACGCCTGGCCTGACGCTTTGCCCACGTA
>CAVGNO010000032.1:0-530 GCA_963630475.1 Blautia faecis | reverse complement strand
ACGTATGCCACTATATGTCACGCCCGATGTCTTCATCAAATGCGATAAGAAGGGAAAATTCTTCGCTGTAATCAATGAAGACAGTGTTCCCCAATTGGAATACAACCCAGATTACTTGGCAATGCGCAAAGATCCGAGTAATGACAAAGCGACGAAGGAGTGGCTCAATGCAAAATACAACCAAGCGACACAGCTGACCTACGGCCTGGAAAACCGCCAGAAGACAATTGTCGAAGCCACCAATGCGATTATCGCCGCGCAATTACCCTATCTCAAGAGTCGCAATAAAAGCGACATGCAGCCGCTCACATTGAAACAAATCGGCGAAAAAATTGATAAAGCGGAGAGTACGGTAAGCCGCGCTGTCCAGAATAAATATGCGAAATTGCCCTGGGGAAATGTCATCCCACTCAATGACTTCTTTGTGCGCGGCTTCACCAACACCAACGGCAGTGGCGAAGCAGTCTCGGACGCAAAAATCCGCGAACGCATAAAAGAGCTGATCGCGAACGAGAATAAATTCAAGCCGC
>CAVGNO010000031.1:15126-16008 GCA_963630475.1 Blautia faecis | reverse complement strand
ATTTTATGCAGCGGGTGCGACGGAGGAGTTTTCGCGGCCGCTCTTCGAACGCAAGATTCGCATCAGCAGTGCGTGGCGCGCCAATGCCATCCCCGTCGCGCAATTCGCAGTCGCGCAAATCATCCTCGCGCTGAAAAATTATTTTACCAACACGACGCAATATAAAGTGCCGGATGCGTGGAAGACTGCGGTGCGCGGACCAGGCATCTTCGGCGAGACCATCGCATTAATCGGCGATGGCGCAATTGCGACGCTCATGGCGAAAATGCTCAAGGAATACAACCTCGATGTGATAATGATTCCGACCAACCCGCAGATGCGTACAATATCACTGGAAGATGCATTCAGCCGCGCGTATGTCGTCAGCAACCACCTGCCAAATCTCGATAGTAACAAGCGCGTGCTCACGCGCGAAATGTTTGCGTCAATGCGTCCTGGCGCGACATTTATCAATACTGGCCGCGGCGCGCAAGTCGATGAAGACGGATTGCTTGATGTGCTTAAAGCGCGTCCGGATTTGACCGCGTTACTGGATGTGACGACCGAGGAGCCGCCTCACGCGGATTCGGCATTTTATTCACTGCCCAATGTCCATCTCTCAACGCATATTGCCGGTTCGCTCAACAACGAAGTGCATCGCATGGCGACATACGCAATCGATGACTATATCCACTTCGCAAATGGCGAGCCGTTCGAAAACGAAGTGTTCCCGCAATAAAATTTGCCCCACCGGGAGTCTGGTGGGGCGTTCCTCGCCGTTATTTCAGCAAGTAATTGATGATTGCGACGACGTTATGAATCAGCGTCGGATCTGATGTCGCTTCAGGACGGTGTCCGGGGAGGAATCCGACGAATCTGCCATTCCATTCGGTGCGATTTTCG
>CAVGNO010000031.1:14331-15116 GCA_963630475.1 Blautia faecis | reverse complement strand
ATAGACGCCTTCGCTGATTGCGGTATCCATCAACACCATCGCCGGGCAGACCTGCTCCAATTCGGTGTAGATTTCATCCGCCGGCAATTCAAACGGCTGCAATTGCGCCATCAATGGATGACGGCATTTCTTTAGACGCATCGCGTATGGCTTGGTCGGATGCACTGAACGCGGAATATTATCGGGGTCATTCGGACGCACCCAGCGGAAGCCGACATTGCGGCGCCACCAATCCCATTGCCAGAATGCCGCGCTTGAGCCATGCAGCAACAACGCATTTCCGCCGCGTTCACAATATGCGCGCACTGCGCGTTCGCTCCCTTCTCCGGGATGCGGAATGTCGCATGTGCCGCCAATCATATTGAGAATCAACAGCTCGCAGTCATCCACCCATTTGCCGGATTCCAGCAAAGACCAGTCATCCTCGACAAAACAGATGCGCTTTTGCAACTCCTCCGGCAGATGTTCAAAAATCACTTTGCCGGCATGCGAGCCGACATGATTATCCGCAAAGTAGTAGATCATAGTTGTTTTTTCTTCCTTTATCAAAGAATAACACGATAATTCTTGTTGCGCAATATGTTACATTTTCTGCTAACATATAAGAAGCACACTGACTAAAGAAATTATCATGTCATCGGACAAATTTAACACAACTTCTTTTGTTTTCATACAGTGGCGTGATTTTCACCGCATCAACCGGCGGAACAGAGCAATTATGCTATACTATTACTGTTGAAAATCTAGTTTCATGAAACAGAAATTTAAAGCCTGAAACTTAAGAT
>CAVGNO010000031.1:0-14321 GCA_963630475.1 Blautia faecis | reverse complement strand
CATATCTGCAACGGCTTATCGATCGGCGTCACAATGGTTTTATTAAAGTCATCACGGGAATCCGCCGATGCGGAAAGAGTTTTCTGTTGTTCAATCAGTTCAAACGCTATCTTCTGGAGGATGGCGTCAAGCCGTCGCAAATAGTCGAGATAGCCTTGGATGAACGGAGATGCGAGAGCTTGAGGGACCCAATTGCACTGGGAGAACATCTTCGGTCAAGAATCCGCGGTAAAGGCTGGAAATATGTCTTCATTGACGAAATCCAAATGTGCCGCAAAGTGCTTTCGCCAGGCGTGAAACTAAAGCGAATTGCCCCTGAGGACAGGAACTCCGCGTATATCACGTTCTATGATGTACTAAACGAGCTGATGCACATTCCCAATGTGGACGTTTATGTGACCGGCTCGAACTCGCGAATGCTCTCCAGCGACATCGCAAGCAATTTCGGGGACCGCGGCGACGATGTCCGTCTGCATCCGCTTGGATTCTCCGAATTTCTGGCGGGCTGCGGGCTGGAGAAGGGAGAGGCGTGGGAACAGTATCTGCTCTGGGGAGGGATGCCCGTCATCCTGCAGAAGGAGACGGATGAAGCGAGAAGAAGTTATCTCCAGTCGCTCTTCCGTGAGGTTTACTTCACAGACATTGTCAAGCGCTATCGGCTTTCCTCCGGTGATCTGTTGGAGAACGTCACTGATGTTCTGTTCTCCTCGGTTGGTTCGCTTTCTAACCCGACGAAGATCGCCAACACCATTTCTTCGGTGCAGGGGCACTCCACAACACAGCCGACAGTCAGCAAGTACATCGCGTATCTTGAGGACGCCTTCCTGGTAAAAGGAGTGAAACGTTATGACGTGAAAGAACGCGAGTACCTTGATTCGCCATTGAAATACTACGCAGAGGACATCGGACTGCGCAACGCAAGACTCAACTTCCGACAAATTGAGGAAACGCATCTTATGGAGAATGTCATCTACAACGAATTAATTGCGCGTGGTTGCTCCGTGGATGTGGGGGTCGTTCCAATAGCCAGACGAATTGACGGGCAGATGACCCATCGGCAACATGAAATTGATTTCGTGGTCAACCATGGCCTTAAGAAAATCTATGTCCAGTCGGCATTCGCCATCCCAGACGAGAACAAGCGCGCACAGGAGACGCTACCGTTGCTCAACACAGGTGACTTCTTCCGAAAGATTGTCGTGACCAGTGGTTTCCGGCCTGCCACAAACGACGAGCAAGGCATTGTCTATGTCGGAATCATCCCGTTCCTTTTGGACTCATCAATTCTGTTGAGCTGAATTCTGTATACTTTGTCAATCGGGGGGGGATAAAAAAGCCATGAGGGCGTCTTGAACTCGCCACCCAATGGCACAAAAAAAAGACACTCGGATAAAGACCAAGTGCCTAAAAAAATAAAATGGTCGGGACGGCGAGATTCGAACTCGCGACCTTTTGTCCCCCAGACAAACGCGCTAACCAGGCTGCGCTACGTCCCGCCGTTCTTTGAATAAATACCTCCGGTTTTGAGAGGAGGAGGAACAAAACCGGAGGCGGATAAATGGGGTGATAGAAGGGACTCGAACCCTCGACCTCCTGGGCCACAACCAGGCGCTCTAACCAACTGAGCTACGATCACCATCAAATTTCGTAAGCGCACTTAATTTAACCTGAAAAGACAAGATGTCAAATCATTATTGCGGATGCAATGGAATTTTCCATGTAATAAAATATCCCTGACGGAATATGATACCGCCAGGGATATGAAATTGATGGTGCGCGCAACAGGACTCGAACCTGTGACCTCTTCCGTGTGAAGGAAGCGTTCTAACCAACTGAACTATGTGCGCATGCGATATATTTCAGGAAGCGCGCTTACTATAACCGCAATTGAGAATTTTTCAACCAAGATGCGTTGCGATGCGCGTTTATGTGTGGCAGGAAACACGTGATGCCACACCGTGGCGTGGGGCACGCCACGCCATGCCGGGAAGCCGCAGGTATGTGGGTTACCCACGCCAGGCCGGTGGGGTGGTTCCTCCCGCCATGCCGGGAAGCCGCAGGTATGTGGGTAACCCACGCCAGGCCGGTGGGGTGGTTCCTCACGCCATGCCGGGAAGCCGCAGGTATGTGGGTTACCCACGCCAGGCCGGGGACAAGCCCCGGCCCTACAGATGTGCCTTTGTGGGCATTTTGCGTGTGGTTCCCTGGGATTTTTGTGGCAGTAAACACGTGATGCCACACCGTGGCGTGCTGGTCTGCCCGGTGGGTGCTCTCTTTCCGCACGCGCCACTTGTTCTGTGCCCGAAGCGCACGCTTCGGGAAATATTGTTCGGGGACAAGCCCCGGCCCTACACGTTCTGTGCCCGAAGCGCACGCTTCGGGAAGTCATCCGCGCATAGCGGCTTCGCGGAGCGCTTCGGAGACGGTCGGATGCGGGAAGACGATTTTTGCGACCTGCTCTGGCGTGAAGCGCTCGCCGACCAGGATTGCGGCAGCGCAGATAAATTCGCCACAGTTACCGCCGACTGCATGCATGCCGAGCAACTCGTTGGTCTCGGCATGCACCAGCACTTTGACAGTGCCGGATTCGCCTTCGGTATCGACCACAAATCTGCCGGCAGTCGCCATCGGCAGTGAGAGCTTGCGATATGGCGTGCTATCCGCAATCAACGCTTGTTCGGTTGCACCGACTTGCGCGACCTCCGGATGCGTATAGATCACCGACGGAATTGCGTTGTAATTCACCGTATCATCGCATGCATCGCCAAACATGTTGTTTACTGCAACATAGCCTTCGCGAGTCGCGGCATGCGCAAGCAGACAGCGTCCGGTCACATCACCGCATGCCCAGATTCCCGCGACACTAGTGCGGCCAAATGCATCAGTGACAATGCCTTTGCGATCGACCTCGACGCCACACGCTTCCAGCCCCAATCCGCTGACGACCGGGCGGCGGCCAGTAGCATTGAGGATGACTTCCGCAGAAAGCGCCAAGTCATTGCCATTTGCATCGCGGCATTTCACAGTATTGCATTCGATGCCCTGCACTTGTGCACCAAGATAGAATGCAATGCCAGCGCGTTTGAGGCCTGCCAGGAGCTTTCGTCCAATTTCGTCATCGACGACTGGCGCAATTTTTTGCATCATCTCGACAATGCTCACTTTGCATTGTCCGCTCGTTGCAAAGAATGTCGCCAATTCCAAGCCGATGACGCCGCCGCCGATAATTACGAGCGACTCCGGGATATGGTCCAATGCGAGAATGCCGGTTGAATCCAATACTGCGGGATTATCGCGCAACCCCGGAATTGGCGGCACGGCCGGCATACTGCCAGTCGCAATCAGGATATTCGCGCCATGCCAGCATCTGCCATCCGCTTCAATTACGCCAGGAGCAGCAATTTTTGCTTCGGTATTGACGACTTCCACTTTATGACTGCGCAGCATCGCCGCGATGCCCTTCTGCAGAGTCGCGACGACTTTCTGCTTGCGCGCTTGCACTGCCGTCATATTGAGCATTGCGTCTGCACTGCCATCGAGTGCGACGCCGAATGCACTCGCACTGCGGCATTCGCTCAAATTCTTCGCGCTGCGCAACAAGCATTTGGTCGGGATGCATCCGGCATTCAGACATGTCCCGCCCAAGCTCGCTTTTTCAAACAGCACAACGCGTTTTCCATAACGCCGTGCGGCATACTCGGCGGCTTCATAACCGCCAGGTCCCGCACCTATCACCATCAAATCATAATCAGAAGCAGCGCTGTTTTCCATTATGCAATTCACTCTATCTAAACCTTCTACCGATCGATTTCGAGAAATGCTGCGTATAGATCGCGCATTTGAGCGGGCGTGCCGATAGTAATGCGCAGAAAGTTATCGATGCGCGGCAATGCAAAATAGCGCACGAGGATGCCGCGCTCACGCAATGCCGCAAATACCGTCTTCGCACTCTGATGCGCCGGTTCGACCATGATGAAATTCGCTTGCGACGGCAAAACCTTGCAGCCATGTTCACGGAAGAACGCACTCGCCACTGCGCGCTCTGCACGAATCTTCGCGACAGTCTCACGCAGATACGCTTGGTCTTCCAACGCGACACAGCCGATATATTGCGCAAAACGGTCCGTGTTATACGAATCCTTCAACTTGTTCATCTCGACAATCAGCGCGCGGTTGGCAAACGCAATGCCCAGCCGCAATCCCGCCAGCGCATAGCTCTTCGAGAATGTCCGCGAAACCACGACATTGTCGAATTCATGGACAAAATCCAAGCAGTTGAATTCGGCGAAATCTGCATAAGCTTCGTCAATCCATACAACGCCTTTGAAATTTGCACACAGTTCGCGTATTGCTTCGCGCGGAAACGCATTGCCCGTCGGCGCATTCGGATTCGCTAAAATCAGCAATTTCGCATCCGCGCATTGCGATAAGACCGCATCGACTGGCAAGCCGAAGTGCTCATCCAGCTGAAACGGACGCTTCACTGCGCCCTGCAAATCCGCCAGAATCGGATAGAGCGAATACGACGGCTCCGGATATGCAAATGGCGCGCCGTCATCGACAAATGTGCGCAACGCAATCGTCAGCAAATCATCTGAGCCATTGCCGCAAATTATCTCATCGGCGTCAAAGCCGAAGATGCGTGCAGCAACCGCGCGCAACGGCTGCGCAGTCGGCTCCGGATAACGATTCAACTGCGTCCAGTCGAATTTTGCCACGGCATCGCCTACCGCAGGAGTCGGCGGATAGGGACACTCATTCGTATTGAGCTTGATAATGCGCCGTCCAGTGATCTGCTCGCCCGGCGCATAGCCGGCGAGCGCTTGAATGCGCGCACGCGCGTATTGTGAAGAAGAAGACATAATAAAAAAACGGAAACGGAGGATGACGGATTTTAACGGAGGGAAACGGAATTCAACGGAAACGGATTCCGTTAATTTCCGTTAATTTCCGTTAATTTCCGTTAATTTCCGTTAATTTCCGTTCAAATCCGTTTCCGTTATCCTCCGTTTTATTCCGTTAAAATCCGTTATCCTCCGTTTCCGTTGAAGAAATATCCGGTTCCAAGTTTCCAGCCTGTAGTGGTTTGATGCCACGTTTTACCATCGAAGTAGAATTGTTGCATAGATGCGGGGGCATCCTCATCGACGAGTGGCCCCAGCAAGTAGAATGCGTCATCGGTGAAGGATGCGTCGCGACGCTTCATCACTGGCGTGATAGCGATTGTGCATTCTTCCGCATTTTCGGGAAGCGTCGGCTTAATCCAGAAGCCCGTGCCGGCAGGAATCGTGTCGGTTGTATCCGCGATACGGAATGAATTATCACGCCATTGATACAGGCGGTTGCCGCTAAAGAGCGCCGAGAGCGCGTTTACACTGACATCGCCGGGAAGCGACAGTAGTTGATACTCATTGCTGCTTGCGGTGAGCAGATGCGCCCAGCATCCGAAGAGCGCAGTGCGCCACTTCGCAAGCGCGCTAGTGTCGTCATCCGACGGCTTGACGGAAGTTTTGCCAAAGAGATACGCGAGCGTGAATTCCTGCGCAGCCGGCGCATTGACCGTAATGACCAGCTGACGTTCGATTGGCGCTTCGATATGTCCATCTGTGCATCCCAGCGTGACATTGTATTCGCCCGCGGTAGCAGTCAGTGGCAACTCAAGCGTAATATCACCAGTTGATGAATCAATTGTCAGCCACTCGGGCGCATCGCCGATGATGCTGTATGTAAGTGTGTCGCGATATTCCTCGGGATTTTCGGTATCGACATCGCTTGCGCGCACTTGTGCGCTCGCATTTTCACCGGCATTGACTGTCAGTGACGCAGTACACTCATCCTCAATCCATTGCGGCTCATCATTGACATTTTTCACGTTAAGCGTGATCGTCTTCGTTTCAGTAAATTCACTGCCATCCCAGAGCTTGAGTTCAAATGCGTCCGTTCCGCAGAAATTTTCATTCGGCTGATAGACGAGCCGATATTTGCCCAGCGATTTTGTCGGTTCTTCCAGCGTCAGTGTACCATACTTTGGTCCCGATACCACAATTGGCACGACATCGTCGTCCTCGCTATCTGCACAGAAATGCGAGTTGTTGATGGTTCTTTGCGTATCTTCCGTAACATCGTAGCTAGTCACATCGATGCGCGCTGCGCTATTGCTCCATTGAGGATTACGCCATAGCAGGAGGTGATTTTCGCCATCAGCGCTCTGCGCAGTCGGATCAAGCGTGCTCAATGTGCTTGAAAATAGCAGATAGCGGCCGCTTGACGCCACTGCAAAATCGCCCGTGCTCTTAATTGCATCGCTGTTCAAAGTCAATTGCCACGTGTCACTCTTGTACTGGCGCGAATAGAGTCCGGTGGCGCAAAGTAGGAATACGCTACGGCCATTTGCGGAGAGCTTCGCGGTATACTTCGCCGGCAAAGAAGTCCCATCCGGCGTAGTGCAGTCGCTTGACTCTGTGCCAAGCGTCTCCACTTTAGTTTCTGCGAGCACATAATACTGCAACGCATTTGCAGTTGTGCGCAGGAGGAAGCGTGTTCCGCCTTGGCTGACATCCAGTAATTGCGCGACATCGCTTAATACCGCCTCGCTCTCTTTGCTATTGACGTGATAGCGCATCAGCTTACCGCTGCTGACAAAGCTGACTGCGCTACCATCGTATGAAACAAATGGCGCATTGTCGGCATCGATTGATGATACGACCGCAAAAGTCTTGCCACTATCCGTTGAGAGCTGCACTTCGCTGTTTTTCACGACTGCGATGACCGCGCCATCGTAGCTGACCGCGATCGTGCGATAACGGTCAGCACCTGCGATCAACTCTGCACTCTCGCCGGTGACAATGTTATAACGGCATAGCGTATCATCTTGTCGGAAGCAGAATGCATAATTGCCATTGCCGCTGATTTTGCCGCCGTAGAGTTGCGCGCTACCACTTCCGCCATTGGACAACTGCTGGAATTTCGTTGTCGTACTAATGCCATTGACTGCATATAGGTCAAATGCGGAATTCGCATCATTGGGCGCGAGGATGCCGTCGGAACGCACGACAGCCATTGTGCCGTCGGCATTGAAATCCATGTCAGAGTAGCTGTTAGTGCCAGCCATTCCGGCTGTCAGATTGACAAATTCGCCGCGAAGCGCAATCTTCACATCTACTGACGACGTGATTGCGCCATCGGTGAGCGTAATCGTGATTGTGCGCAATGTAGAGTCAGTGCCAGTCGCGGGCTTGAAATACCACGGCAGTGGCGCAGCGTTTAGCGCGTAAGCCGTGCCGGCTTCAAGCGCATGCTCATCACCAGCGCCATCGTAATAATAAATTGCATCCCCGGACTCCAACGTGTCACTGTCAAAACGCAATGTCGCGCTGTCACTCACTGTGCCGACGATTTCCAGCGGCAGCGCTTTCGCGACAACGACTCCCAGCCGATCAAAGCTTAATTTCGCACTGGTCGTTGTCAGCGCTATGCCGCAGTCATGCTTCTTCACGGTTGCGCTCTGGTCATCGCCAGCGACATACGCGACATAGCGACCATTGCGCGAGATGGCGAGCGCACCCGCGCTCTCGTCATCCGCCGAGACGCTATCCAGCGTCGCAGTTGTGCGGTCGTAGCGATATGCTTTGCCACCGCCGCTGAATGCAACATAGCGTCCGGTTGCAGAAATTGCCGGCCAGAAGCAATTCGCCGAAACATTTTTGCTGATACTGCCGAGAAGCTCATACATGCCATTAGCGCTGCGCGTTGCGACGCGAATCTGCACGCCTTTGTTATCGCCATTCCAACGATACGCGACAACACTGCCGTCCTGATTCGCCGCGACATATTTGATTGTGCTTCGCCAGACGCCGTTGTCAAAGCTGTCCAGCGCGTCGGCCTGCCCTAAGTCGTCAATCTTGACACAGCGGCCGCTCGACAGCTCCAATTGATAGAGCGAGAGATATTGCAAGCCCGTGCTGTCATCGACGCCGATATAAAATAGCGACTCGCCATCACCCGAAAGCGCCGGCATTAGCGCGAGATTGGCATTCGTCAATGCATCTGCTGCGATTTCGCGCGTTGCAGTAATCTTTATCTTTTGATTTCCGTCTTTATCGACAGAATAGATTATTACTTTCTTTTCATTATCGCTATATCGCATGACTGCAGTGCCATCGGAGCTGGCCATAAACCAGTCCGCTTCCGAAGGCGCTGATGTGCTCTCATAGAAATTTTGTTCACCTTCGCCATTGCAATTCTTAAAATTCAGCAGGTATGCCGATGGAATTTTATCGACGCTTGTGCTCCAAATCAGTGACAAATCCGCAGATGCAGTCAAGTAATAATTTTTATAGCGGAATTTTGAACCTAAAATCGTAGTGCTAGACGGCAGAAGCTGCGTGCTAGTGCCATCAGTCTCGAGTGAATATACGGCACGGCACGTGTCAAAATCCTTACCGCATTCGCCAGCAATATAGACGATCTGGCCGGCGTCACTTACCAATGGCGCGATTTGTGCAGCGCCATATTCCACCGCCACACATACGCCAGCAAGAAATAATAATATTGCAAGGAAATAATGCTTCATGTTGGCAATAAAGAGGAACGGGATCGGTGATAATAAATCCCGATGTAGGGCCGGGGCTTGTCCCCGGCCTATAAACATACCGCGTATGCCCCCGGCATACCCACGGGTGTACGGTCTGCGCGCCGTGTGGGGGGCGGTGGGTGCTGTCTTTACGCGCGTGTAGGGCCGGGGCTTGTCCCCGGCCGCTCCTTGTTCTGTGCCCGAAGCGCACGCTTCGGGAAATTTCTCCCGCATGCCGCCAAGCGTGTGCATGTAGGGCCGGGGCTTGTCCCCGGCCTATACCCTTAAAACCGCACGTTCAGCTTAACCATGCCGCCCCAGCTGTCCAGCGACTGGCTGACATAATGCGTATCGACATCGCCGAAGCCGTTGTCATAGCGCACTTCTGCGGAGAGGCCGTAGGATTCGTTGAACCAGAATTCAGCGCCTGCGGAGACATAGAAGCCGAAGTTGAATTCGACATCGTTGTCACGGCCGCTTCCGCTGACGATTTTGCCGGTGGAATTCGAGACTTTCGCGTAGGAGCTGGATTCCATATCGGCGATGGAGAGCGTCGGTCCGGTAGCAAGATAAGTACGGAAGCCGCTGTCGAAGTCGTACCCGAGCTTCAAGCCGGCATCGAAGACATAGAGCTGCATGTCGAACTTGGTCTTAGCAATCGCTTTCACGCTCGCATCGGCCTTCTGTCCACGATCAGTAGCAGCATCCCAATTCGGCGTGAATGTATCCGTATCCTTATGATATGCGACAAAGCGATTGTCGGCAGTGATTGTGCCAATTGCATCACCGCTGGCTTTATCGGACGAATCGACGTTGAAGAACTGGAAATTTGCGACAAATGCCAAGCTCAAAGCGCCATCAGACCAGATGTCTGTGCCGATTCCCAGCACAGGCGCAAAGCGCTCGAATGTCGTGTAGTCGCCACTGCCGCTGACAGCACCGCCCTGGAATGACGCAAATGTGAATGCTTCGGAGCCGTCGCTATCGGTTGAATAGCCGCGTTCCGTCCATGCTTTGCGAAGATTTTCATTCGTGGCATCTAGGACTTCGCCGGAGAGTGTAATCAGCGCATTGCTGAATGAGCCGGAATTTGCGCTCTTGAAGCGCGGTGAGCGGAAATTACGATAGGATGCGCCGACTGAGAAATGCCAGCTGCTGTCGTATTGCTCGATGACTGGATCCGCAGGCGCCTCGGCTGCTGTATTTTCCGGCTGGACTGTGGCATCGGCGGCAAAGAGACTGCATGCCGCGAAAAGTGACAAGAAGGATGCAGAAGTTGTCTTAAGCTTCATCTTTTATTCCCCTATTTGAGCTGGTAAGGTTCTTGTTCATCCACCGGTTCAGTCACGCGCGGCAACCGAACCAGTGGAACTATTATTACGTGTTTATCGAAGCAGGGGTATCTAGTTTTGTTCTGTCACACAGTACACAACATAGTCATTGATCAGCGTGCCATTGATGTAGTAACGCAATGCGACATAGTCACCGGCCTTAACCGTGGCAACCGCATTATCCTTGGCATCTTTGATCTCATCGATAATGAGCGAGCTCGCGGTGCTGTAGATCGCTTCCTTCTTACTGCGGTTATACCAGCGCGTGTCAGTCTTCATCGTGAAGTACTGGAAGTCCACGGTGATAGTGTCGCTTTCATTGACGCTTCCCTCGAGGTTCATCACTAGGCGTCCATCCCCATCCACGGAGAGACTGGTGACCGCGAAGTCCGTGATGGTCTCCGCCATCGTGAAGGAGAAGGTCGGGGAGTCGGCGGTATTGCCATCCACGCCATTGGCGCGGACATACCAGCTGTAGCTGGTTCCGACTTCTTCCTTCATCTCCAGTTCAACCGTCGCATTCAAGCTGTTCAAACCGGTCGCGCTGACAATGCGCGTGCCATCCTCATCGAAGATGTAGAGGTCATAAGACTTCGCGCCGCTTGCAGCCGGCCAGCTGAACTTGACTGGCGATGCATTGATTGTCGTATTTGCTTTCGGCGAGAATGACGCGTCGGTCGGCCAAGCAACCGTCTCATCCGCATTGCCAGTGACATTGAGCGTGAAGAGCGGTACAGTGTTGCCCTCGCCTTCCGGGTTGATGCCCTTGACACAGAGCTTGTATGTGCCAGCAGTGAGCTTGATGCTTTGAGCCGCGATGTTCGGCAGAATCATGCCGCTGGTCTCATCGGCAACAAAGTCGGCAGCTTGCGTCAGTACGACCTTGTCGTTTTCGTCCACGACTTCGATGACATACTTTTGCGCCATCGGAACCGTGATTGCCGGAATCTCGACAACACCATCCTCATTCGTATCCGTCAGCTCGGTAGCAATCTCCTCGGATGTCGCATCGCCAGGCACAGTGTAGTCCGCGACTGTGATTGATTCTTTTGCGACATCGACTTCGCTGTCTTTGCCATTCTTGACCGTCCAGTTGTAAGCAGCCACAGAGAGTTCAACGCCGGCTTTGTAACCCGGATGACCGATTGCCGCATAATCCTTCGGCAAAACAGTGATTATGCCATCTGTATTGGCAGGGCGAATCACCATCTCGTACTCATTGCCATCTTCGTCAGTGATGACGACAGCATGGCCTTCGGTGTGGTCGGTGGAATCGCCGCAATCCAACGTGATGATCGGATACCACGGAGTTGCGCCGACATAGATGGTGAAGTACGCCACTTCGGACTCCTTCGGATCGGACGAACCATTCGTAGTACCATTATCAGTCACTTTGACGCTGAACTTGCAGCTCTTGCCATTTTCAGCATCTGACTTCACTTTGTAAGTGAATTGCACCGTATCGGAAACTGTGCTATCAGCAGGCGCTGTAACAGTCGGTAGAGTCTCAAAGATGGAGCTGTCCTCGCCTTCGGCAACCGCGATAGTTGCAGCCGTCAGCATCTGTGTGGTCTCGTACTTGCTACCCATATCGACTTTGAAAGAGGCAGTCATGTCAGTGCCGAGCTGTGCGGGCAGGACATACAAGTCAGTGGCTGCGACAACCGGTGCCAAGTTCTTCTCGGTCACCGTCAAGCTCAAGTAGCCCTTGTTCTGCGCATCATCATCGTCATCCTTGACCGTGATAGTCGCCTTCGGCAAGTTAGCTGCTTCAAGACCAAGGGTGTTGTAGTGCTTCGGCAGGACAATCGTCACAATCGCTTTGGTTGCGTCTGTCTCATCGGCAGCGATGCTGATCGTGCCATTGGTCTCTTCATCCCAATCCGTCACATCGAATACCAGCGCGTCGCGATCGGCAGTCACGTCCGGATCGACGACGGTAACCGTGTAAGTGACAGTGCGGTCGGCTTCGTCATCGCCATCCTTCTGGTCAGTTACTGCATCATGAGTCAGATCTGCAATTAGATCGCTTAATCTGGTTGTATCGATTTCGCTGATATACGGCTTGGTATTGCCGACCGTGACTGAAGTTTCACCGAGGAAATCGGCTGTGCTGTATGTTGCCGTGGTATCGCTATACGGAGACGTCTGCGCTTTCGCTTTCACAATGATGGTATTGTCTTTGATGACGACATCATTGCTACTATATTCAGCGGCGACAATGCCAGTCGAAGTATCTGTTGTGCTGCCGGGAGTGCAGTAGAACCACTCGTAAGTATAAGTGATTTCATCGCCATCCTCATCAGTTGCGCCAGTTGCGCCAGTCACTTTCAACGTATCGCCATAAATGACGCTTTCATTTTCAAGCGTGATGGTGACTTCGCCGTCAGGCAAGCGGTCGGTATCATTGACTTTGATGGTCTTCTCATACTTACCCCAGCCATCAGTTTCGACATCCTGCGCTTGGACCGTGACAGTGAACTCTTGGCTTTCTGGGCGCGGGCTACCTGTGATGGTGTCATAACCCGCGCAAGTGATTGTCGCAGTGAACTCGCCAGACCATTGTCCATCCGACACTCCAGTAGCAGTAGTCTCAGACTTCGTGATATCGTAATTCCAGCCTTCCGGCACTTCGATTTTCCAAGCCTTGACACCCGCAGGATAGACGCTGGTGTCAGTTGCTTTGAATTTAACCACGAATGAGGTCGGATTACCATATTCATCGATTTCATCGATCGAGGTAACATCACTACTCAAATCGGTAATCACCGGCAACGGATTTTCCTTATAATCGACGCTGATGTTAATCTCGGTATACGCATTCGCGGTGTTGTTGTCGCCCTTATCACCGATTGCAAAGCTGAAAGAGTCAGTCTTGTCTTCGGTTGCATTCTTGTAGCTCTCCGGGATGGTGTAAGTAATATCGATAGTGTTAGTCTCGCTATTGATGCTCAACTCCGCCTTGCCGCCATTGTCAGACGTGACTTCGGAGACCTGAGTAGTTTCCGTCAAGCTCTTCATGATCAGCACATCATCAATGCCATCCGCATCAGTGACTGTGATGGAGATGGAATTGCTATATATTGGCGTTGCGGATGCATCGGTAACGCGCTGAACAAAGATACTGCGCGGGGATTCTGCGACTTCCGGCTCGGAGTTGACCACTGTGACCGCTTCGCTGGGCACTTCTGATCCGTATACCAATTCACCACCATCATACGGATTGGTGGATGCTTTGACGACGCACTTGTATGATTCGCCTTTCACGGCATTTGCCAGCGAGTAAGTCTCAGCCGTTGCATCAGTAATCACATCATCGCCTTTGTACCACTGATAGACGAGCGTAATAGCATCGCCATCAGCGTCAGTGCCCGCAGTCACTTCGACTTCAAGTGTGTCAGTGACAGTCGGTGATGCCGGAGTAATTGACGTAATTGCAGTGCCAGTAGGAGCACGATCCGTATCCTTTACAGTGAGCTGACCGAAATTGTTGGAAATCTCGTATGTAGATCCATCTACAGTCGCAGTTGCGCTGAAAGTCAGCTTTTCTGTTCTGCTGGCATCCGGGTGTGCAACGACTTCGTACGGAATGATAGTACCCTCGTTGGCCCATCCGGTGATTTCGTAAGTATTCTCGATGGAGAATACTTGAATTGGACCAGTACCATCGCCGATTTCGCTTGTTTCAGTAACCTGCTTGTTAGTTGATGTCGTAGCGACGGTGAGCGCCACATCGCCCCACTTGAGTTGCGTCGAGTCGGCAAAGTTGGAAATATCGACATTGTCGTAGCTCGTATACTTCAGCGTAATCTTCTTCACGCCGTCTGCGATAGATGACCACGCATCGCCTTCAATCCAAGTCGTTGATGCGCCAAAGCCATCAAATTGGCAATCGGCCTCAGTCTTAACTGGGCTGACGACAATCTGGAATTCGACATCAGCGGTCTCGGTGCTATTCTCCCACTTTGCGGTTGCGACGACGGTATCAGTCGTGCCATACCAGTACTGCTTCGGCGTGAAGCTGATTTTCCCATCTACAATTCCCAGCGTACCGTATGTATCGGTGCATTTGACTGTCTCGCTTTCGTTCTTCCACTTTACATCAGTGAATGTAACGCCACTGGTCAGCGCATCAAAAGCGCTTTTCGTAGTATTCCAGCCCTTGCAAGAGAACCACGTGCCATTATTTGCATCGATGCTGACAGCTGCCGGCGCGGCAGCGTCATCCTCATCCATCGTGAAATTCGCCACTTTAGCAATCTCGAAGGAGTTATATGCATGAAACGCAATTTTATCCGGGACGCTACCGCGATAATCGCTATCTTGAATGACAGATTGGGTTGTTTTATCCTCACCAACTACCTGGTCCAATACAAATTCCAGTGAGATATCCTGTCCTGCGGCTGTAGTAGCAACGC
>CAVGNO010000030.1:15555-16172 GCA_963630475.1 Blautia faecis | reverse complement strand
CAATCAAATGGATATTGTCCTTCGGCCGTACAGTGCCATTGACGACGCGTACGTAAGTCACAACGCCGCGGTAATCATCGAAGATGGAATCGAATATCAGCGCTTGCAGCTTATCGTCATTGCCTTTCGGCGGCGGAATACGCTCCACAACCGCTTCCATCAGCTCCTCAATCCCCAGATCCGCGCGCGCAGAGACCAGCAACGCTTCTTCTCGTGGAATCGCAAGCAGCTCCTCCAGCTGATTCAGACAGCCCTCGACATCTGCTGCAGGTAAGTCAATCTTGTTGATGACGGGGATAATCGCCAGATTCTGCTCATTCGCCAGATTCAAATTCGCAATTGTCTGCGCTTGAACACCCTGCGATGCATCGATCAGCAAAATTGCGCCTTCGCATGCCGCTAGACTGCGCGAGACTTCGTAGTTGAAATCGACATGGCCGGGAGTGTCAATCAAGTTGAAATCGTATGTATTGCCATCTTTGGAATGGAAATACATCTTCACCGGATGTGACTTGATTGTAATTCCGCGCTCCTGCTCCAAATCCATCGCATCAAGCAGCTGATCGTGAAATGTGCGCATCTCAACCGTTTGAGTGTGCACTAGAAAACGATCCGCC
>CAVGNO010000030.1:13680-15545 GCA_963630475.1 Blautia faecis | reverse complement strand
GCCTCCAGGAAGCTCTTGGAAAATTCCTTGTTGCCAGTCTTGCCAAATTTGATGACAATGCCGGTCTGCTTGTTCACATCCAACTTCAGCGCAACCGAAATGCGGTTGTCATAGATGTCCTTGTACTCATACACGACGCAATCCTGCTCATTTATACGGGAGAGCTGCACGAGGTTCTTCTCTTTTGCCGCAGCACGCACCGCTTTATCCGCTTCAAACAGTCCGCACCCCAAAGTCGCAGTGTAATTGCCAATTACTTTGACACGCTCATTGCTCACCATGCTGTTCGGTGCCGCCGCCGGCTGGACTTGTGTGATACAGGAGGATGCGGTGACAAGCAATACGGCTACTATCGCCGAAAATAAACTGATTGAACGAACCATAGAACTGAAATCTCCTACCATTAGGTGATTAAAACGACTGTACAAAAGACATTGTCATAATATAATTCTGTGTACCTGAATCCGTGCATCTTCCCTGCACTGCGAAAATACTTCCATGACGTAATAATCCCCGGCATACAGAATATATTACCCATCCGCCTGATGAAGCCGTCATTTGACTACTGTCCATTTGCATCAAGATATGAAAAATATTTGCCAAAATAAAAAAGCATTTCACGACTACTCGATACTGGAGAAAATCCAATGCGGCATCGCGCTTACTGGCACTGAAGTGAAATCCTGCCGAGCGGGCGGCATGACACTTACCCAAGCGTATATCAGATTTGACCCCAAAGGCAATGCAAAACTGACCGGCGCAAATATCGCACCGTATGCAATGGGCAATATCAATAACCATAATGCGACACGCGAACGGCAGTTGCTCCTCCATAAACGCGAACTTGCGCGCCTCAAACGCGCTGTCGAAGCCAAAGGCCTCACCGTCGTCCCCTTAAGCGCATATTTCACCGACAAAGGCAAAATCAAGCTCGACATCGGCCTTGCGCGCGGTAAAAATGCTCATGACAAACGCGATGCGATGAAGGAGCAGATTGACCGCCGCGAAACAGAACGCGCAGTCAAATTCCGATAAGCGCACCGCTGTCACCATTACACGTCTTTTTCTTTAGCGATAGAATACGAAGATATATGCTAGTCTCTGATTTTGATTTTGAGCTCCCGAAGGAACTGATTGCACAATATCCCCCGGAAGACCGCGCAGCTGCGCGCATGATGGTCATTAACCGCACTACTGGCGAACGCCAGATCTCCGATTTTCACCACTTCGCAGAACACTTGAATCCCGGCGACTGCCTTGTCCTCAATGACACACGCGTCATCCCTGCGCGCCTCTGGGGACACCGCCCCACTAGCGGCGGACGCGTGCAAGTATTCATGCTCGAGAGCCGGGGTGGACGCAAGTGGCAAGCATTCCTCAAGCCGGGACGCCGCCTCGCAATCGGATCGCAAGTCGAAATCGACGGTGCAGGAATTACGCTCACAGTATTGGAAAAAGAAGCAGACGGCGCGTGTATTGTCGAATTCGACACCGATGATGTGCTCGATTTGCTCGAGAAATATGGCAACACGCCACTTCCGCCATATATCACACGCGCACCCGAAGAATCCGACAAGGAGCGCTACCAGACTGTCTATGCAAAAAATCCCGGCTCCGTGGCATGCCCCACTGCCGGACTGCATCTCACCGACGAAATTCTCGCCGAACTGAAAAACAAAGGCGTCAAGATTGCCAAAGTCACACTCCATGTCGGCGCAGGCACATTCAAGCCAGTCGAAGAATCAACAGTCGAAGCGCATGTCATGCATGAAGAGCGCTACATCGTCAGCGAAGACGCCGCAAATCTCATCAATGAAACCCACAATGCGGGCAAGCGCGTCGTCTGCATGGGCACGACTTCCGTG
>CAVGNO010000030.1:11346-13670 GCA_963630475.1 Blautia faecis | reverse complement strand
GTGCGGACACTCGAGAGTTGCGTCATCCCCGGCACAAATCTGATCAAAGCCGGCGCGGGGCGCACGAAAATCTTCCTCTATCCGCCCAAAAAGCCGCAAGTCGCGGACGCGCTGCTTACGAATTTCCATTTACCGCAATCCACGCTCCTCATGCTCGTGTGCTGCTTCTGCGACTACGAACACGTCATGGCCGCATACAAAGACGCCGTCGCACACAAATTCCACTTCTTCAGCTACGGCGACTGCATGATGCTGGAATAAAACCGCGCATGGATGGCCGCATGCTTATGGCAAGAAGCCATGGCACTATTTTTGCTTATACGCTGTCTAATCATCCAATTTCAACGATGCGTCTACAAGACGTGGGCGCAATGATAATTTCTGTTTATGTGAGGAGGTAAGACATTATGTCGCACAATCATCATCATCATAGTGACAATTTTACGCAATCGGATGCCGCAGAGGAGCAGTCAATAGTCGAGGAGCCGGTTGAAACCGCCGAAGCGACGGCAGCAGCGGAGAAGACTGCTGAAGCGGAAGCGAAGACCGAAGAAGCCTCAAAAGCGGCCGAGGAGCAAAAGAAAGCGCCGGAACCGACGATTGAACAAAAGTATGAGGAGATGCGCAATAATTATCTCCGCGCATTAGCCGATTGCGAGAATACGCGTAAGCGCATGGCGCGTGAGATGCAGGATTTGCGCGAATCAACGCGAATGAATACAATCGGCGAAATTGTCGGCATCTTCGATTTGCTCAAGATGGCGTCAGACAGCACTGCGACTGCTACGGACATGGCGACAATTCAGATGGGCGTCAAGATGATTTTCGACCAGTTCAAGAATGTCCTGACCAATATGGGCGTGAGTGTAATTGACGCGAAGGGTCAGAAGTTCGATCCGAAACTGCACGAAGCGATCAGCACTGCGAATAGTGACGAAGTTCCCGAAGGGATGGTGCTGCAGCAATGGAATTTCGGCTTCAAACTCGGCGAGCGCATTTTACGTCCAGCGCGCGTCGTGGTCTCTGCCGGTCCAAAGCAAGCGGAGGAGGAGACGCCAGCACCGGAGGAATCCGCGACGGCGGCTGAGACTACCGGTGCAGAGGAAAACAAATAAGTTTTAGAGCGCGTGCATTCCGCGTTGATATGCGCAAATGCACGAATTCAATGTTTTGACAGGTATGCATGATGCATTGCATGCGGCCTGCAGGGAGGCGAGATAATTATGGCTGCTTCAAGTGAAGATTTTTATAGTGTATTAGGCGTGTCGCGTACTGCGACAGATGACGAGATTAAGAAAGCGTATCGTAAACTCGCCATTAAATATCATCCGGACCACAACCCCGGCGACAAATCTGCCGAGGAGAAATTCAAGGAAGTCAATAATGCCTACCAAGTACTCGGCGATCCGAAACAGCGTGCGCGTTATGACCAGCTTGGCCATGAGATGTACACAAAAGGCGGGTCGGCAAGCGCTGGCGGCGCCGGCGGCATGGATCCGATGGATTTCTTCAGCCAGATGTTCGGCGGCGGCAGCGAAGGCGGCTTCGATTTCAGCGACCTCTTCGGTGGTGGCGGCAGACGCCGCAATCCGAATGCACCACGCAAAGGGCAGGATCTGCTCTATAGCCTGACAATCGATTTTGAAGATGCGGTCTTCGGTGCAAAAAAGACGTTTACAATCCCGCGCACCGAGACGTGTGACCGCTGCTCGGGAAGCGGTTGCGAGCCCGGCACATCGAAGCACACATGCCCGACTTGCCATGGCCGCGGCCAGCAGACGATTTCACAGGGCTTTTTCAGTATGAGCCAGCCATGCCGCGCATGTGGCGGCACCGGCCAGGTCATCGACAAGCCGTGCACAAAATGCCGTGGCACCGGCCATGTCAATGCAAAGAAGGAATTCGAAGTCACGATTCCGCCAGGCATTGACGAGGGCGGAAGACTGCGTTTGAGCGGCGGTGGATGCGCAGGCGAAAATGGCGGTCCAAGCGGCGACCTCTATATCGAAATCTCGATTCGCCGCCATGAACTCTTTGAGCGCGATGGCTATGACATCACATGCGTCGTGCCGATTCCATTCACGACCGCAGCGCTCGGCGGTACTGTCGAAGTGCCGACTGTGAGCGGTAAAGCCGAACTGAAAATCGCGCCGGGCACTCAAAACGGCACGCGGTTGCGGATGCGTGACAAGGGTATTCCGCACTTGCAGGGACGCGGCCGCGGTGACGAATATGTCGAAATCATCGTCGAAGTGCCGACGTCACTTACGAATGACCAGAAGAAGAAGCTGCAGGAGTTCGCCGGATTGCCTTCAGATGAATCG
>CAVGNO010000030.1:3454-11336 GCA_963630475.1 Blautia faecis | reverse complement strand
CTCCAGGCATTCCTCAAGAAAGCACTGCGCTGGATGAAGAAATGACATCTGCGATGCAGACTGCGGTTATACTGGCAAGTGGTGATTTCCCGACGCGGCCGGCGTTGCTGGCTGAATTGCAACGCGCTGCGCATGTCGTATGCTGTGACAGCGCAGCGCTTACGCTGCTCGCGTCGGGAGTGCGCATGCCGGAAGTCGTCGTTGGCGACCTCGACAGCCTCACGGACGACTTTATCGCGCATTTCCATGGTCAGATTATCCATGAGAGTGAGCAGGAGACCAATGATTTGTCGAAAGCGTTCCGGTATTGTCTTGCGCAGGGCTGGACCGATCGCATTATCATCCTAGGCGGCACAGGCAAACGCGAAGACCACACACTAGGCAATATCGCGCTATTATTGGATTTTGCGTTGAAGACGCCGTCGATTGAACTCTGGACGGACTACGGCTATTTTGAAGTGATGACGCAAAGCGGGACGCGCCACTGCACGCCTGGCGAACAGCTGTCGATCATTTCACCGGATTGCACAATGCCGATAACCGCCACTGGCCTCGTCTATCCGCTGGAGAAGCTTGTGTTGCCGCGATGGTGGTGTGGCACGCTGAATGAGACGAGCGGAACGCAATTCTCACTGGAATTTTCCGGCGCGCCATTGCTGTTGTATCATCCGTGGCCAGATTGCGCAGTCAAGCATCCCGAACGCGCGCATCATCTCCCCTGGCGCAAAGTGCATTTTTGCGGTTGTGGCGGCGTCGGCATGGCCGCGCTTGCCAATATTCTGCTCGATGATGGCTGTCAAGTCAGCGGCAGTGATGCCGCGGATTCAGCGTTGCTGCGTCAATTAGCGGCGCGTTGCGCCGATGTACACATTGGTCATGCAGAGAGCAACATCCCGGAGGACACGCAGCTATTAGTCTATTCGTCTGCGGTCGACATCGACAATCCGGAACGCCGATATGCGGAAGCGCATGGCATTCCGCAATGCCGGCGCGGCGTCTTTCTAGCGCGCGTCGCGCGATACTTCAAGCGCGTGATTGCAGTCGCCGGCTCGCATGGCAAGACGACTGTCTCCGCGATGATTGCGCACATCTTGCGCAATACTGGTCATAACGCCGGATATATGATTGGCGGAAGCGTCAATGGCTGGGAGCGTTCCGGTTGCGCAGGCGATTGGGATATTCTGGTGACGGAAGTCGATGAAAGCGACCGCACGCAAGAGATGATGCTCCCGGAATTGGCAGTAATTCTCAATGTGGATGACGACCATAGCTGGGCAATCGGCGGAACCGCGATGCTAGAGCAATCCTTTGCCGCGCTAGCAGAACACGCGCTGCATACGCTGACATGGGACGATGAGCAGCTTCGGCGTATTCTCGCAGCTGTGCCATCTGTGCAATTCTTGCCGCATAGCGCAATCGATGACATGCAGAAGCTGCCGCTGCCCGGACAGCATAACCGCCAGAATGCGGCGATTGCAATGCATGCAGCAATGCATTGCGGTGTCGAGCATTCGGATGCATTGGATGCATTGGCGAGCTTCGCCGGCGTACAACGGCGCCTCACTTTACGCTACCGCAATGACGATGCAACGCATTTGCTGTATGAGGATTACGCTCATCACCCGACCGAGCTTTCGGCAAGTCTGCAAGCGCTACATGAGATGCATCCCGGATACAAAATTGCCGTATACTTCCAGCCGCATCGCCCCGAGCGCTTATTGCGTTATGGCGCAAGATTTGCGCAGATTCTAGCGACTCAATGCGATGAATGCATTATTGTAACGCCATTCCTTGCATGGGAACAAAATGCGCCGGACGCCGATCCTAACCAGTTAGTCGCTTCAATCAACGCACTTGCGCCACATCACGCGCAAGTGATCGCCAATGACCCCGCCGGGATTGCAGCGCAGATTCGCGCAAAATTTGATACCGCGCAATCACGGCTCCTGATTGCAGTGATTGGCGCTGGCGATATCGGGAAAGTCATAACCCTGGAGCCGTGGAGTTAGAGAATTTTGCGTCAGAACGAGGAATTTCGAAGGAGCGTACCGGGAGTACGTGACTGAGAAATGACGGCGGTCGTGAGTGCGAATTTGCGGTTCTGGCGGCAAAGCGCCACACACGATGACGCGAAGCGTGCATGAGGCGTAGCCAACTACGCCGAATGTGCGCGACAAAGTCAGCGTGTGATGCCGCGCCGCCGACTGGATTGAAAAATCGCACTCATGACCGATTTATCACGCAAAAGAATCAACTCCACGGATTCAGGATAACGTATTGGCAACAACATGAGCCTCAAAGATGAGATATATCCGCATCATCCTATTAGTCGTTATCGCGCTTTTGCTCGGCGCGTTTTTGTGGTATCGCTATATCATCCGTACACCCGAGTATTTGATTAAGAAAGCAGTCAATGACATTGCGCAAGCGGTCAATAAGGATGATGGCGAGACCAATTCCATTGCGACATTCAAATTGCTGAATATCTCGACCTATCTGGATGAGCGCGTCAGCATAAGCGTCCATGACTTGCCGATTGACAGCGAAATCGGACGCGAAGAATTCTCCAGCCAGATCGCGCGTGGGCGGATCATGCTGCGGCGTCTGCATCTCAAAGTGCTCGACATCCTGATTATCTCGCGTGATGCGCAGAGCGCTAAAGTCGAATGCGAAGTGCAAGCGCAAGCGGAAGGCAATTCTGGAGCTGACAAACGCCGGTGGTTCTCCGACAATATCTACCACCTTTCGCTGGACATGCATTGCGTCGAAGGGAAATGGCTCTTCCGCGGCTTTCACGAAAAAGACATCCTAGAAAAATGACCGCTAGCAAATCACCAGTCTTTTATGACCGCGCGGCAAAACAACTGCGCGAAGAATGCGTATTGGGCGATAAATGGCTGCGGCTGGCGTATTGCTCGGCTTTGCGCGGAATCCTGCGCTGGCCGCTGTTTTGCTGCAGTATCTTTTCACGATTGATGGGATGGTATCTGGACCGCAAATGCTCGGTGAAACGTATTGAGCCGACAATTCGTGAGCTGGGCATTAATATTGACGAAGCGATTGTTCCTGCCGGCGGCTTTCAGTCATTCAATGATTTTTTTGCACGCAAGCTCAAGGACAGCGCACGCCCATTGCCGGCAGATACGGATGCACTGATTTCGCCTGCCGACTGCCGCTTGACCGTCTATCCGCAATTGCAAGGCGACAGTGTCATTCCGGTGAAAGGCACGCCATACACGCTTCATGAGCTGCTTGGTGCGGATGCAGAAGGATTGTCAGATGGCGCGCTGATGGTCTGCCGGCTTTGCCCCGCAGATTATCACCGCTATCATACGCCGGATGATGGCAAAGTGCTCTCCTGCCGATCAGTGCGCGGTAAATACCACTCGGTCAATCCGCTTGCGCTTGAATGCGGGTGCCGCGTATTTACCGAGAATCTGCGCGTTGTCGTGATGCTGGAATTAGCGCACGCAGGAAAGTGCGCATTCGTGCCAGTCGGCGCATTTGGCGTCGCGTCCATCCATAATCACCTGGATACGCCAGGAATGCAATTTGCGCGCGGCGACGAAGCCGGATACTTTACATTCGGCGGCTCAACTGTCATCATGGTCTTCCCGAAAAATACTGTGCGATTTGATGACGACATCGTCGTATACAGCGCAAAAGGCATCGAGACGCTAGTCAAAGCGAATTCGGCAATCGGCCGCTATCTTGTTCGCTAAATGTCAGAAAATCAATCAAATAAGATATTGCTGCACTGCTGCTGCGGTCCATGCGCAAGCGCATGCGTCGAACGGCTATTGAGCTGTGGACGCCAATGCCAGCTGCTCTTCTCCAATTCCAATATCAATACACGCGAAGAATTTGAGCTGCGGCTGGAGAATCTGCGCGCAGTCGCAGCGCATTTCGGACTGGGCGATGTAATTGTCGATGAATACCGCCATGACGATTGGCTACGGCATGTCAGTAAGCTGCCGGGATATGAATCTGCGCCGGAACGCGGCGCAAGATGCGCACTCTGCTTTGCGTGGTCACTGGCACGCGCACAATATTTTGCCGAGCGATATGATTGCGCATTTGCGACTACACTCACCGTCAGCCCGCACAAAAACTCGAAGCTCATAGCATCGATTGGCGGGCAATTCGCACGCTATGAACATAACGACTTCAAGAAAAAAGACGGCTTCCTGCGCTCACTCCAGCTCTCCCGCGCTCTAAATCTCTATCGCCAAAATTATTGCGGCTGTGAATTCTCCATCACCCCGTGATGGCCCAACAATTCCACGGAATTGTGTCTATCAATTTTATTGACGATATGCATATCATTGCGCATTTTTCTTGAAATATCAAGAGAAAATACGCTCTTTTGACGCGCAATTCATCATCATCAAAAAATATTTTGCGTATTACTTGCATTAACGCAACTAATACACTATAGTATGCAGTGTTTCACAATTACCAGCATCCAAGGATAGATTCATGCAACCTACGGTATTCAAAACAGATATCCTATTTGACAAGTTGCGTCAGGAGTTAAGCAAATATGCTCCTGGGGACAAGTTCATGACCAGCCGTGAGATCATGAAGCGCTTCAGTGTCAGCCAGCTCGTCGTTGATCAAACTGTCGCGCGTTTTCGCGAAGCGGGTCTGCTTCAAGTCGTGCCGGGTCGTGGCACATTTGCCACGGATGCGGTCCGGCGTTTTCACAACAGCGCTCCCGCGACATATCTGTTTGCGGTCCCGCGCTGGAATTCCACCGAGCTGACGCTACTGGAGGAATACATCAATAAGATTCAGTCCCGGTATTCTTCAGCAACGTTATTGCTTCATCGTTTTGATTACACGGAGGAGATTCCGCAGGATCTCCAGTTACAAGAGGAAAATATCAAAGGTGTTGCGTTATTGACGAGCAGTTCTGCGCTGTGGAATGCCAATAACTTGGCAAAACTGGAGCGCTACGCATCCGAAGTGCCGCTGGTCATCATGAATCGTCATCATGGTGACATCCCGATGATCTCGGTCGGCGCAGATGACATCTATGCTGGTAATATTGCAGTTTCCCATCTCCTCAACCATGGCCACCGTAAGATTGCCGTATTAGTCTCCGAACCGCACAACAGCATTATCAACGACCGCATCCGCGGCATAATGACCTACGCCAAGCTTCATGACATGGAGTGCGAAATACTTGACTGCGACGTCCATTCCGGCGAACACGCGCCTGACAAGACCTATCGTTATTTTACCGAGACAATCAAGCATGGCATTGATTTCACCGGATTAATCGGAATTTCCTCCGACTCATTCATCGGCGCAGTCAATGCATGCCTGAATTCCGGCATCAAAATCCCGGAGCAGTTAAGCCTCGTCACCATTGGCCAGCGGCGCATCGCTGAAATCCAATATCCACCACTTGATTGCGTGGATCTCAACATGGAAGGACAGGTCGATGCAATCATGGAGATTCTGACGCATCCCGATAATTTCACGCCGCAGAGCAATCCCTACGAATACATCGAGCCGTCGCTCATCATAAAAGGCTCTACAATCGATAAATAATCATCAAGGAGGTCATGATGAAATCACGCAACAACTTTACGCTCATAGAGTTACTTGTTGTCATAGCAATAATCGCAATACTTGCGGCAATGCTTCTTCCTGCACTGGCGAAAGCACGCGAAAAAGCACGCATGACCTCCTGTACAAACCATCTGCGCCAACTGACTATGATGAGCATTGCATACGCGATGGACAACGTAGAGTTGTTGCCCTCGATGACCGAGCAGGGAACAACCAATGTGTATTGGACCAAAAAGATGCTGGCATACTGCTATCCAAATAGCGGCTACTCGACGGGCCAGAATGGGGTTTTCAATATTAACGGTAATCAAAACGGAAACAAGGAGATTCTGCGCAAAATTTACTTCTCCTGCCCGGTGGCAGCGGCAACCGGACGCATGGTCACACCATCTTATGCACGTAATTTATATTTGTATGAGCCTGGCACTAACCAGTGGTATTCGTCACCGCAGCTGACCAAAGCAACCAATCCGGGGCAAACGGTCTTCTATGGCGATACAAAAGTCAGTATCTACGAGAATTACAACTCTTGCTCACCATATTTCCACCAGACTGCAGTCGGCGGAATGCACAATGATCGCATAAATGTCTCCTGGTTGGACGGACACGTCTCGACCGAGTTGATTGCAAAATTGACCAGCGCCGACTTCGCACGCGGCGCTACAAATGATATCTGGAACATGGTCCGTTAAGCATTACAAGGAGCAATTCATGCATTTCAAATCCGTGATATTGGCAAGCTTGCTGCTTGTGTTCGAACTAGCCGCTGCCACAACAATCTGGCAGAGTCAGCCATCCAAGACCAATTTCAATGCGACTCACAACTGGAACACTGCCAGCGAAGGGAAAGCAATAGCGCTGAATCCGAATAAAACACTTCCAGACCAGCCGTTTTTTGAATACAGCTTCGCATGCCCGGCTGCTGGCAAATATCAGGTCTGGGGACGCACATTCGACCCGAAGTGGTCCAGCCCTGGCCGCTGGCGAATTGATGACGGCGAATGGCAGGAATGGAAGCCCGGCGATCGCGTTGACCGCGAAGTATACCAGCGCAATTTCCCGCTCGACTGGTGTCTGTGGGGAGAAGCGACCCTTACGGCAGGCACGCACACACTCCGCTTTGAAGCAACTGGCAAACGCGCACGCGGTGACTACTACTACTTCGTGCAAGATGCGCTATTGATCACTGACGATCCAAAATACCTGCCGTCGGGGCGTTTTTCGCCTGCGGAGCAGGAAGAGCAGCGCAAAGCGGCCGAACAGGTCTCAGCCCAACCCGATGACGGAAAAAAATTGCTGTTGAGCATCCGACTGGAAAAGCTGAATTGCGAAAATGGCAAGCTGCATTTCACTGCAGTGATGAACTATGCTTACAAAGGACGGATGTCTGCGGCATTCACCCAAAACGGCGCATTATACGCAGTCGTCCCCGTGCAATCCGCCGGCAGAAACCGCACGACGCAATTCGAGCTTGCGCTTCCAGCCGGTCTGCCTGAAGGGAAAGTAAAGCTCCAATTATTCCCTATCGGCACGCCATTCGGCTACTGTGACCCGGTCGTGCTGACTTCGGATAACAGCAACCGTCCGGTTGCGCAGCCGATGTCGTGGGGCGTCTACCGCAGCAACTCCAGCATCTGCCACTTCTGGTACGTGACGCAGAACAACGCGTTGATCTGGGATGGAGAGCCATACTTGCCCTTCGGCGGCATGATCAACACTCGTCTTTCCTGGGGCGCAAAACAAGGCGACCAGGAAAATACCGGCGCACTGAACGGCGGACGGAACATCCTCAAAGGGCGAATCGCACAGCTGAAATCCTACGGATTGCGTGACATCTATTTCAACGGTTTCTTCCCGCGTTCCAATCCGAACACGCTGCGCGAATTAGTCAATCTGGCCGAATCGGAAGGGATGTATTACGGATTGCATCTGTCGGATTTCCCCCGCGATCCCGATTCGGGGTTCGTGCGCGAACCATCCCGTGCAGTATTGCTCAAGAAAGGAACTGTCTCACATAAACTCGATGCAGCAAATGACTTCCTGCCGGGGCGCAAACCGCAAAAGCAGCCCGTGTTGAACTTACCCTGCCGCGTCATCTATGCCGTGGTCGATGCGCAAGGCATCACACGCGAATGCGACGTCACTGTGCTCGACGCAAATGGTTCCGCTGAAGTGAAATTCCAGACTCCGGCACAAGACGGCGACCAGCTGATCTATTTGCTTGAAAAGACACTGGCCGGCAACGACCCCGCCGGATATTTCAGTGGTCTTGAGGACTACCTCGCCAAAGTGCGTGCAGTCT
>CAVGNO010000030.1:0-3418 GCA_963630475.1 Blautia faecis | reverse complement strand
TGAAACTCGGCGAACATTTCCGCTTCTTCGTCGATCCGCTCTCAAATGAAATGCACACACGGCCAACCGGAATTCCGACCACTGCGGCATTTCAAGAACGGCGCGCAGCATTCCTGGCAAAGCGCTATGGCTCAGTTGCAGAGCTGAACCGCATCTGCAATGCACGCGGAGAAGCAGTCTCCGACTTCACCACTGCAGCACGCCTAGTGCCACTGTCCGCTAACAACGACTCCACTTGCTGGATTGATCCCGAAACCGGCCGGCTGTTCCGCTTCGACGACAAAAATGGCCAGACTCTCCGCGACCTCAAGGAATTGCGCGGCGAAGTCTGCCGCGAAGTGATCAACCGCGTCATCACTGTGCTGAAAGAAATCGCCGATGTCCCAGTATTGCTCAAGCATAATACTTGGTTCAGCGACTGGTTCGTGAACCCACTCGAAAAAGGCGGCGCAGATGGAACTGGCATGGAAGCATACTGCTATGGCGACAGCCTCGCTTATCACAATTCCGCAGTCGTCTACGCAGAAGCGATGCAATCACGCCGCACTCAATGGTGCCCAGTGACCGAAAGCTCAGCGGCTGCATTCGAAGGCCAGAAGAAATATTGCGGCTATCCCGACCGCTTGCAGATGCTGGATGACATCGACCAGCTCATGATGATCGGAGCAAAAGGATTCTACCACTTCGGATTCATGTTCGACCCGGATGGCGGACGCTTCTTCACAACAGAGCTGACCCGCGATCCGCGCCAGCTGGAATGGCTCGCAAGTCACGCAAAACTCTACCGCAATGCAGCACAGAAATGGCTGAATGAGCGGCCAGAATATCATGGATGGTATCCCGGGTACTTGCGCGAAGGCGAAGTCGCGGGCAAACTCGCACGCCAATACGCCATCGATGGCAACTACATGGGGACTTCCGCGCAAATCCGCATGGCGCCGGACGGCCGATGGATTCTCCCTGCCATCAATCCCACTGCTCCATTCCGCACACTGCTGATCGCGGAACCGCTACTGACTGCACTCCAGGCCAAGGAGGCCGATTCCTTCCCCGCGGCAAAACGCTTGACTGCGAAGACTCTCGACAGCTTCACCGCAAACGGCATCGGCGTCATTCCGCCAACGCCGGGCAATCCGAATCAGCTGCAGGAATTCCGGCGCAAAACGCTCGGCTACGAGACATTCCAGACTGATACGCTGAACGGAATGCGCCTCCCGGACGGACAGCTGTTAATCTGGGTCTGCGTCGAACGCGAACAAGCTGAAGTCGCGTTGCCATCCGGCGCACAAGCGACCAATCTCAAAGGCGAACCGCTGCCTATCAAAGGCAACCGCCTCTTGTTGAAACGCGAGCCTTACGAACTGCGTCGCGACAACCTGCCTCCGCACTTCCCGAACGGCTACTACAATGCAAACAACAGTCAGCCGGAAACCGCATACTTGACCGGCGTCACAATGGAAGAACTGCAAAAGCTGAACGCACCTGCCTTCCACCGCTGGCTTCCTGCCACGCTGACTGCGGCAGATGTGGCGGTCTATTGCGAAGCCGAAGCATTCCGCTCGACGACATTTACGCAACCATCAATAGTGGGATACTCCCGCTACAGCGACGGACGCGCTATCGGCATCAACACCCACTGGGCGCCGCCAACCGGTAAACACTACGAAGCGCTCTACGACTTCGAATTGCCGCAACCGCTCGCAAATGCGCAATTCTATCTGCGCAAGCAAGTCACGCCGTCGATGGATCTGGAAATCCTGATTGACGGACGCAGTGTCGCACGCATCGCAGCCAACGCACCGGCCACCGACCGCATGCATTTGAGCCCGTGGAACGCAGCGTTTGGCGCAAACCATCTTGAAGTCGGCTATTCAGCCGCATCACTGGGCGCACTGACAGCCGGCAAGCATACGCTGACCATCCGCGCACTCGGCCGAAGCACTGGTTACGAACTCGATACGCAACTGATGGGCGATGCCGCTGCAAAGAATACCGGCGTACTCGGACGTTCCGACGATGACGGCATGCGCGCATTGCAGCTCGACAGCTGGCTTATCGCAAAATAGATTTTCCTGAATCAACATGGAAGGACAGGTCGATGCAATCATGGAGATTCTGACGCATCCCGATAATTTCACGCCGCAGAGCAATCCCTACGAATACATCGAGCCGTCGCTCATCATAAAAGGCTCTACAATCGATAAATAATCATCAAGGAGGTCATGATGAAATCACGCAACAACTTTACGCTCATAGAGTTACTTGTTGTCATAGCAATAATCGCAATACTTGCGGCAATGCTTCTTCCTGCACTGGCGAAAGCACGCGAAAAAGCACGCAGCACCGCCTGCGTCAATAACTTGAAAAATTGCGGTCTGATTCATACGATGTATGCCGACGATTACAACGATCTGCTACCATCCTTCCACTTGCTTGGCGGCAGTTCATGCGATGGCATCTGGTCGGAAATGATGGGCACCCTGGGATATGGCCCCAAACGATCCCGCAACAAAGCAAGCGTCTACGCATGCCCGACCACCATTCTGGATAACAAGCCAAATGACGAAAATCATGAGGACTGGAAGAAAAACGCCTACGGTGTCCCGACAGTGCCAAACTCTAAACTGGATTTCGCATACGTCACATCCGATCTGAAATTTGACGGTATCAGTATGACATTCCGCCGTCTTACCCGCATGGGCGAATACGACTTCATTGTCGCGGATTCAGCTCGCCGACAAGTACGGGCAGGAACCGATTACCCCCAATATCTGATGATTTATGCAACAGATAAATATCCCGGTTCCATTCCTTCCGATAATACCGCAAAAGTCGCAAAACTGCGTCATGACGGCAAGACAATCTGCAATGCGGTCATGACAGACGGCCATGTCGCAAAACTAAACGAGGGATTCTTCACCAGCGATGGCAATCGCTTGGCATACGCGAAATCAGATAATTAAAAGCATACTACCGAATACTCAAATGTTAAAGCAACTGGTATTTTGCTGTCTTTTTGCCGGAATCGCATTGTGTTCCGCGCTTGAAGAATTCCCTGCATATCGCTTCTGCTTCAATGACGTAGCGCGGTCAGACAATGCGACGCTTCAAGCTTTCCAGAAGAAGGACATGAAGCTCTACACATTCGTTCCGGACAAAGGTTCGCAAGCGGTGAAGTTTAACGCAGTAGGCGCGGAAATTGCGGCAAATTGGAGTGGCAGCTATCGCACCGGCGACCGCCGGCTCTTTGCAGGCGATCGTCTGGAGCTGCGCTTCTCCGGAACTGCCGAAGCAAGTACATTCTCGCTGCGCTGCGCTTCAGGACAGCCGTTGCGCTGGGGTAAAGAATTCCAGCAGCCGTTTGACAATGCGACAACCATCTGTGAATTGGATGGCACTTCCCGGCTCATCTGGGAAG
>CAVGNO010000029.1:0-16466 GCA_963630475.1 Blautia faecis | reverse complement strand
GTGGAAAAGCGTGCAACAGGGAAAAGTACTGTTGTGCCCACCTTTGAATGTTAATTTTCGACGATGGGGAATGAGAGAAACATCTTGACGGAAGCAAAAAATGGACGAAACAAAATATATCCAATATGAGATGCCTAGCGGCCTTGGTGCTGTTGATGTCGTGGTAAAAGATGAGACTCTATGGTGTACACAAAAGGCCATGGCGCAGATCTTCGGCGTGGGAGTCCCTGCAATAAGCAAGCACTTGAAAAATATCTTTGATGAAGGAGAGTTGGACAACGAAGTGGTAGTTTCCAAAATGGAAACAGTCGTGAATAGAGGTAGTCATTAGCGATGCGGAGCAAGACTACCTCGATACAATACGATATATCAATAACTTGAACAGTGACACAAAGTAGCGATAGCTGTTGTGTTTCCCCCCCCTCTTTTATTCATGTTTGCTGGATACAACCATGAATAAAAGGGGGATGCTATGCTTATCCGCGCGCGATGATGTCGGCGACGACGCGTTTGGCGTCGGCCATTGCGCGTACGACCAGCGATGCGCCATTAGCGCAGTCACCGACGACATAGATATTGCGTTCTGGTGCGCCGATGAGCGCAGTGCGCGGCGTCTGCTTGAGTTGCAGCTGTGCGGTCAAGCCTTCGGACGGGACGCCGGTGAAGCCCATTGCGAGCAAGACCAAGTCGGCTTCGATGACACGTGTGCTGTCGGGAATGGCGTTGGGTTTGAGCGGCCGCCCATTTTCGGCGAGCTCCCACTTGACTTTATGGATTTCGACGCCAGTGACATTGCCATCGCTGTCTCCGATGAATTTATCGGATGCGACATTCCATTCGCGGTCGCAGCCCTCCAAGTGGCTGGAGCTCGTGCGCAGGAGCCACGGCCATGCCGGCCATGGTGTCGAAGGCGAGCGTGTCTCGGGGGGCATCGGCATGATTTCGACTTGCTTGACGCTTTTTGCGCCTTGCCGAATCGCTGTGCCGGCGCAGTCGCTACCGGTATCGCCGCCGCCGATGATGAGGACGCGTTTGCCTTTTGCGCAAATCGGCAGTTCCTTCAATTCGCCACTGTTGACGCGGTTCTGCCCCTGGAGGAATTCCAGTGCAAAATGCACGCCATGCAACTCGCGGCCTGGGATATTGAGGTCGCGTGCGGAAGGCGTTCCGATTGCCAGCACGACATCGTCATAGTGGCGCAGGAGATACTCGCCCGCGATGTCAGTGCCGATACGCGTGTCGGTGATAAAGCTGATTCCGGCTTGTTTCATCAACGCGAGACGGCGGTCAATCACTGCTTTGTTGAGCTTGAAGTCCGGGATGCCGTAGCGCAGTAGTCCGCCCGGTGCATGATTGGCTTCGTAGACAGTGACTGTGAATCCAGCGCGGTTGAGTGCTTCGGCCGCAAACAGCCCGGATGGGCCGCTTCCGACGACTGCGACACGCTTGCCATTGCGGCTTGCTGGAATGACGGGTTTGACCCATCCGCGGTCGAATGCAGTCTCGATAATCGCTTTTTCGCACTGCCGCACCATCACTGCTTCGTCATCAACGCCATTGCAGCACGCGCCTTCGCAGAGGGCAGGGCATACACGGCAAGTGAATTCGGGGAAGAAGCTCGTGCGGCAGAGCAGCGCATACGCAGTGCGGTAGTCGTCATTTGCGACTGCTTCGTTGAAATCGGGAATGAGGTTTCCCAGCGGGCATCCCGCGCCATGGCAGAATGGAATCCCGCAGTTATGGCAGCGCATTGCTTGTTCGCGGATTTGCTGTGAGTTCAGCCGGAGCTCGACTTCCTGGAAATCGCGTTTGCGTTCAGGCATCGGCCGGTATAAGTCATGAATTCTTTTTGCGGTGGTCATTGTCATCATGCCTCCTGCTGCTGTTTTGCCTGGCGCTCAAGTGCAGCGCGATATTCGACGGGGAAGACGCGGACGAAACGCGGGCGGTATTGCTCCCAGTCTGCGAGCATCTCTTGGGCACGCGGGCTGCCGGTTTCCGTGAGGTGCTGCTCGATGAGCGATTTGAGCTCGTGTTCGCTTTCGCTGCCCGGCTCGACACTCTCCAAGTCGACGCCATCGAGATTGCAGCTTAAGTCAAAATGGCCTTTTGCATCGTAGACATAAGCCAGGCCGCCGGTCATACCTGCGGCAAAGTTCATGCCGACAGAGCCCAGGACGACGACACGTCCGCCGGTCATGTATTCGCAACCGTGATCGCCGATGCCTTCCGCAACCATCGTCATGCCGCTATTGCGGATAGCGAAACGCTCGCCCGCGATGCCGTTGATGAAGATTTTGCCCGATGTGCCGCCGTAGCCGATGACGTTTCCGGCGATGACGTTGGATGCCGCGTCAAATGGCGCATCCTGTGGCGGCCGGATGACAATCTTGCCGCCCGAGAGGCCTTTGCCGACGAAGTCGTTGGCTTCGCCTTCCAAGCGCATCGTGACGCCAGGCGCGAGAAATGCACCGAAGGATTGGCCGGCAGTGCCGGTAAGCTTGACTGTGATGGTGTCTTCCGGCAGGCCTTTTTCGCCGAATTTTGTGATGACTTCGCCGGAGAGCTCGGTGCCGGCTGTACGGTCGGCATTGACGATACGCACAGCAATTTCTTCCGGTTTGCCGTCAATCTTGAGTTTCCCGATCAATTCTCTGCGGTCGAAATTGACCAGCGGATCGTGCGGTGCGGATGCATCGAATGCATGCGGCTCGCCGACTGCATGAGTGAAGATTTTAGTGAAATCTAGGTTATGCGCTTTGAAGAAGTCGATTGCTGGATTGACTTCGAGCAAGTCGCTGCGGCCGCATGCTTCATTGAGGCTGTGCAAGCCGAGCTGCGCGAGGTATTCACGCACGCCCTGCGCGATGAAGCGCATGAAGTTGATGATGTACTCCGGCTTGCCGGCAAAATGCTTGCGCAACTCGGGATCCTGCGTTGCGACACCCATCGGACATGTATTGCTGTGGCATTGCCGCATCATCACGCAGCCCAAGCAGACGAGCACTGTGGTGCCGAAGCCGAATTCCTCCGCGCCAAGCAATGCGCCGATGACGACGTCACGCGCAGTCTTGAGCTGACCATCCACTTGCAATTTGATTTTGCCGCGCAGGCCATTGAGCACAAGCGTCTGCTGTGCTTCGGCGATGCCAAGCTCCCACGGCAAGCCCGCATGCTTGATACTGGTCAGCGGCGAAGCCCCCGTGCCGCCGTCATGACCCGAAATCAGCACGACATCCGCATGTGCTTTTGCGACGCCTGCAGCGACTGTGCCGACACCAAATTCGGAGACGAGCTTGACCGAAACACGCGCTTGCGGATTGGCATTGCGCAAATCGTAGATGAGCTGCGCGAGATCCTCAATCGAGTAGATGTCGTGATGCGGCGGCGGTGAAATCAGTGTTACGCCCGGCATTGCATGGCGCAGATGCGCGACGAATTCATTGACTTTGTAGCCGGGGAGCTGTCCGCCTTCACCCGGTTTTGCGCCCTGTGCCATCTTGATCTGAATGTCATGCGCATGACGCAAGTAGTTGAGCGTGACGCCGAAACGGCCGCTGGCGACTTGTTTGATGCCGCAATTTTTCTCGCTGTCGAAGCGTTCGGCATTTTCGCCGCCTTCGCCACTGTTGCTCCAAGTGCCGAGGCGGTTCATCGCGATTGCAATCGTCTCATGCGCTTCCGGGCTGAGCGACCCCAAGCTCATTGCGCCGGAGACAAAGTGCTTGACAATGCTGTCTACGCTTTCGACTTCGTCGATCGGAATTGCATTGGTCTGCTTGAACTGGAAGAGTCCGCGCAACGTGCACAGATGATGCGTCTGATCATCGATGAGCTTGCTGTATTCCTGGAATTTCGCATAGTCATTGCCCTGGACGGCCTGGCGGAATGCGGCCAGCGATTGCGGCGTCCACAAATGCGCTTCGCCATCCTTGCGGTAGCGGTATTGACCGCCATCAGGAAGCAACTGCGCAGAATAATCCGCGGCTTTCGCTCGGCGAATCGCTTCTTCGGCAATCTCGGCGAGGCCGATGCCACCGACGCGGCTGGCAGTGCCCGGCAGGAATTCGTCAATGAACGCAGAACTCAAACCGACGGCTTCAAATGCTTGCGCGCCGCGATAGCTACGCAGAGTCGAGATGCCCAGCTTGGACATGATTTTGAGCAAGCCCTTGTCGACTGCGTTGATGTAGTTGCCCGCTGCGGTGACTGCATCCGTATTCACGGCATGCGCGCGGCACAGTGCAGTGACGCTCTCCAATGCCAGATACGGGTTGATCGCAGTCGCACCGAAGCCGAGTAGCAGCGCGTAATGCATTACTTCGCGCACTTCACCCGACTGGATGATGAGTCCGACAGATGGCCGCAACTCTGCGTTGGTCAATGCGCGATGGACAGCAGAGCAGGCCAATAAGCTCGGAATTGCCGCCATGCCGGGCGCTAGATGCTTATCCGACAAAATGATGATGCTCTGGCCATTTTGCGCGGCATCGATCGCTTGACGCACGAGCTGTTTGAGTGCTTCGCGCAATGACGCTTCGCCACCTGCAGCCGCGAAGCCGCATTGAAGCTCGCAGGAGTGATAGCCGCGCGCGCCGAATTCGCGCAATTGCCGCACTTCGTCATCGGTAAGGATTGGACGGCGCAGCTTGATGAGCCGCGCGTGCTCTGGCGTCTCTTCGAGAATATTGCCGTGGTTGCCGATGTATGTCATCAAGCTCATCACGAGCTCTTCGCGGATGGGGTCGATTGGCGGGTTGGTGACTTGCGCAAAGAGTTGCTTGAAGTATCCGAAGAGCAATTGCGGCTTTTCAGAGAGCACTGCCAGTGCGGCGTCGTTGCCCATTGAACCTGTCGGCTCTTTGCCTTGTTCGGCCATCGGCTTGAGGATGATGCTCAAATCCTCACGGCTGTATCCGAAGAATTGCTGACGGAATGTCAAGTTGCTCTGCGGTTCGGACGGCGTGATTTCCGTGAAGAGCCCATGGACACTCAAATGATTCTGCTCGACCCAGCGGCGATATGGCTTGCTGCGCGCAAGGCGGTTCTTGACCTCTGAATCCGGAATGATGCGGTGGTGCTCCAAATCCAGATAGATGATTTCGCCCGGCTTCAAACGGCCTTTGCACTGCACTTGCGATGCGTCGATATCCAAGACGCCGGTTTCGCTCGCCAAGACGAATAAGCCGTCTTTACATAATGTGTAACGTGCGGGACGCAGGCCATTGCGGTCTAGGATTGCACCGGCATTGACGCCGTCGGAGAATGCGACTGCGGCCGGGCCATCCCATGGTTCCATGAGCGCGGAGTGGTATTCGAAGAATGCGCGCACGTCGTTGCCCATGTAGTATTTCTTGCCCCATGCTTGTGGGATGAGCATGAGCATGGCGTGTTCCAGTGGGCGTCCGGCTGCGACAAGCAATTCGAACATATTGTCCAGTGATGCCGAGTCGCTCTGACCCGCTTCAATCAATGGCATCAGCTTTGCGATGTCTTCGCCGAAGAGCGGGCTCTTGAGCAGCTGTTCACGGCCTTTGAGCGCATTCAAATTTCCGCGCAATGTGTTGATTTCACCGTTATGCGCCAAGTAACGGAATGGATGCGCCAATTGCCACGTCGGGAATGTGTTGGTGCTATACCGCTGGTGCACTAACGCTAAATGCGAAATAAAATCCTCATCCGAGAGATCGGGATAAAATTTGGAGAGCTGCGGCGCTAGGAGCAGTCCCTTGTAGACAATGCTCCGCGTGGACATGCTGCAGATATATAAGTCCAGATGCGCTTTCTCAATCAGCCGGCGCATGATGAATAACTTGCGCTCAAACTCATCTTGAGAAGAAAATGCAGTGCCATCAATGAATAATTGACGAATGCGCGGTGCACTCTCGCGTGCCATCCGCCCAATTGCAGCGGGGACGACCGGTACGTCACGCCAGCCTGCTATTGCCGCGCCTTCGTCGCAGATAATGCCCTCAATACGCGATTCAACACCGACGCCTCCGAAGATCATCGCGACGCCGTATTTGCCCTTCGCGGGTAACTCAAAATCAACAACTTTGCGGAAAAAGCCGTCCGGCAATGCCAATAACAGCCCCGCACCATCGCCAGTCTCGGGATCACTGCCCGCAGCGCCGCGGTGCATCAGACGCGTCAAAACCGTGATGCCTTTCTCTACAATGCCGTGGCTGGCACGCCCATTGATGTCGGCTACCAACCCGACACCACATGCATCGTGCTCTTGTGCTGGCTCGTACAATCCGAGCGGTCGCTGTCGAAAAATCTGCTCTTCCATAATCGTTACCAATTGTGATGAACAAGTGAGTCGTAAATTATGGGAAGAATGATAAGCAAGAAAAATGCCAAAAGAGATGATGACGGAATTTAACGGAAACGGAGGGGAACGGAGGTAAACGGATTTTAACGGACGTAAACGGAAACGGAGGGTGCACGGTAGGTGCTGCTCTTTCGCGCAAGCTACTTGTTCTGTGCCCGGGGCGCAAGCTCCGGGATAATAACGGAGGATAACGCAGGCTGACGAAGGATGACGGATTAAAACGAAAACGGAGTGTGCACGGTGGGTGCTGTTCTTCCGCGCAAGCTACTTGTTCTGTGCCCGGGGCGCAAGCTCCGGGATAATAACGTAGGATAACGGCCGTTTTTTTGTAGCAGTTTGACGTCAGATTGGGGGTAGATTTGGCATCGTTTTGGCGTTAGATTTTACAACAGGCAATTTGTAATTTTGGGGGCTTTTTCGCGCTTCCGTCTTGGCTCTTGCACGTCCCCTCGCGCGCGCGCGAACCTTGTAGGTGGCCACCGGGCACCCCGCCCACCACCCGGAATCTAATGCCATCAGCCTGGACTGCGCGTTGAAAATAGAACTATTTTATTTTCAACGAATTGCAAATGACGGAATCTAACGGATTTTAACGGATTAAAACGGAAACGGAATTTAACGGAGGATAACGGAATCCGTTTACATCCGTTTCCGTCCGTTTACATCCGTTTACATCCGTTTACATCCGTTTCCGTCCGTTTCCGTTAAAATTTTCCGTTTTTTGTAAAACGGGCGGAATAGATTTTTACAGAATATGTAATTGTGTTTTTAGTGCAACTGCGTTGAATCATTGGCATATTTCATGCTAGTGTGTCTTGTCTCGTATATAATTCTTGTTCGGGGAAAAGAGCGATGTCAGATTCAATCAAGCACGAGTGTGCGGTGGCGTTGTTGCGTTTGTTGAAGCCACAGCAGTACTATCAGAGTAAATACGGCATATCGGACTACGGATTTCAGAAGATGGCGCTGTTGCTGGAGAAGCAGCACAACCGTGGTCAGGACGGTGCTGGCATTGCGGCATTGCGGTTGTCGCCAGAACCGGGGACGCCGCCCTATTCGTTGCAGAAATCTGTCGCTGCAGAGAATCCATTAGCGGATTTGCTTGCGCGTTGTGCCGGTAATCCCGCAATGAATGGCGAGTTGCTGCTGGGGCATCTGCGCTATGCGACTTACGGGCGTCATGATCTGGATGCGTGTCACCCATTTGTCCACGCATCGAGCTGTCTGCGCCGCACTTTGCTGATGGCCGGCAATTTCAACTTGACATCGACGAACGAGTTGTTTGAGCAATTTCTCGAACAGGGGCATTTTCCAGCGAGCAAAGCGGACGGCTATTTAATCGTCCAGACAATCGCGCATTATCTGGAGCAGGATGCGTCGTTGCATCCCGGCGATCCGGACTGGCAGAAGATATTGAAACAAGCTTTAGATGGACTGGATGGCGCATTCACGTTATGCGGCATCAACGGCGCGGGCGATGCATTTGCGATTCGCGATCCGCATGGAATCCGTCCAGGTTATTTCTATTATAATTCGGAGATATTTGTCGCTGCAAGTGAGCGTCCTGCTATCCAGGCGGCATTCGATTGTTCGACTAGCGAAGTGCAGGAGATTCCGCGTGGCAAAGCCGTCCTGCTCCACAAAAATGGCGAATTGGAGATTGCGGATTGCCTGCCACCGCAGGAAGCGCGTGGATGCGTCTTTGAGCGCATCTATTTTTCGCGTCCAAATGACGCGGATATCCACCGCGAACGTCGGTTGCTTGGCCGTGCGCTCACGCCGGCAGTGCTGGATGCGGTCGATAATGATTTGGCTAATACATTCTTCAGCTATATCCCGAATTCGGCGCAAGTCAGTTTTCATGGATTGCTGAACGAGCTGATGCGACTTGGCGTCGCCGCCGGACAGGAAATCCGTTTCGGTCAGATTGCTATCAAGGACGCCAAATTCCGCACATTCATCGCCGATTCCAATATCCGGAAGGCGCTCAATATGCACGTCTATGATGTGACTTACGGAATGCTGCATGCCGCGACCGATACGCTGGTTGTACTCGACGACTCGATTGTGCGCGGAAGCACAATGCGCAATGCAATTCTGCCGATATTGGATAGGCTCGAACCGCGCCGCATTATCGTGGCAAGCTCTGCGCCGCCCATCAAATACCCGGACTGCTACGGCATCGATATGGCGGTTGCTTCCGATCTGGTTGCATTCCAAGCAGTAATCGCGCTATTGCGCAAGCGCGGCCGCGAAGAGGTCATTCACGACGCGTATCAGCATGCCAAGGAAGACCTCGCACGGCCGAAATGCGAAGGGAAAAACCGCATGAAGGAGCTCTATGCCGCAGTCGATGAAAAAGATCTGGTCGATGAAATTGCCCATTTGCTTACGCCCCCGAGTCTGAATGCAGAAGTAAAAGTCGTTTACCAGACAGTGGAAGACTTGCATAAATGCTGTCCTGAACATCTCGGCGACTGGTATTTTACTGGCGATTACCCGACGCCAGGCGGAATCCATACTGCAAATCAAGCGCTTGTGAATTACATGGAGCAGTCCTCGGAACGCGCGTATTCTTAAAAACGGAAGAAGGAAACGGAAATTAACGGTTTACTGAATTATGTCAAAGCATATCTTTATTACTGGCGGTGTTGTGTCCAGCCTTGGCAAAGGCATTACTGGCGCAGCATTGGCATTTTTGCTGGAGCAGCGCGGCTATCGTGTTGCGATGCAGAAGCTGGATCCATATTTGAATGTCGATCCAGGGACGATGAGTCCTTATCAGCATGGCGAAGTGTTTGTGACGGATGACGGAACTGAGACCGACTTGGATTTAGGCCATTACGAGCGGATTGCGGGTGTGCGGTGTTCGCGTGCGAGCAACTACACTTCGGGCAAAATCTACAGCAACGTGATTGCGCGCGAGCGTGCCGGCGGCTATCTTGGCGGGACTGTCCAAGTGATTCCGCATATTACGAACGAAATCAAGGAAGCGATGCGGTCGCTGCATAGCGACGATGTCGATATTGCGATTACGGAGATTGGCGGCACGACTGGCGACATCGAGAGTCTGCCATTTCTGGAAGCAGCGCGTCAATTCAAATTGGAAGCGCCGGTAGGCGATGTGATTTTCCTGCATTTGACGCTCGTCCCGTTTATTCGTGCGGCGAAGGAGCTCAAGACGAAGCCGAGTCAGCAGTCGGTCGCGGCATTGCGTGGCATTGGCGTGACTCCGGATTTGCTCGTCTGCCGCTGCGAAGTGCCGATGGAAGAGGAGCACTTGCAGAAGCTCTCGCTTTTCTGCAATGTCCCGCGCAGCTGTGTGATCGAGGAACTCGATGTGCAGAATTCCATCTACGAAGTGCCGCTTGAGCTGGAACGGCAGGGGCTGGATCGCCAAGTTCTCAAGCTGCTACATTTAAGCGAACGGCCATTGCAGCTGGATGAGTATCGGCAGTGGCTGCATGGTGTGCTCAATCCGCAGCGCAAATGCACAATCGCACTGGTTGGCAAGTATATCCGGTTGCAGGATGCATACAAGAGTATCTACGAGGCGCTCAGCCATGCGGGTATTGCGCATTCATGCAAAGTCGAAGTGCATAAGATAGAAGCCGAGGAGCTCGAACACGGTGACGTCGAACAGCTACTGCGTGATGCCGACGGTATCCTTGTCCCCGGTGGATTTGGCACGCGCGGCGTCCCGGGAAAAATCCGCGCGATCGAATACGCACGCACACACAATATCCCATTCCTCGGAATCTGCCTGGGCATGCAGTGCGCGGTAATCGAATATGCGCGGAATGTCCTCGGATGGAGTGATGCCGACAGTGCGGAATTTAACGAACAGACGACGCATCCGGTCATCGATTTGATGGCGGAGCAGCGCAATATCCATGATAAAGGCGGCACGATGCGGCTGGGCGCATACGATTGCAATATCATCCCCGGGACACTTGCGGAAAAGCTCTATGGTACGACTGCGATAAGCGAGCGGCATCGTCATCGCTACGAATACAACTCGGCGTTCCGACGCGCGCTTGAGGAAGCGGGATTGCGCACAAGCGGCATCAATCCGCAACGCGGACTAGTCGAGATGGTCGAGTTGCCGAGTCATCCATACTTTATTGCGTGCCAGTTCCATCCGGAATTCAAGTCGCGGCCGCAAAAGCCGCATCCGCTTTTCGATGGCCTTGTCGCCGCCGCAATTGCCAGGAATCAAGCTTGAGAAATGATACGTTAATTGCGCAAATATTGCACGGATTGATTATAGTAAACGCACGTTAGGTTTTGCGTTTGCAGTTGGTATCGTGCTTTTTGTCGGCAATTATCATGTATCTCTCTAAAGTCGAGATAGATCTCGCAAAGATTCAGCTAAATTTCCGTCGCCTTGAAGCGGCATTTCCCGGGAAAGTTCTGGCGCCGGTCATCAAATCGGATGCATACGGTCATGGTGCAGTGCAGACTGCGCGCGTGCTTGGTGAAGTCGGCTGTACGCACATTTGCGTATTTGCGATGGACGAAGCGTTGCAATTGCGCCAGAATGGCATTACGCAGCGCATTTGGGTGCTGGGTGGCGTGCTTCCCGGCGAAGAAGCGCTCATTCCGCTGATAGGCGGTAACACCGCTTATGCATTGTGGTGTCATGAGCAGATTAACCGGCTCAATGCGTTTGCGCAAGCGCATAATTTGACAATTGACATCCATTTGACAGTTGAGACGGGGATGAGCCGCCTCGGCTTCTTCCTCTCCGAATTGCCGGCGGCATTGGACGCGATCAAGGAGTCGGATGGCTTGCATCTATGCGGGATGTTCTCGCATTTGGCGTCTGCGGATAATCCGGATAATCCGCAGACTGCATTGCAAGTGAAGCGCTTCCGCCAAGCGGTCGCGTTATTGCCAGCTGATGCGGAAGAAGTGCATTTGTGCGCAACGCCGGGGATGATGGCGGGCGCCGCGACGGATTTCAAGTATTTGCGCCCCGGTTTTGCAATCTATGGATATGGTCATGATGAGCGCATGCCGAAGCTGTTCTTCGAGCCCGCAATGAGCTTTAAGAGCTTCGTCATCTCGGTAAAGAGTATTCCGGACGGCGAGCATATTTCGTATAGTGCGCTGTATACTGTCGATGGCGAAGCGCATCGCATCGCAGTCGTGCCGGTCGGTTATGCAAATGGCTATCCGCGGTGTCTGGGCAATCGCGCGGAAGTGCTAGTGCGTGGTCAGCGCTCGCCGATTCGCGGGCGCATTTGCATGGGGATGATGATGATAGATGTCACAAATATCCCAGGTGTCACGCCCGGCGATGAAGTCGTCTTGCTTGGCGCGCAAGGGAGCGAAAAGATCGATGGTGCCGAGCTGGCAAAATTAGCGGGGACGATTCCTTATGAGATTCTGTGCGCATTAGGCAAGGAGTCCAATCGCATCTATGTGTAAAGGTTGCCGCTAATCAACATCCGACTTCAGAATTATAGTATGCATTTGCGCGCAATCGTCTAATAAAACTACTATCATGAGCGACCTAAAATCATCTGCATTGGAGTATCATGCATTTCCCGCGCCGGGAAAGATTTCAACTGTATCGACCAAGTCTTGTGCGACTCAACAGGATTTGGCGTTGGCCTACACACCTGGCGTAGCTTCGCCGTGTCTGGAAATAAAAGCGAAGCCGGAGGATGTCTACAAATATACAGTGAAGGGCAACTATGTCGCGGTGATTTCTGATGGCACTGCTGTGCTGGGGCTTGGCAATATCGGCCCGGAAGCGGGGCTGCCGGTGATGGAAGGCAAGTGCGTGCTGTTCAAGCATTTCGCCGATATTGACGCAGTGCCGCTTTGCTTGAGCAAAGTCTTTGGTGCGGATGGCCGTACTGATGCTGACAAATTGATTGCGGCAATTGAGACGCTGGAGCCGTCATTTGGCGGAATTAATCTGGAAGACATCGCGGCGCCTGCGTGTTTCAAAGTGGAGACCGAACTTAAAAAGCGGATGAATATCCCGGTTTTCCATGATGACCAGCATGGCACTGCAATTATCTCGCTTGCTGCGTTGATTAATGCGGCAAAGCTGACTGGCCGCAAGCTGTCTGACCTCAAAGTCGCGGCAAGTGGCGCGGGCGCTGCCGGCTTGAGCTGCCTCAAATTCTACGTTGAAGCCGGCGTCCCGAAGGAAAATATCGTCGTCTGCGATATCAATGGCGTTGTGACGCGTGAGACTGCGCGCAATGATGCGCAGCTAACGTTGGCGACAGAACGCAAGGATGTGCATACGCTCGCGGATGCGATGCGTGGCGCGGATGTCTTCCTGGGCTGCTCGGCTGCGAATCTGGTGACCGAAGAGATGGTGAAATCGATGGCGCCGGATCCGGTTGTCTTCGCAATGGCGAATCCGAGCCCAGAGATTATGCCGGACAAAGCACTGGCGGCCGGCGCGGCAGTTGTCGGCACCGGCCGTACAGATTTCCCGAACCAGATCAATAATGTCCTGGGCTTCCCCGGCATTTTCCGCGGTGCGCTGGATTGCCGTGCGCGTGATATTACGACGGGTATGCAAGTCGCTGCCGCGCATGCATTAGCCGAACTGGCGCAGCAACCGGTGACTGGCGAAGTGCGCCAGTTGCTGGCAAAAGCGTATCCGCAGGATGAAGCAAACGGCATCTTTGACGGCGAGAATCCGCTCAAGCGCAGTTATGTCATTCCGAAGCCATTTGATCCGCGTGTTGTGCCGCATGTCGCACGCTATGTGATTGAAGCCGCGATGGCGGAGGGCGTTGCGCAAGTCGCAGTAGACGACTTGGATGCATACGAGCGCGAAGTGACTGCACGCATCAAGCGCGCTAATGCACGCTAAACGATTTTAGAATTACCGCTGTATTCGTAAGGAAAAATAAATCATGATTGACATTAAGATTTTACGTGAGAATCCGGAGCTAGTCAAGGCGACTGCCGCAAAGCGTAAGTGCAACAAGGACATGGTCGATGTCGATGCACTCTATGCAAATGACCAGCAATACTTGAAGTTGGTGCATGAGACCGAGACTTTGCGTTCGGAGCGCAATCGCCTCTCCAAGGAGTGCCAGAGCAATCCTGAAGCACGCGTGAAAGTCAAGGAACTCAAGCAGGAGCTTGCCGAGAAGGAGAAGCTGCAAGAAGAGCTCAAAGCGAAGGTCGATGAAGCGCTCACGTGGCTCCCGAATATGCTCTCTCCGGAAGCACCGGAGGGCGAAAGCGACGCCGACAATGTCGAGATTAAGCGCATTGGCGAACGCCCGGTCTTTGATTTCAAACCGCGTGATCATCAGGAGATTGGCGAAATCCTCGGCATTATCGATACGCAGCGCGGTGCGAAAGTCGCGCAGTCCGGCTTCTATTACTGGGTTGGCAAGGGCGCAATTCTGGCGCAGTCGATGTTCTTCTGGGCACAGAAAGAGTTGTCGAAGCGCGGTTTCACTGTGATGATGTCGCCATGCGCGGCGAAAGCGCGTACGCTTTTCGGCACGGGCTATCTGCCGTTCTTCAAGGATCAGATTTATCCGATTACTGGCGAGGATCTGTGCCTCATCGGCACTGCCGAGCAGACATTGGTTGGCTATCACGCGGATGAGACGCTCGACGGCGCGCAATTGCCGGAGCGCTTGACTGCATTCACGCCTTGCTTCCGGACTGAAGCCGGTTCGTATGGCAAGGAGTCCCGCGGTATCTTCCGCGTTCACCAGTTCCATAAAGTCGAGCAGATTATCTTCTGCCATCCGGCGGAATCCCCGGCAATGATGGAAGAGTGCCTCGCGAATGAGGAGAATTTCCTCCAGCAACTCGGCATTCCGTATCATGTCGTCAATGTCTGCTTGGGCGATCTGGGTGCGCCGGCATTCAAGAAGTATGACACCGAAGCGTGGTTCCCGGGCTACAATGGCTATGTTGAAAGCACGCGCGCCGATGGCTCAAAATGCTGGATTCCCGATGATTCGCATCCGGGTTATCGCGAAGTCACTAGCAACTCCAACCTCACTGAATTCCAGAGCCGCCGCTTGAATATCCGCTACAAGGATGCCGATGGCAGCAAGGGCTTTGTCCATACTATCTCGGCAACCGGCTTGACTGACCGCGTGGTCTGCGCAATTCTCGAGAATAACCAGCGTGCCGACGGATCGGTTGTCATCCCCGAAGTGCTGCGCCCGTATACTGGCTTCGACACTATCGAGCCGAAAAAAGCATAGGACGGAATTTACTGCGCACTGGGTTGGGTGTAAATAGCAAACAGCCTAGTGTGTATTATATTAACGCGCTTGACACAATGATAATTTCCTGTAACATAAACTAAATAAACTAAAGACAAGAAGCTATATGAGCAACATCATCAGCATCTCCGCCGCGAAGCGTGAAGCACTCGGCAGTGCCAATGCCCGCCGTTTGCGCAAGCAGGGCTTTGTCCCCGCAATCGTTTGCGCTAAGGGCGAGACCAATGTCAATATTCAGATTCCGGTAGCGGATGCGGAAAAGATTCAGCATCACACCGGTTTGGTGGAAATTACTTGCAGCTGCGGCAGCAAGCGCAATGCGATCGTCAAGGATGTCGAGACCTCTGCGCTCAATGGCGCAATCCTCTGCATTGACTTTGAAGAAGTTAAGGCCGGCCAGCTGATCAAAGCGGTCATTCCGATTGAGTCCACTGGTGACGCAGCCGGTTTGCGCCAGGGCGGCCAGCTCGAGCAGGTCATGCACGAAATCGAAGTGGAGGCCGACCCCGCTGCACTGCCGGAAGTCCTCGTCGTCGATGTCACTGCATTGGAACTGGATCACGCATTGAAAGTCAAGGATCTGGTTCTGCCGGCAAATGTCAAAGCGCTGGCACACGAAGACTTGGTTGTCTTCCATGTCCGCGTTCCGCACACTGCAGCAGTTCCTGAAGCACCTGCTGCTGAAGCGGCCGAGGGTGATGCAGCCGCTGCACCGGCAGCTGACGCTGCAAAGAAATAACCCTACTGCGGTTATGGATGATTTTCCAGGATGCGCGGTTGAAATAAAAGACTGCGCTTCCATGGAAGCGGTATGATTGACCCCCGTATAGCTGTCAAATTAATCGTCTGTCTGGGCAATCCCGGCGACGAGTATGCCAATACTCGGCATAATGCCGGATGGCTGGTCGCGGACGAGCTCATTCGCAATGCCGGTGAGAAGTCGGGCGCGACAATTTGGCAGCCGGAAAATGGCCGTGTGACGTGGCTGGAAATCGGCGGACGCAGCTGTGTGCTGCTCAAGCCGATGACATACATGAACAAAAGCGGCATGGCAGTCGGGGCACTCTTTCAGCATTTCCGGTTCTCCCCTCGGGAAATGCTGGTAGTAAGCGATGACCTGGATTTACCAGAGGGCAAAATGCGCTTGCGCAATAACGGCTCTTCTGGCGGACACCGCGGTCTTGCCTCAATCATGCAGTGCCTGCAAACTGCGGAATTTCCGCGTCTGCGGGTGGGTATTGGGAGACCGGAACCCGGTTCGGGTGTGAGCATCGTCGATTATGTGCTTGCGCCATGGGTTGCCGCGAATGGAAATACGACTGCGGAGATTGTTCGCAATGCCGCAGCAGTTGTGAATGAAGCGGTAAGCGGCAGTATCGAGTGCGCCGCGCGCATGATTGCACACAAAGCGTAAATCCTGAAGCGGACTAGTCAATGCCAACAACAATTGGAGAAAAACAAAGTGTCTAAATATGAAGTAGTCTTCATCCTCGACCCGGCAAAGGTTGAGGGGAATGGCGAGGCTTTCGATGCCACCATTCAGGAGCAGCTGAAGGCGCTTGGCGGCGAGATTTCGCGCGTCAAGTTCTTCGAGAAGCGCACCTTTGCACGCCCGATGGGCAAGCACAAGGTCGGTCTTTATTGGGATTATGTCGTATCCATGGATGCGACGGTTCCGGCGCAGATCAAGGACAAGTATCGCCTGAATCAGACTGTAATCCGTGTCGCGATTTTCAAATTCGAGGATGGGCAGGACGACGAGGTGTTCAAGCCGCGTGATGCCAGCATCTTCGGCGAGGAGTCCTTCCAGGACGAGTATGAGAATGACGCGTACCGCTATCGCAACGGTCGCAAATAGTCATACGTCTTGCGGAATGTGACATTTTTTATTCGTATGC
>CAVGNO010000028.1:11537-16823 GCA_963630475.1 Blautia faecis | reverse complement strand
CAGCACTTCGTCATTTCTCGGTCACGTACTCCCGGTACGCTCCCTCGAAATTCCTCGTTCTGACGCAAAATTCTCTAACTCCACGGAATCAGGTAAAGTTTAGAGCGCTTTAGAGCATGATTTGCATTGAATGTCACAATTATAGCACTTCAGGCTTCATTGCAAATATTGTCATCGCCGCCGGTATTTTCTATAATAGTCGGGATAGGAAATATCGGTTCTTCATTACAAATGGCCACTGTGAGGAGGTAGGCATGACGATGAATTCGCGCTCGCAAAAAAAACATAACTCATTCACGCTCATAGAGTTATTAGTTGTAATTGCAATTATAGCCATTTTAGCGTCGATGTTATTGCCGGCGTTAGCGAAGGCGCGTGAGAAAGCGCGTGATGTGTCATGCAAGAACAACCTCAAGTCGTTGGGACTGGCATTTTTCATGTATGCGGATCAGAATGGCGGGTGGCTGCCCTCGCCCAATGGCGGGACTTATAGCGTTTTCAGTCAGAATGGCAACTACAAGCAGATACTCTATCGCGAGAAACTGCTTGATATCACCGCAGATAAAGGAGGTTTTGTAGATTGCCGCAATTGTATGATTCTGCGGTGTCCGGCGTCCCGCCAGAGCTCGATCCAGCTGGGTGGGTCATACGCTATGGCTGCAGGTTTAGGTTATAAACAGGGTTTTGCGGACTGGGGAAATTATCTTAGTTATGGAGCTTCTTTAGGATCTCGCCTGGATAAATTCACTGATCCTTCCAGCCGTTGTCTTGCCGGAGACAGCGCAAACAATATGACACATAGCTTTCAATCCGGCGGTAGCGGCATGAAAAACGAGTATTATCCGCATGGCGGTTCGCCCACAGTCGCGCCGCTGATTGATTGGATTGGCTGGCCACCCACAGCTCCGGAACCTCCTATGACGGCGGCGAAGAACTTCGTGATGCTGGACGGTCATGTTGAGCAGCGCATGGCAAGCTTCTTGACGGACTGGTTCGCCTCCACAACATTCTTCAGCATGAATTAGAGCCTCTAGCCCCCATTATTCCTCCCCCCATTATGAGATTACACCGGTTATTCAGCGCGATCGCGCTGTTGTCTGTCGTTGCGTGCCTTCATGCGTATGAGATTTCGCCTGGCACTGCATATAAATTCGAGCCCAACGAGCGTGGGTTTTCCGTATATGAAAAGGGCACGGGTGCATTTGGCTTCTTCAGTATGAAGCCAGAGCAGGCCAAATTGGTGAAGGCCAGTCAGGAAGACGGCTATTTGGTCATTGACACGCGTGAGTATTTTGCAGCGGACAAGACTGCGCCGCGGCTGGTCGTTGCATTTCACGGGCCAAAAGCCGGCGAGTGGTACTGCACGCCCGAGGGCAAGACGACTGCTGAAAAGAACAATCGCTTGGAAGTCACGATCGAGGGCGAAGCCAATACTGGTGTAACCCTGATAATTTTAAGCGGCAAAGGCAAGGGCTGGTTTCAAGGAAACGACTATACGCTCACTGGCAAGAAGGACGAGAAGCTGGTGCTTGAGACACCGATTCCGGACGGCGTCGAAGCGCTCTACATGCGCGTGGACTTGAGCTCGCCCGGCATCTATCGCATCAAGAATGTCAAGTTCTTTGCATACGCGCCGGTGAAGGAAGCGGATGCCGGCGTCTCTGAAAATCTGATCAAAAATGGCGGTGCGGAGGACGGCTTCTACAATACATTCGCCACATCGAATGCGTTTTCCCAAATGGATTGGAATCAGAAGCATTTCGACTTCCGCGGCATCGAAATCACGGGTGATGTCGATGTGGAACTGGACAGCACGGTCGTGCACAGCGGTCGTTACTCTTTCAAGATGACGGCTAAAGAAGACCACCTCAACTCGCGCTTCAACTTCAACCCCGTCAAATATATCCCCGGCAAGCCCTTCTCCTTCACGGTTTGGATGAAAGCGGACAAGCCAATGAATGTCACTATGGGTGTCTTCCTGGCCAATGCGTTGGCGGCATTCAGCTCCTATCGAGTCGATACTGAATGGAAGCAATACGAATTCTATCTGCCGGCGTGGGGCGAAAAGGCCAATGTCGCATTCAACAACGGCCTTGTCAGGCAATACGCGTCGCCTTCCGGCGTTGCGTTCCCGAATGTCAGCATCAACGAAAATCAGCGCGGGACACTCTGGGTAGATACAGTGTCATGTGCGACGGGCGGCCATTCCAGCTTTGTCGATAATGACAAAGTGCATTTGCGCGGCACGCAAGCGCATCAGCATGGATACTACTACGCGGGCGAGACAATCCAAACGACGCTGGAAGCGGAGAATTACGCGGGCAAGCCGCTTGATTGCAAGTTCTTCTGGACGCTCTATGATTGGAGTGGCAAGGAAGTCATGAAATCCGCTGCGCGTAATATCAGCTTCGCGACGGATGAGAAGAAGACGCTTGATTTTGCGATTGAGCCACTGGCGTCATTGCGCGGCGCAATGAATCTCACATTCAGCTGCGAAGCGGACGGCGCGGTCAAGGAATACACCATGCATTTTGGTGTCATTGACAAGAATCAGCAGCTGCAGACGCGCATTGGCGTCGAATATCCGGTCAAGTCCAACAATGTCGCGCTTTGTGCGCCGTATTTGAAGGACATGCGCATTGGTGCAGTGCGTATTGGCACTGCGACTGGTGCATTGGAAGGCGGATTCAAAGCTGCGCCGTATCTGCGTGCGCAAGGCATCAAGCCGCTCTTCAATATCGGCATGTGGGATGACCAGCGCGATGACCAAGCCAAATGGGACGCGTGGATGAAGATGGTTGGCGAAAATATGCGCAAGACTGCAGGTTCAGTTGAAGTATACGAGAGCCAGAATGAAGTGAATATCTGCCGTGGCTGGACGACTGCGAAGGATCTCGAGCAGATTCAGCAAATTGCCGCGCTCATCAAGGAGAATGACCCGCAGGCAAAGCTGGCTGGACCGTGTGTGCTGCCAATCGATTTTACGTGGATTGAGGGCATCTTGAAAAATGGCGGCAAGGATGTGCTGGACTTTGTCTCCTATCATCCATATTGTCAGATTCCCGAAGTGCCGGATTATACCGAGAATGCGCGCAAGCTCCAGCAGCTCATCGATCACTACAAGCCTATTCCGCAAATCGGCACCGAGGCCGGCCATGTGCAGCAATCCGGTTTGACTGACAACAAGATCACGCCATATATGCGCCAAGCCGCGGCATGGGACATCCGCAATATCATCCAGGGCTTCGCAGGTGGCGTCCAGCGTTACTACCACTTCGCATTCGAAAGCGCGTATGTCGCAACTGCGTGGAATACGATGCTCATGACCGATCCGTCAAATGACCGCAAGCCAATTCCCAATCTGGCATTGTTTGCGATTCGCAATCTGATTGACCGCATCGAGGACGCGCCGTGTGTCGGCCGTGCGAAACTCGGCATCAGCTATCGCTGCCACATCTTCGACCACGGCAGCAAGCGCACCGCTGCTCTCTGGAAGTGGCAGGGCGAACCGTCTGTCATGCGCTTCACTAGCAAGGACGATGTCAAAGCATACGACTTCTGCGGCACTGTAATTCCGACGGATGCGCTGACGATCAACGAATTCCCGATCTACTTGGACAGCACGCTGTCATTGGCGGATTTCATTGCGCTCATCGAAAATGCGCCATTGACCAATACATCCGGCAACAGCATCGAGATTACTCCGGAGATTCTCAATGCCGACGAGATGAATCTGCGCGTCAAGAACTTGACAGGCAGACCGGTCGATGTCAAGCTCACGATTCTCACTTCTGGCATTGTCAAAGGCGAGAGTGTGAAGACGCTTGAGCAGATTAGCGGCGAGGACTCCGAAGTCATCGCATTTCCGCTCAATAAAGTGATTTCCACCGATGCTCAGAAGGTCAAAGTTCGCGCGGAAGTTGTCGGCCGTAATGAAACACGCGAGGAAGAGCTCAATCTGCGCGCAATTATCGCCCATAAGACACCCGCACCGCTAGTCATCGATGGCGATCTTGCCGACTGGCCTGCCGATACAGAAGTCATCCGCATAGACAAACGTAATAAGGGGCTTAACAAGTACTCGTATGAAAAGAGCGAGTGGGGCGCTGAGGAAGACAAGATTACCGCAAATCTGCGCTATGCGTGGGATGACGACCACCTCTATGTCGCATTTGAAGTCTTCAAGCCGACACTCTTCGCTATCCCTGCAACCGAAGAACCCTCGGCTATCTACAAATACGATAGTGTCCAGATCTGCTTCGATACATTGCATAACGCGAAGCCGGAATCCCAAATCGAAGATGACGACTTCGAGTACTCCGCAGGACAGACCAGCACGGGCAAGCCGGTTGTGTTCTGCCGCTGGGCAAGCGCTGCGGTTCACGACAGCCTTGCGAAGGAGACAGGCGTCGTATCTGCCGAAGCAGTGCCGTTTGCGGTGAAACAATATGCGGATCGCACTGTCTATGAGATGGCGTTTACTCGCCGCACAGTCAGCCCGTTCAAGCTTGCGCCAAATTCCGCGATGCGCTTGGGCACGATCATCAATATCAACAACGGCCGACAGCGCTGCGGTTGGCTGGAACTCACGTCCGGTATCGGCAATGACAAACGCCCCGCCGAATGGATGGACCTCGTGCTGCTGCCATAACGGAAATTAACGGAAATTAACGGAAATTAACGGAAATTAACGGAAATTCTCCGTTTCCGTTCCCCTCCGTCAAAATCCGTTAAATTCCGTTTCCCTCCGTTTCCGTTAAAAAATCCGTTTCCGTTTCAAATCCTATGCCTCCCACAGACGCATCATCCAATGGCATGACGCCGTATCGCAATCTGATTCACCGCAGTTACTCCACGGTCAATATGGTCGTGACTGCGGTGGAGCGGTTGCTCAATGCGCGCAAGATGGCGGGGCATCGGACGCTGCCGCCGGAGCGGCCGATGGCGAAGGAGTTGCACTGTAGCGTAATGACGTTGCGCAAAGCGCTGAAAATCCTGGAGGAGCGCGGGCAAATCCGCAATGTCAATGGCGTCAAAGAAATTCGCGACACTGCGCGTTCGCTGGGTGACAAGGGGAGCTATACGGTTTACTTTGTCGCGAACGGCTCTGGATTGCCCAATGTGCGGCAGTATCTGCGCATTTATCTTGGGTTGGAGCGGCGTTTTCGCAATTCGCCGATTTGCATAAAGCCATTTTGCATAGAGCCCAATGCGAGTTATTCGCAAGTCATGGCGAATTGGGAATTGCCGTATGCGACCATTTTTGCCGAGTCGTTTGACGAAGTG
>CAVGNO010000028.1:0-11527 GCA_963630475.1 Blautia faecis | reverse complement strand
GCTGTTGGCAAAATTCAGTGAATGCGATCGCGTCATCGGCATCAACGGTGAAGAAATCGGTCATGTCCCCAATATTGTCGCGCTCAATGATTTTGCGGCCGGTCATCTCGCTGCGGAGAAATTGCTTGAAGCGGGATGCATCAATCCGGCAATCATCTATTCGCGCTGGCGGTGCCGGCCATTTGATGAACGCCGCAACGGCTTTGTCGCGGCATTGCAGGAAAATGGCATCGATGCCGCGAATGCAGTCTACGGGGAGAAGTGGGAAGGGCAGGGATATTCCACAACGGAAAACCTCGCGCTTGCTGCGCAAGTCCTCAAAGACGGCCATGACGGTCTATTTTTGTTTACCGATGAGCTGTCGCAAATTATCTGCGATTATCTGCATGAACAGCGCAGAATGCCCGACGATTTCAAGTTTATCACGCTGGACTCCACGGGCTTTTGTCGGGAAGGCGATGCGCCAATTGCGGCAATCACTCACGGCACAGAAGGAATTGTCCAGAATCTGGAAAATATTCTTGTCGCGATGATTCAACATCAGCCATATCAGAAGATTACTTTGGTGGAACCCGAATTTCTGCCAGGCGCGACAATCTGATATATTCGCGCAAATTATGCGGTCCGGCGTAACCGATTCACGGGTTTGCAATGCGCGCGAATGATGCGGTGCGGATGCCGAATGCGCGTGATTTGAGTAATTGCCACTGCGAGAGCGGCGCCCACGGCAGATCCTTCGTCGCGGTATCGTGTTCGATCATAATAATTGCGTCTTCGGCGGCGAGCCGTAACAGCGCGTCATCCAATAATAATTCGCGGCCGCCGTATTCGCTTGGTGCGGGATGATATGGCGGATCTGCCAGGATGATGTCGAATTTCCCTTGCAGCGACTTCAGCGCGGTGCGCACATCGGCGCGGATAATCTGCGCGGTGCCTATTTCGTCTTGCGATGCGCCGCTGCTGCGGATTGCTTTTTGCACTGCAGCCAAGTTGCTGCGCATTGCCGCGACATGTGATTCTTCGCGTTCGATCATCACGACTTGCGATGCGCCGCGCGAAAGCGCTTCCAGGCCGAGCGCGCCAGTGCCGGAAAAGAGATCCAGCACTGCGCAGCCGTTGATAGCACCCAGCGTTGCAAAAAGCGACTCCTTGACTTTATCTTCGGTCGGCCGCACTTTGTCGCTTTGCGGCACGACTAATCGGATGGATCGGGCACGCCCGCTTATGATGCGCATTGTTTCAACGAACGGTAGTCGGTTTTGCCAGTGCCAAGCAGCGGGATGCTCTCGACTTTACGCACGGCTTTGATGAATTGAATCGGGGAGAATCCGGCATTGCGGAGTGTCTGATTGACATCTTCGCGCTCGAGATCCAGCACTGTGAAGAGTGTGATTTGCGGGCTGTCATCATCGCCGAGTGATTCGACTGCCAGCGCAGGACCCTTCGCATTCGGGTCGGGATTCGGATATGCGGGCAACAGCGCTTCTTCGATTGCGGGCAGCGAGACCATCTCGCCGCCAATCTTTACAAAGCGCTTGAGGCGGCCGACAAATGTGATATAGCCTTCGTCGTCCATCTTCACGATATCGCCAGTGCGATACCACATCTTGTCCTGGAATGTGACGAATGCGGACGGCCCGTCGTAATTGATGTAGCCGTGGAAGATGTTGGTGCCGCGCACGAGGAGCATCCCGGGTTCTCCCGGCTGCAGCTCGCGTGTATTGCATTCATTGACGACTACGCCTTCAGTGCAATCGAGCAAGCGGCCGATTGTGCCGAATTTAGTCGCGTTTGGCTTGTTGAGCGAGACAATTGGGCTGCATTCGGTGATGCCATAGCCCTCGTAGAGATGCGCATTCGGCGCTTTCTCATGCATTAAATCAAGTGTGGACTGCGGGCATTTTTCCGCACCAGTCACAACGAGATGCAGCAGCTCGAATTGTTCGCGTGTGCCATTGCGCAGGATATTCGCCACAAAAGTCGGAGTGCCGCAGAAGAATGTGACTTTATACGCGGCAGTGATGCGTGCGAGCATCGCGCCTTCGGTCGGATTTGCGTGATAGACGACGCGGATATTGGAGACGCATGGGAAGAATGTATTGAGGAGTATGCCGAAGGAGTGAAATGGTGGGAGCATCCCGAGCAGGCAGTCATCCTGGCGGATACCCATGTCTTTGATCGCATCGCGTAAATCCGCGATGATGCCCTCATGAGTGAGCGGCACTGTCTTGGGCATGCTCTCCGACCCGGATGTGAAGAGGACGACTGCAGTCTCCGTAATCTTTGCTTTGCGCAACGACTCCCAGCTGATGCGGCTTAAGATCAGCGCGCGCAATTTCTGCCACAGCGAAATGCGCTTCTTGAAATCCTCTAGCATCACGAAACTCTCTTCGAGCCCGCTGAAATCGACGCCTGTGCCCTTGAGACGCTCGATGAGAATACGCGCAGTCAGGATATGCCTGACATCGGCGTTATCGACGCAATGCCGCATATTGCGGTTGCCGACTGTCCAGTTGATCATCACGGGTATCTTCCCCGCGAATTGGCACGCTAGATAGAGCAGTGTCGAGACGACAGTTGCCGGCATGATGATGCCGATATGCGTGCCGTCCAGCTTGCGGATAGCGGGCGCGAGTGCCATGATCGCCAGCACCATCTTGCGATTAGTGAAGACACCACTGGTCTGGTCAGCCCACACGGGTCGATCGGGATAGCGCTCGGCATTCATCAAAAATGCTTGCGGGATGGATTCCGCGACAGTCGTCGTCAGCGGATCTGCGTTTTCGTAGAACCAGTTTGGCGGCACATCGGTGAGTGGCTCGACACTGGAGCTCTCGCCAATCGCGGCGATCATTACGGATGCGACTGTGCGCAACTTCTCCGGGCTGGGGATTTCGACGCCGAATTCATTCTGCAGCCACTGATGCAGTTCCGCGACGACGAGTGAATCCAAGCCCAGGTCGGTGCCGAGCGTATCGGTATCGCGCAGCATCTTCTTTCCGGAGAGTTCGAGGAGCTTCGTTTTCACTTTATGGCGCACATCTGCCGGCACACGCATTGTATCCTCGTTCGCATTGAATGTATCCGGCTCCGGGACGATGCGCGTTCCGCCGCGTTCAAACCACGTATATGGCACATACGTATTTGGCCGCATCGCGACATTATAGAAATTTTCCAGATAGCGGTTGAGATGCTCCTTGTCGCTGCCATCGGGCATATCGGCGGGGCGTGGCACAAATTCGATTGTGACTTTACGGCGCGGCATAAAGAAGATGCCGTTCAGCAGCACGTGCTTCCAGTGGCGCGCTAGTGTCTGGCCGAATGTAATCTGGTAGCCCTTTCCGCGGCCGAAGTCGCTGCCCCACAAACCCGTTGTGCGCACGAGTACAATCTTCACGTCAGGCAATTCGCTCAAAATGCGTGCGACACCGCCATTGCCGCGCAGCTTCTCTGTCTTCGAGCGATAGATGCGCCCCGCCGGATACATCAGCAAGTTATCGCCATTTTTCAGCGCGTCAATACAGCAGTTGATCTGCTCGACAACTGCGTTATAGCCGGCCATGCCGGTCACGCCCATCTCGGGCAACGGCAAAATCCGCAGACGTTTCCAGCAATACTTCAATGCAGACGCGCGAATTTGCTTCTCGATGACGAGTGCGCGCGGATGAAAACGCCGCCACAGCACCGAGGACATGATCACCGGATCTATTAATGCCGGATGATTGGGCAGAAATAAAATGCCATTCTTGCCATACTGACGGTAGACTTCATCCAATCCAATGACCGTGACCCGATAGCGCAGCCATAATGCAAATTTGGCCGCAAGCCACATAAAGAAGACGATAATCCCATTCATCTCGGTCTTGCCCTAAATTGTTTCAGTGCTTCAAATAGCACTACTGCCGCACAATTACCGACGTTGATTGAATTCTTGAGGCCGCATGCGGGGAGGCATACTGCGCCATCGCAACGCGCTAGCGCTTCCGCAGAAATGCCTAACGCCTCATTGCCAAAGACAAATGCGCAGGGGAAATGCAATGCGCATTCGTGATAAAACTGCGCGCCCTCAATCGTATCTACTGCGTAGACCGTGTATCCGCGCTGATGCAACGCATCAACCGCTGCAGCCGCATCCTCAAAATGCTCGCATTTGACAAATTCATCGCAGCCGCGTGCTGTCTTCGCTAGCTTCTCATGCGGCGGACATGGCGTGTATCCGCATGCCGCAATCCCTTCCGCGCGTACTGCATCGACAACACGGAAGACATTGCCCGTGTTGTATGCACTGCGCAAGCGGTCCAGCACCGCGACGACCGGCAGAACAAAATTCTCCCGCGGCTGCTCGTTGTCACCTGTACGCAGTTCGTAATTCATCTGCACGCGTCACTTTATCACGAGCATAGCGTCATCAGGTTTCGTGATGGGCAGTGGCCGGCCAATGTATTCCTCGATGTCGGGGATGACAAATGCGCTGTTTTCGTCCGCAAACGAGATTGCGCGCCCCTTGTGCCCAGCACGCGCAGTACGGCCGACGCGGTGGACGTAATCCTCGGCTTCGTAGGGGAAATCGTAGTTGAAGACGTGCGTGACATTGTCCACTTGGAGCCCGCGTGCCGCGACATCGGTTGCGACGACGACTCGGATATTGCCATTGCGGAAATCTTCGAGAATGCGCAAGCGGCGGTTCTGATTGACATCGCCCGAGAGCATCTCGCACTGCACGCCATGCCGCTTCAGCGTATTGGCCAGCGTTTCCACTTCATGCTTCCGGTTGCGGAAGATGATGACGCGGCTGCACTCCTCGTGCTTGAGGATCCAGAGCATGATCGGCAGCTTCTCGCGGCTCGTACACGCATAGATTGTCTCGTTGATGCCAGACGCGACGACTTGCTCCGGCTCAATCTCGACGACGACCGGCTCGGGGCGCATCCATGCCGACGCTAAATTCAGAATGTCGTGCGATAGCGTCGCGCTGAAAAGCATCGTCTGACGCAATTCGCGTGACGGCAAACGGTAGATGATGCGCTTCACATCCGGAATAAAGCCCATGTCGAGCATGCGGTCAGCTTCATCGATAATCAGGACGCCGACACGCGATGGATCAAGCGCGCGCTTTTGCATAAAATCTATCAGTCGCCCGGGCGTCGCGACAACTAAATCGACGCCGTTTTGCAGATCGCGCAGCTGCTTGTCGTAGTCCATGCCGCCAAATACTGCGACAGTGCGCAATGGCGTATAGATGCTCAAATTCTCCGCATCCTTGGCAATTTGCAACGCAAGCTCACGCGTCGGCGCAAGCGCAATCGCAAATGGCTGGTTCTTCCGCCGCTGATCATGCTGCTCGAGGAAACGCTCAATCGTCGCCATGAGGAATACTGCGGTCTTGCCCGTGCCGGTCTGTGCTTTGCCCGCAATGTCCTTGCCTGCAATTGCCGCCGGTAACGCTTTGGATTGAATCGGCGTGCACTTCTTAAATCCGAGGTCCTCTAATGTCGCACGCAATATCTCGGGACGCAACGGAAATTGCTGAAAATATGTTGCGCCTTCCTCCAGCTCCGTCGGCATCGCCGGAACTTGCCAATCCCCTAACGCTTTCTTGCGCAATTGCGTAGATGATGCTGATGCAGTGGCGGATGGCTTCTGCTCATGCACACTGTCGCGCGACGCAGAAGACGGACGCGCAACGGTAACATCACACTCATTATGAGACGGCTTCGGACGCCGCGGCTTCCGCTGACGCTTCTGTGCAGGAGCCGATGAACTCTCATTCGACTGTGGCTTGACCTCCTCACGGCCGCTACTAAATAACGCCTTGAACCACAGACCTATTCGACTAAATATTGATGATGACAAATGACCTCTTTCTCCGTTTGTGACATTTTTGCGTAAACTGTCTTAATATATTAACGGAAACGGAGGATGACGGAGGATAACGGAATTTAACGGAGGGAAACGGAAACGGATTTCAACGGAGGATGACAGACTTTAGCGGTATCCGTTATCCTCCGTTTCCGTTAATTCCAGCGACCATCGCAGCGGCATCGCGGTCGAGCGCATCAAGTGACTTCCCTGCTTTATAGAGCGCACTGCCGATGCCAGCGCCGACGCAGACTTTCATGAATTCCGGCAGATTCGCGGCATTGACGCCGCCGACTGCAAGAATCGGCTTCTTGATCACCGCTTTCAAGTCTTTGATGTATCCCGGACCGAGAATAGCAGGGAAGAGCTTGAGGTAATCCGCGCCGGCTTGAATTGCTGTGAATGCTTCGCTTGCAGTGAAAAAGCCTGGAATCGAGAGGAGTCCAAGTGCCTTCGTTTCGCGAATTACTGCGACATCCGTATTGGGCGAGATGATGAATTTACCGCCTGCTGCATGCACGCCGCGGACGTCTTCCGGTGTTAGCACTGTGCCGGCGCCAACCATCATCCGTCCTTCGGTGTGTTTGACTGCACGCTCAATGCTCTGCAATGCATTGGGTGAATTCAGCGGTATCTCAAGCAGCCGGATGCTATTTTTGTACAGGACATCGCAGACATCCACGATTTCTTCCGGAGTGATGCCGCGCAAAATTGCGATTAGCGGGCACTCCGCCATCAAATCTTCAAAATTCATTGTCATTCCTCGTTTTATGCGCGCATGAATGCGCTGCTATTGATGTTAAGGATTTCGTCGGTGGAAATCGCGTCCTAACGGAATATAACGGAATATAACGGATTCCGTTTCCGTTAAAATCCGTTTTCCTCGCGCGCGCGCGAACCTTATTGGTGGCCTCCGGGCACCCCGCCCACCGCCCGGAATCTAATCGGTCTATAATGAACTGCGCGTTAAAATTAAAACTATTTTATTTTCAACGAATTGCGTATGCAAAACGCAATACGAAGGAAGGGGAGGGATGACCGAGAAAAATCCCTGGAGCTTGCGCCCCGGGCACAGAACAAGTGGCTTGCGCCGATAACACGCGCCATCCGTACATGGGGCAATACATTGGGCAGGATGTCGTTGTTTGTTAAACAACCTCAGTTTCCGTTTCCGTTTCCGTTTCCGTTTCCCTCCGTTAAAATCCGTTTTCCTCCGTTTCCGTTGAATTCCGTTGAAAATGATAGATTATACAAAAATTATTATCTTCATTCACAAAGAATTTTATAAAAATAGATGTCAATGGGATAGGGATAAGCGGTGTGTCATCGATTATATTAAGTCGCTAGTGACACGCATGTTATGCGAAGAAGAATGTATTGATTGGAGGTCGTTGCGGAAAAATGGCATCGCGATTGCTTAAATATCAAGTGTCGCATGTCCGGTCTGGCAGGAGATGCAATTGACCAAGTCAAAAGAGAGGAATCATACATGAAGCGGTTCAATATTTTCATTGTTGTGGTTTTAGCGGTATTGTGTTTTGTGCTACTGTCATTAGTGATGGTGCGCAAGTCGGGTTTGCCCGTGGATGTTGAGGTGAGTCCTGTTCAGGTTGAGCATTTGCGCAGAGATATTACGATATTGACGGAGGATTATCAGTCGGACTGCGAGAGATTGCTCGCGAAGTTTATGTCGCACTTGGAAGAGTCGGTTGCGGCGGATTTTGCTAAAGCCGATGCGGCGGTGCCGCAAGTCGTCAGCGACTTGAGCGGCTTCGGCAACTGCATGAGCTTGAGCTACAAGGCGGCAAAGGACAAGATCATGGGCACGAATGATTTTGGCAAGCGTCTGGAAGATGTAATCAAGCCGGCGGTGCTGTCTCCGTGTGCTCATGCGTATCAATTGGCGGATGACCAGCTGCGCACGCTCAACCAGCGCCTGCAAGAGCGCAGTATGGAATATGTGCAGTCAATTGCCGCGCTGAATTCGCAATACGGCGGTGATGTTGGCTTGGATAGCGAGAAAGTCTTCAAGGAATTCGGGGAGAGTCTGGACAGATTCCAGAAGCTCGTCGTTGAAAAACAGATGAAGACTGTGGGTGCGGGAATTGGCGTCGCTTTTGAAGTGCTATTTATCCGCTCCACAATTGCGGCGATACGCAATCTCTTTGTCAAAATTTCGGGCAAGTTGGCAGGAAGCGCCAGCGCAGGGGTGATTTGCGCAGCTGCTGATGGTCCGATTCCGATAGGCGATGTTTTTGGCGCAATAATCGCAGCGGGTGGAACGATCTGGACTGCGTGGGACATCTGGGATGTCTCGCACATAATGCCGAAGAAGCTGGCAAGCGAGCTCAAAAGTGGCATCGCGAGTGCGAAACGCGATCTGCTCGCTGAAGCGCGCCGCAATGCCGAGACGCTGGTGAAGCAATTTCAAGATGAGAGCCGCACGTTAAGCGCGACGGCACTCGCACAACTCTAATTGGAGACATATCATGAAGAATTTTCTCATCATCTTTGCATTGGTGTTCTGTGGATTGGTCGCATTTCCGGTGCATGCAGTGGGCGGAAAAGTCGTGGTCGAAGCGTTGAGCAAGTGGGGCGATGACTTGCTGGAAGTCGGCGCGAAAGTAAGTGGCCGCACACTCTCGAAAGCCGAAAAAGCCACGCTGGGCAAAGTGCTCATGAAGAGCGCTATTACATACGGCGATGATGCAATGGAGCGAATTATACGCAAAGGTGGACTTGAAGTGCTGGAGCAGAGCGCTAAACACGGTGACGACTTCCTGCGGCTTTGCAAAGCAGTCCCCGATGCATCCCGCGCACTTGCGATGCATACCGACGACCTCCTGCCAATTGCCAAACGCATCGGACCGGATTTCCTGCGGCTGGAATGCAAAGCGCCGGGGCTGGCAAAACGCATCGTCGAGGAATTTGGCGATGACGCCGCCCGCGTCGTGCTGGCCAAGAGCCCTGGGTATAGCGCGCGGCTGCTCTCATTCGCCGGAAAAGCCGACTCGCCTGCGACGAAAACGATGCTCTATGAGTGCTATAAAAACAGCAAGAACTCAAAGGCATTCCTCGATTCGCTAAACTGGAAGCATATCATGGCAGGCGGATTGTCGGTCTCGATGATTACTGCAGCATACAAGGTGTCAGATGGTATTCAGGAAGGAATAAGTAACCCAGAGGTCGCTAAAGATGTTTTCAATAATGGTGTAAACAAATTATTTTACATCTGCTTGATTATCGTGGGGCTGTTTGCTATATTTGTTATATTTAAGGGATGCCCATTTGCGAGCAAGCAGCTCAAGAAGAGCATCGCAATATGGCGTCAGCCGGAGACTGTAGCAGCTACCGATGCGCATGCGGCTTCATCGGATGCGCATGAACAAACGCCTGCGGCAGAATCATCACAGGATAACGCAAATGCCGGATGAGGAACCGTACGGCATAGCGCGCATCACACTTTTAACCACACATACACACGGTCATGGGAATATACAACTTAAAGCAACCGACTCAAGAGCAATCGTTTGAGAATACGACTCAAGAACAGCAGCAGACGACGAGTGATGCATCTGCGAATACGCAGTCAAAGCCGCCGAAGCAACCGAAGCAAAAGAATGGACGCAATTGGGGACCATTTGGCTGCGGTTTGATGCTTGGGTGTTTCACGCCTATTCTGCTTGTATTCTTTGGCTTCCTATTTCTAATGGCAGTGGCAATCCGATGCGGTGATTCGGGCAGAAGCGCAGTGCCTACAAGTGCGCAGAAGATTGCCAAAATCAATGTCAAGGGCATTATCATGATGAATGCGCCGAACAACTTCTATATGGAAAATGGCAGTGTCGCCAGCGCAGAGCGCATTTGCAAACGCATCTACAAAGCGATAGAAGATGATTCAATCAGCGGCATCATCCTGGATATGAATACGCCGGGCGGCGAAGTGGTCGCAAGCGACGAAATTCGCAAAGCAGTCGATGCATGCCGCGATGCAGGCAAGCCGGTCGTCACTTGCATCCATACAATGGGCTGTTCGGGCGGCTATTACATCGCATCGGGCTCCGACTGGATTGTCTCGAACCGCTTGTCGCTGACCGGTTCAATCGGCGTGATTTTAAGCAGCTATCAAGTGAGCGGATTGCTGGATAAGCTCGGAGTGAAGCCGATGGTCTATCGTTCGGGGAAATTCAAGGACATCTTGAGCAGTGGGCGCCCCAGCACGCCCGAAGAAGATGCGTATTTGCAGAGCATGGTCGCGGCCGACTTCGAATACTTCTGCCAAGTCATCTCTGATGGACGCCAGGAGTATTTCCCGACAGTCGAGAGTGTGCGCAAAGCCGAATTTGCCGATGGACGCCCCGTCAGCGGCGAAGCAGCGCTTGCATATAAGCTCGTCGATGAGCTTGGCGGCTTTGAAAGCGCAAAGGATAAGATGCGTGAATTAATCGGCGATGACACCGCCGATGTCGTCGATTATAAATACACCGACGAATGGATCTACGACCTCTTCGGTGTCGTGACTCAACAACCGAGTCTGCGCATCGAGGGTATGCCCAAACTGCCGGCATCGAGCACGCTTGCTCCCGCCGGACTCTTCTATTACCTCGCAGATTTTTGAGTTACAGATTCCAGCGTCAGCTTCAGCGCGTCGATGCGGAATTCGCCGAACGCGGTCATAGCGGTACGGATGCGTAATGCGATGTGTGTTACGCATTGTGGCATAGTGTGTTGATGCGTGAATGCTTGCCAGTCGCTGTTGCCGTCTGGTTGTTCCCAGACTGTATAGTACTCGATGATTTTGCCGGTATTGTCGAAGCCGAGCAGTTCGATAATGCCGGCGTGTTTTCCGATGACAGTGCGTTGATCGCGGCCTGAACACATTCCGCTCACGGAGATGCGCTCGCCATGATATTCGATGAGTGCGCTGTCGAGTGCACATGGACCAATCCCGCGGAAAGCCAGATAGCAATTGCCGTCGGGAGCGACATTTTTGTCCTCGACGCGATGCGCATGTCCGGTCGATGAGCACAGGATGAGTCCATCTTGATCGAATTGGTCAGCAGTTGCAAAACGCCATTGTGGCGGCATCACAGCTTGCTCGAATGAACCATTTTGCAGGAGATTGGCGGACGTTGCGCGGTTGTTTACGCAGGACACGCCGCAAAATGCCAGTGCAATAATCGCAAAATATACAATTTTCATAGTAGCCGAAGATGTTTTATTCCGTATTTTCGAATACTATAGAAAAAATGTACTGTGTTATAAATGGAAATAAGCCGCAGTGTAGATGAAAAAATGTATACCGCAATGCCAGCAATCTACAGCATGAGAAGCTATTTGGTGGATAGTATGACAAAATATTGTGAAATAATGGCGATGCAATTTGCAATCCATCGAGGTTGTGTTATCTTAAGTCGCGTTCCGAAAATTAAAACTAGAAGGCTTCGTAGCTCAGCTGGTAGAGCAGTTGACTCTTAATCAATTGGTCCGGGGTTCGAATCCCCGCGAAGCCACCATTATTATCTTCCTGACGGGCGCAGACCGGCAGGTTTTTGTGTTTATATACGCGTTGTGATTTTCGGCGGTCCCGTAGCTCAGCGGTTAGAGCAGGTGACTCATAATCTCTTGGTCGCTGGTTCGATTCCAGCCGGGACCACCAAGTCTAATC
>CAVGNO010000027.1:13055-16906 GCA_963630475.1 Blautia faecis | reverse complement strand
GTTCGTGGTGGAATCCGCGGCCGTGGAGATAATCGGAGATGACTTTGCGGCCGAGGATCATTGCGGATTGCTCGCCATATTCTTCAACCATGAGTGCGATATGGTCGCACATTGTATCGAGCACTTCCGCGCGCGAAGGCGTGTAGTCCGCGCTTTCGTTGAGCGACTTGAAGAGCCAAGGATTGCAGAGTGCGCCGCGTGCAATCATGAGGCGGTCGCATCCGCTTTGATCGGCGAGCATTTTTGCGTCCGCGACAGAGAAGATGCCGCCATTTGCGGTGACGGGGATATGGAGGTTTTCGCGGACTGCGCTGATTATCTCGCCATGGACTGGTCCGGAGTAGACCATTCGCGCAAGTCGGCCGTGAATTGCAATGCCGTCAATGCCGATTGCTTCCAGCTTCTTTGCCAATTCGACGGTCGGTGCGGCATCCTCTTCCTTGAGGATGCGCATCTTTACTGTGAGGCGTCCTGGCCAGATGTCCCGCATGATTGCGAGGCATTCGAGTGCGCGGACGGGCTGGAGCATCAATGCCGCGCCGGCGACGCGGCGAATGACTTTCCTGACTGGGCAGCCCATATTGAAGTCGAGCGCATCGAAGTGCGACGGATGATCGCGCAGCATTTTAGTCGCAGTGCGCACATCCGTCGGGATAGAGCCCAGCAGCTGGGCTTGAAGCCACTCTTCTTCCTCGCCGCGATGCAAGATGCTCTGGCAGTCCGGATTCGCATGCACGAGTGCGCCGGCATCGACGAGTGCAGTCGTGCCGTAGTGCAGTCCGAAGCGCCGGCAAATGCGTCGCATCGGCAGGTCGGTATAACCGGCCATTGGTGCCAAGTAGTATTGCATCGTAGCAAGAGACGCGTGCGGCTACAGCTGCGCGGGCAGCGAAGTGAATTTATCGTATGCCGCAAGCCATGCTGCGCTCTCGGCTGCATTTGGCTCGTAGCTCTGGCAGTCGAAGCTATTGCGGATAATCTTTCGTGCATCCCAGAGTGACGCGACTTTCTCGGTCGCGATGAGCTGTCCGATCATATTTCCTGCGGCAGTCGCTTCGACGGGGCCGGTGACGACTTTTGCATTGATTGCGTTTGCAGTGAACTGATTGAGCAGCAGATTCTGGCAGCCGCCGCCGACGAGATGGAGGACATCCAGCTTCTTGCCTAGCAGTGCTTCCAGCTCCAGCCAAGTCTGGCGGTAGCGCAATGCGAGCGACTCAAATGCGATACGCGCAATCTGGCCATGGCTCTGCGGAACCTTCTGGCCGCTCTTTTCGCAGTATTCGCGGATGCGTGCAGGCATGTCGCCAGGTGCGACAAAGAGCGGATCATCGGGATTGATGATTGCGAAGAATGGCTCTGCATCGCTTGCCATCTGCGCGAGTTCGCCGAAGGAGTACTTCGTGCCTTCGCTAATCCATTGATTGCGGCATTCCTGGATAATCCACAACCCCATGATATTCTTGAGGAAGCGGATTTTGCCGCAGATGCCGCCCTCGTTGGTATAATTCTTTGCGAGCGCTTCCTGGCAGATGAGCGGTTGATCCAGCTCGACGCCCAGCAGACTCCAAGTGCCGCTGGAAAGATACGCCCAGGAGGAATCCGCATCCGCAGGCACAGATGCGACTGCAGACGCAGTGTCATGCGTGCCAGTCAAAATCACCGGAATCGCTTCACAGCCCAGCTCCTTCTGCAATTCTTCCGTGAGCGTGCCGGCAATCGTGCAGGGCTTGGCAATGTGCGGAAGAATTGCGCGGTTGACACCGATAGCATCGACAATTTTCCATGCCCAGTCGCCTTTATGCATATCGAGCATCTGTGTCGTCGAAGCAAGCGTGTATTCCGCGCTGATATTGCCGCACAGCATGTAAGTGAATGCGTTGGGCATGAAGAGCAAGTACTTGGTGTCCCACTGCAAACGCTTGTCATTGTCTCGGCGTGATGCCGCCATCTGATAGAGCGAGTTGATGGGCAGTGACTGGCTCCCGGTGAGCGCGTAAATGTCTTCCTTGCTCATGCGCTGGAAGACCCAGTCCATTGCGCCATTCGTGCGTGTGTCGCGGTAATGATAGGGCTTGCCGACAAATTTGCTGTCGTGCCCCAAGTAGCAGTAATCGACTCCCCATGTATCGACTGCGATGCCGTCGAGCTTGACGCCGCTATCGACTGCTTTCTTGAGGCCGGTTTTGATTTCATTCCACAGCGCATCGAAATCCCAGCAGATATGGCCATCGACTGGTACTGGGCCATTGGCGAAGCGGTGGATTTCTTCCAGCTCAATTTTATTGCCGTCAAAGTGACCGATGATTGCGCGGCCGGATGATGCGCCCAAGTCAAATGCGAGGTAGTGGTTCATAGTTTCTTTTTCGGTTAGAATCTGATGATTTCTGCGGTAGAGAGGCCTGTTTCTGTATTGACGCTGATTAGCGAACAGGAGTTTTGAATTGTAAGTGAGCCGGCGCCGACTGCAAGACAGCCGGCATCGCCAAGCGGATGGATAAACGGATGATGCACATGCCCCGTGAGCATCGCGCTGAATGCGCGCCGCTTGATTGCATCCGCTAAATGCGCTGATGCATCGATGAATTTCGTGCGCCAACACAGCGGTTTGCTGCAGTGGTCGATCAGCGGGAAATGGCTGAGGATAATGCGCGCTTTGACATTGGATTGAAGCGGTGACGCGAGAATATAATCCAAGCGCTTCCATGCGTCTTGCCGCATCTCGCCAGTCGATTGCCAGATGCGGCATGGCCGTGCGGGATTCAGTGCGATGAATTCGACTTCGTTATGGATGAGAGAGCCGGGCAGTGTATCGAAATCGAGCTGGCCGCGGTTAAGTGTATTGAATGTATTGCGCAATGCATCGGCATTTTGCGCGACATACGCATCGTGGTTTCCGGGGACGAAGATGAAATTTTTGCCGGCGTAATCCAGAATAGGCTGAAGTAACTGCGTGACATGCGCGAATTCTTCGGCGGATCCGATGCTGGCCAAGTCGCCAGTGCATACGGTGAAATCGACGTGTTTTTCCCGCATCAGCGCTGCGACACGCTCAATATTGTCCAGTGCAAGGCTGCGCTGGCGGCGGAGAAATTGATTGACGCGTCCAAAAATCCGCTTGTCAAACAGATAGCCGGCATGAAAATCCACCAATCCAGCGTGGACATCGGAAAAGTGCAGAATACGATAAATGCTCATTACGTGTCCAGTTCTGGATATTGCAGCAGTTTGCGTTGTAGTGTGCGGCGGCTGATGCCGAGCAGTTCGGCGGCTTTCGTGCGGTTGCCGTCAGTACGCTCCAACGCTTGGCGAATCGCCGCTAATTCGTTGTCGTGGATGTCCAGCGTCGCCGGCATCATCGGCGGCGGCGCTTGCGTGCTTGCGGAAGATTGCGAAGATGAGGATGATGCGGCTGCGGTATTTGGTTGCGGCTCGAATTGCGCAGCGACTGCTTCCATGATGTCGTGCGGGATGTCCGATACGGTCAGCACTGTACCGCGCGCAAGCACAACCATGCGTTCGATGCAATTGCGTAATTCACGGATATTGCCCGGCCAGTCGTAAGAGACGAGGACTGCGGTTGCGTCATTGGCAATGCCGGTGAGTTTGCGCCCGTTGTCTTCCGATGCGAGCTTCAGATAGTGGTCAATCAGCGTCGGGATGTCCTCGCGGTGTTCGCGCAATGGCGGCAATTGCAAATTAACGACATTGAGGCGATAGTACAGATCTTCGCGGAATGTCCCTTCGGCGGCCATCGCTTTCAAATCGCGGTTGGTCGCGGCAATTAAGCGCACATCGATGGGAATAGTCGTTGTGCCGCCGACGCGTTCGAGGTTGCGTGTCTCCAGTAC
>CAVGNO010000027.1:11886-13045 GCA_963630475.1 Blautia faecis | reverse complement strand
AGATTTCCCCGATTTCATCCAGGAAGAGCGTACCGCCGTCTGCGCGTTCGAAGCGCCCGATAAAGCGTTCGCCTGCGCCGGTGAATGCGCCTTTTTCGTGTCCGAAGAGTTCGCTTTCGAGCAGATTTTCGTTCAATGCCGCGCAATGCACTGCGATAAACGGCTTCTTTGCGCGCGGGCTCCATTGATGAATCGCATGCGCAAAAAGCTCTTTGCCAGTACCGCTTTCGCCGGTAATCAATACGGTTGAGCGCGCGGCCGCGACTTGCTTTGCTTCTTCGAGGCATGCAGTCATCGCCGGCGATGATCCGATAATGCCTGCCGGTGCGCTGTCGCTATTGCCAGTTGCGCTGACTTGCGTGCTGCCACGGCGTTCGGCCAGCACTGCCAATCCGCGATCGATCATCATCTCCAAATCATTGAGATTGACTGGCTTGGTCAGGTAGTCGTATGCGCCTGCGCGCATCGCGGCCATCGCAGTCTGCACCGATCCGTATGCGGTGAGCAGGATAATCAACGGCGCGTCTTTTTTCGCAGATACTTGCCGTGTGAATTCCAAGCCGTCCATGCCGGGCATGCGCAAATCGGTGAGCACAATGTCAAAATGGTGATGCTTGAGCGCGTCAAGCCCGGCTTCCGCGCTGTCCGCGAGCGTAATCTGATATTTGTCGCTGAATGCATCGCGCAATCCCTCGCGTGTATTGCGCTCGTCATCAATTACTAATATTTCCGGTAATTTTGGCATGCCGATAATATATTTATTTCTGCGTGGATTCCGGTGAATTTATGGTTCCTTTTCAGAATTTTCAGCCGAGAGCGCGCCTGCGGCGAGCTGGCGCACAATGCGTGCGTGCCGCGGCAAGCTGATGGTGAATGCCGCGCCTTCGCCGGGTTTGCCGTCAATGGAGAGGTCGCCGCCATGCGAACGGACAATGCGGTCGACGATGAGCAATCCCAGGCCATGCCCGCCCGGTTTGGTTGTATAGTAGGGCTCCATGAGATGCGCAATGTCATTGCGGCTTAATCCGACGCCGGTGTCAGCAAAGCGCAGATGGACGAATGAGTCATCGACCGTGCAAGTGATATGCAGGTCGCCGCCATTGGGCATTGCTTGCATCGCATTCTTGATGAGGTTGAAAAATGCTTGGGTGAGCTGCCC
>CAVGNO010000027.1:5437-11876 GCA_963630475.1 Blautia faecis | reverse complement strand
CTGCGGTACAATTGCAGGGAAGTCCAATGCGATTTTGATGTCTTTGGATTGGAGTTCCGGTTCGAGGAACTCGAGTGCAGAGACCAGCAGATCCTGCAAGTTGATCAGCGACATCTCCAGTTGAGTCGGCCGCACTGCATTGAGGAAATTCTTGATGATTGCATCCAGACGCCCTAATTCCTGATCGGCGATCCCGACAAAGTGCTCAACTGCATCATGCAGTGACTGGCTGTCGTTATTGCGCAATTTGCGTTTTAGTACTTGCAGATGAATGCATAATGCATTGAGCGGATTGCCCAGTTCATGGGCGACGCCGGCTGCAAGCTGTGTAATTGCGGTGACGCGCTGTGTCTCAATCGTCTTTTCGTTATCCTGGCAATTCTCGGTGATGTCGTGGAAAATCAGTGTCGCAAGCAGCTGGTCTTCACTCTGTTTGTCTGGCGGCTCTGGCGCTGGCAGGAGATAAAATGACAAGAACCGGCGTTCGGGATAAAAGATCTGCAATTCGCGGCGTGAGAAGCGCCCCCATTCGCCCGGCGGCAATTTCAGGAGGCTCGTCCAATCCATCTGCCGGAAATATTTTGCGATCGGCTCGCCAATCACATCCTTGGGCAATCCGAAGATTTGCAATGCCGCAGGATTGGCGAACTGGATGGATAATTTGTTGTCAATGACAATAATGCCTTCGCGGACCGTCTCGAATATCTCTTCAAAAAAGCTCTTTTCGCTGATCAGCCGCAGCAGTATCTTTTGCAGTGATGCGGAATCAAGTTTGTCGAGGCGTCCCTTTAGCCGATCATAAAATGTGTTGTGGCGGCTTTGCATCGTCTATGCCCTGTTAATGACGCAGGGAGCGCCAGACAACACGGCACTCCCTGCGGAAAATAAACTGAATTCTGGCGGAAATCGCGGTTTTAGAAGCGCTTATGGAATGACGGCTTGTAGACTTTCCACATCGGGTTGTTGATGCTGCCATCGAGGACGTATACCGGCTCGATAATCGGCTGCCAGCCAAACGGGAATGTCACAGTTTCGACTGCGCCGACGACTTCGCGGCAGAGGAAGCGCCAGATGCCGAGCGCAGTTCCTTTTGTGCATCCCGCAAAATCACCCTCAGTTAAATTGATGCGGTGGATATTAGCCGGGACTTCGACAATGCCAAAGAGCAAGTTGGAGAGACCGCGGCCGAGCTGATCTGCCGGCTGGCGCTCCTGAGTCGCATCCAGTTTCATGTCATCCAAGCAGAAGTCGTAGCCGACAATGCCGGTGAAGAAGTCAATAATCTGAACAGGGCGGACTGCGACATAGATGTGAATGAGCGCGAGATCAAGCTGCGCGCGGACATCCCATTTGTCCCGCTCAAAGTGATAGCTGTAGTTGTCAATCTCTTCGGCATGGGTATCTGCGCGCCACGGACCGAATGCCGCAGTTGCATAATCGCCGCCGTGGAAGAGGAATGCATCTTCATTCTTCTCGTAGTAATCAACCAGCCAGAAGGGCGGGATGAAATGCGGGAAGGACATGCCGCGTTCGCAGTTGGCGTAAGCACCTAGCTGGACGTAGTTGGTGATTGCAACTTCGGCACCGATGCCAGGACCTAGCGCAACACCGCAACGGAATACGTCAAGTAAATCCGAAAAACGATTCCACAAATACAGCTCGGTCTTGACTACCGCACCATTGACATCCAGAGTGTCTGTGTCACTGTATTTGGTTGCCGCCTGGACTTCAGTGAAATTTACAGTGGCAAGCAGTGCGATGACCGCTAGCAGTATTTGATATTGGCGTTTCAGCATAGTTATTGAGGTCAAATTATCTGTCGTGATATTGAAAAGTGTGTACAGAAAATCGTCTTTGGGACAGCACAGAAAAAGCTGTCGTGTCTTACGAAATGCGCAAACGATGGAAATTTAGCGCATAAATTAGAACTTGTAAAGCACTAACGCTAATTTTTTGTCACAAAAGCCGAATTTTTCCTGACATAGCAAGATTATTCTACGAGCTTCTTGACAATTTCAGCGAATGCTTTGCCAGTTGCAGTTTTGGCGATTGCATACGCGAAGGGCGTGCCGTCATCGCCGCAACGGCAAATTGCGGGATCGATTGGAATGCGTCCCAAGAATGGCACGTCATATTGCTTTGCAAGCTGCTCGCCGGCGCCTGACGCAAAGATTTCAGTGATTTCGCCGCAGTGCGGGCATGCAAAGCCGCTCATATTCTCGACGATGCCGAGGACGTGGAAGTTGAGCTGCCGCAGGAAATCCAGCGATTTGCTGACGTCGGTTGCTGCGACTTGCTGGGGTGTCGTCACGACAATTGCGCCGTCTGCATTCGGGAGCATCTGGCAGACCGTGAGCGGCTCATCGCCAGTTCCCGGCGGCGCATCGATAATGAGGTAATCCAAATCGCCCCATTTGACTTCCGCGAGGAATTGTCGGATGACATTGTATTTCACTGCGCCGCGCCAGATAATTGCATGATCGGGGGACGGAATGGAAAAGCCGATGGACATCACTTTGAGCGCGCCTTTTTCGACCGGCAGAATCCAGTCGTCTTCGCCCATGAGCTGCTCGCTTTCCAGTTGCAGCATCTTCGGGACGCTGGGACCGTGAAAATCGACATCCATGAGGCCGGTGCTGTAGCCTTCCAGCGCGAGGCTCGTCGCGAGATTCACTGCGACTGTACTTTTGCCGACACCGCCTTTACCGGACATTACAAGGATGATATGCTTGATATGGCTGAGATTTTCGTGCAACCGCTGTTCATCCTTTCCGCATGACCCACCGCATTCACTGCAGCTTTTGCCACTTGGGCATCCGCTCTTCTTTGCTTCTTCAGACATGATCTATATTATCTCCTGAATTTTAATTTTCGAGATGCAATTCTTCTGCGAGGCGCTGCTCGGCATCGGCGGCGCGTATTTCGGTGAGTAGCTCGCCCAGATTGCCTTCCATGATGTTAGTGAGGTCGTATCGCGTGATGTTATAGCGATGATCGGTGACGCGGTTCTGTGGGAAATTATATGTGCGTACTTTCTCGGAACGGTCGCCAGAGCCAATCTGACCACGCCGCTCCGCCGCATTCTTTGCATCTTCCTCCTGCTGTTTGCGCTCAAGCAAGCGCGAACGCAGGATTCGCATCGCGATATCTTTATTCTTGTGCTGACTGCGCTCCTGCTGACACGCAACAAAGTCGCCGGTCGGCAAATAAGTGACGCGTACCGCAGAGTCAGTACGGTTGACGCACTGACCGCCCGCACCGGATGCGCGGAAGACATCAATGCGCAAATCCTCGGGGCGCAGCTCGATATCGACATCCTGCGCTTCCGCCATCACCGCAACAGTCGCAGTCGAAGTATGGACACGCCCCTGGGTCTCGGTGGTCGGAATGCGCTGCACGCGATGGACACCGCTTTCGTAATGGAGCATACTCCATGCATCGTCACCGCGAATCGTCATGGAAGCATTTTTGATGCCGCCGACTTCGGTGTCGGAGATATCCATGACTTCCATGCGCCAGCCCATTGCTTCGCAGTAGTGCGTGTACATTCGGTAGAGGTCGCCGGCAAACAGACTTGCTTCGTCACCGCCGGCAGCTGGGCGGATTTCCATGATGACATCGCGCCCTTCGTTGGGGTGCGCCGGCAGAATGAGCGATTTGAGATCACGCTCAAGCGTCACTTCGTTCGCAGTGAGCTCTTCCAAGTCGGCGTTGATTAAATCGACCATCTCGGGATCAGCGCCTGCTTCGAGCATCTCGTGATTATCGGCAATCTGGGTTTTGACTGAAGTGTATTGCTTCCAGCAGTCCTGGAGCTTCTTCAACTTCTGATACTCGCGGTTGAGTTCCTGAAAACGATTCGCGCCTGCGCCGTTAAAATCAAAATTGGCGATTGCGCGTTCCAGCTCGTCCAATCGCTCCGCACTCTTTTGAATATATCCGCTTAATTCCATAAATTACTGTCTTGCCGTAGGAAATTGCCTGTCCTGCACGCGTAATCTTACTGGCGCTTGCCGCAGGATTGTGTAACAGCGCATACTATACCATTGCGACGATATTGCGTCTCTAACTCCACGTATTCAGGTTGTGTACGCACTAGACTAACGCAGACAGCAAATCGTCATTGTAGAGCAAGCCCATTTGAGTCGGCCGGATGCCGTGCGCATCTGTCTCGATGAGCTGATTCGCTATCAGCGTTTCGATGACATGCGATTGCAATACTTCGTTGCGGCTGAGTCCCAGCCGTGATGCCAGTTCATCCCACTGCCATCCATCCACGGTCCGGAATGCGAATGCAAAGACTTCGCGGCGGCGTGCATCTGGTGTGATGCGGTCAATTGCCGGCCGCGTATGCGCAAGCCATGCGTCCAGATCCGCGGGCTCTTCCCAGCGGTCCGCGCCGTCAAACGATACTGCGGCTGGGCCGCATCCCAAGTAGCTCTGGCCATGCCAGATCTCCCAATTATGCCGGCAGCGATGCGATGCACTGGCAAAATTAGAGATTTCGTAGCGCGGCAAGCCGTGTGCGCCAAGAAATTCGTCATTGAATTGCCAGAATTGCAAAAATGCATCGTCGGATATTGCGGTTGGATGGCATTGCGCTAATGGCGTTGAATCCTCGATGATCAGGCTGTAGCAGGAGATGTGGTCGGGCTCAAATGCCAGCGCGTTCTCCAAATCGCTGCGCCAATCGGTGAGACGCTGGCCCGGACATGCGTAAATCATGTCGAAATTGACGCGCATATTGGCGTGAGCGTGCGCGTATTCGACTAATTGCGGCAAATGATCGAGCGTTCCGCGCCGTCCGATAGCATGACGCGTCGCCGAGTTGAATGACTGTACGCCGAAGGAGATGCGGTTTACGCCGTATTCAGCAGCAACCCGCAGTTTCTCCAGTGTCATGCTCTCGGGATTGGCCTCAATTGTCCACTCGCAATCCGTCGCGAAGCGGAAATGCTGCTTCACGGCCGCGCATAGCTGCGCAAGCTCGCGGGGCGACAATAGCCCCGGCGTTCCGCCGCCAATGAATACAGAGCGCAATGGCGCGCAGTCGCTTGCGCGGCGCATGAAGTGTGCGGCTAGCTCATCCAGATAGCGTTTGCGCAACGCATCGTCATGCGTTACAATTGAATAAAATGCGCAGTAGTCGCATTTGCATCCCGCGCAGAATGGCACGTGGATGTATAGAGACGCAAAAGGCATAAGTTTAGCTCCTCCCGGGAAACTTCTGCAATCCTGGGAGGAGGAGATACGTTACAGTGCGGCGAGGCAACGGCGGAAGCCGTCGGTAATATCCTCGGGCAGCTCGTATTCCAACAGCACCGGTCCGGAGAAATCCTTGATCGCATCAAGCAGTGCGGGGTAATCCAGCCCGCCTTCGCCACAAGCAGCAGGGCGCCAGCCGCCGGGGATGCGCTTGAAATCCTTGAGGTGAATCACGGCAATGTCAGACGCAAATTTGTGATAGAATGCAATCGGGTCGGCTTGTCCCGCGGCATCCAAGTTTGCCGGATCATAGAGCATCTTGCAGCCAGTATCCAGAATCGGCTGCCAAGTATTTGCGCGAGTCGTGATGCTGGCGACATGCATGATTGCGCCGCTGCCCAAGTCATTGACGCCACCGTGCGTTTCGACGACTAGCGTGATTTTATGCAATTTAGCGAAATCCGCGCATTCCTTCAAAGACGCAAGCATATTGTCGAGGCGTACGCCATTTACGATGCTGTCGGAGTTGAATCCGGCGAAGATGCGCAGGAATTCGCATCCGCATCCGGCGGCGATCATGATAGCGGTCTTCACTTTAGTGACTTGATCGCGGAAGTCGTCATTGGTGAAGTCATTGCCGGTTGCAGCGCAGCGGATGCCGACGCCGTATTGCTTGCTCCATTCGCGCACTTGTGCGAATTCCTTTTCACTCGCGCCGATTTGCAGATAATCGCCATCGGCATTGGCAATCTGCAACTCCAATTGCGTCAGCCCCAGATCGCGGCAAATCGCAAATTGCTCTTTCAGTGGCGTCAGACGTAATCCCCAAGCCGCCGCACCAATCTCAAATGCATATTTCGACATAGAAAAAATCCTCTTAATTTTATCTTTGACAAGACGCTCAAATTTTTTGTTTGCCGCTAAATATAACCTGCCGCAGTGGAGTTGATTCTTTTATGCGGCAATGCGGCAAATATTGATGTCAGAAATGGACTCAGCACTGTGCTATGCACTTTATATTACGCGATGCGCCCGGCGAGTACCAAGGCCTCAATGGGTGTCCGCATGCCGAGACGCGGCAGCGGCCATTAAACACATTGGAGAAAACAGTTATGTCGTTACGTAAGGATCAGTTTACCTTCACTTCGGAAGCAGTTTCAGAAGGGCATCCGGATAAGGTGTGTGACCAGATTTCAGATGCGGTTCTGGATGCAGCATTGGCGCAGGACTGCAA
>CAVGNO010000027.1:1277-5427 GCA_963630475.1 Blautia faecis | reverse complement strand
GATTATGTATTGCTTTCCGGCGAAGTGCGCCCGAATCTGGAAATCGATGTCGATGCAATTGTACGCGATGTCGTAAAATCGATTGGTTACGACCGTTCTGGCGAGGGCTTCGACTATCATACGCTCAAAGTAGAGTCGCGTTTGCATCGCCAAAGCGGCGATATTTCGCAGGGCGTGGATGCGGATACGAGTTTGAGCGGCGAGCAGGGCGCTGGCGATCAAGGTATCATGTTTGGCTATGCATGCGATGAGACACCGCAGTATATGCCGGCACCAATCTACTATTCGCATTTGATTCTTCGGCGCTTAGCGCAGTTGCGCCATGAAGGCCATGCGGATTTCCTGCGGCCGGACGCAAAATCGCAATTGAGCTTCTATTATGAAAATGGCGTTCCGCGCAATATCCGGCAGATTGTCGTCTCCCATCAGCATATCGAGGGCGCGGGCAAGCAAGTGCATCAGCTCGTGAAGGACGTCTTGCATGAAGTGCTCCCGGAAGCGCTGATTCGCGGTATCGATTTCGAACACGTCAATGCATCCGGAAACGCTTCGCTGCATATCAACCCGACCGGCAATTTTGTCATCGGCGGACCCAATGGCGACACTGGCATCACCGGCCGCAAGATCATCGTGGATACATACGGCGGCATGGGGCGCCATGGCGGCGGAGCATTCTCCGGCAAGGATCCCAGCAAAGTCGATCGCAGCGCGAGCTATATGGCGCGCTATGCGGCAAAAAATATCGTCGCTGCGGGATTGGCTTCGCGTTGCGAGCTCCAAGTCGCATACGCAATCGGTATTGCTAAGCCGCTGGCATTCTACGTCAATTTCTTCGGCACCGGGAAAGTCGATGAAGCGACTGTCGAAAAAATGTTGCATGATGGCAATATCTTCGATTTCCGCCCTGCGAGCTGCACGGAAACACTCGGACTGCTGAAACCGCAAGGATGGAATTATCGCATGACTGCATCTGGCGGACACTACGGTCGCGACTGCTTCCCATGGGAAAAACTCGATAAAGTCGATGCGGTGAAGGCCGAATTCAAGCTGTAGTTCAGAGTTGGATGGCGAGGATGCTGCTGGCAGGATACGGTAGCGCATTCGTTGATATTGTAATCAATGTCAGCGATGCGGAATTGATGCGTGCCGCACCGAAAGTCATGCGCGGCACAGTGTGTCCTGTCAGTAAGCATGAACAGCAGCAGCTGCTGGCGCAGTTTGCACCCGAACGTCATCATCGCAGCATCGGTGGGTCTTGCGCGAATACACTGCGGCATTTTGCACTCGAAGCGCAGGAGCATCCAAGCGCAACGCAGTGCGCTGCACGGCTGATTGCGCCAATTGGGTCTGACGATAACGCGGAGTTCTTCACTGCGCAAATTGCGCGGATTCCAAATTTGGAATTCTGCCCGATTGCGGTGAAGGACACTGCGACCAATTGCTGTGTTGCTATCGTGACGCCGGATGGCGAGCGCACAATGTTTCCCATGCTGGAAGCCGAACAGCAAGTGCGTCCAGAGCTGCTGTTGGAAGAATATTTCAAAGATGCACAATGGCTGCACATTGAAGGCTATACGCTGCGCTATCCGGCAATCTGGGCGCATCTGACGCAATTTGCCGAACGCACAAAGCTTCCTTACAGTGTCGATGCCGCCGATTATTCGATTGTGACCGCACATCGCGCAGAACTGCTCGCGTCTTCACCAGCTTTCAAATGGCTCTTTGCGAATGAAGCCGAAGCCAACGCGCTCCGCGGAAATGACCTCGCGCATTGGCCGCAAGCGCGCGCCGCAATTGTCACACTCGGCGCACGCGGTGCATGCGCGCTATGCAATCATACAACATACGCATCACCGTCCATCGCGGGCATCAAAGTCGTCGATACAGTCGGCGCAGGCGACAGCTTTATTGCTGGATTCCTGCATGCGTGGTTGGCACAGAATTGTGATGCAGATGATGCAATTGTCACTGCATTGCATGCCGGATGCTCATGCGCAGCACAGTGCATACAGCATGTCGGCGCATAAATTACGATGTCGCAATATTGTTAATTTATTGGAAGCGTTATGTTTCTTTATTAATTATTGTGAATTTCTCTTGCGCGGATTTTTAGAGTGATATATTTTGCGGACGACTATGGAAAGACGTGATGCATTCATCATAATCAACGCATTGCCCGAAGTAGGACCGGTGCGTCTGCGCTCGCTACTGGAGTGTTATGACGATCCGTGTCAGATTTTAGGTGCGCCGCTTGAGGAGTTGTCTGGCGTGCCGCGGTTAAGTGCGCGATGCGCTGAAGTGTTGCATAATTGGCAGAACTACTTCAATCTGGACGACGAATTGCGACTTGTGCGGCAAGCGGGAGTACAGCTAGTCACGATTGAAGACGCGGCTTATCCGGATGCTTTGCGCGAAATTCATGATCCGCCAATCTGCTTGTATGTCCGCGGCAATCTGCGCGCGCTTGGCGACTGCACTCAAATGATAGCAATGGTCGGGTCGCGGATTTTGACGCAATACGGCGATGCAATTGCGCGGCAATTTGCCGGTGATGCAGTGCGCAGCGGCTGGATTGTCGTCTCGGGATTAGCGCGCGGCATCGACACCGCATGCCACGAAGCGACGCTAGATCATGGTGGTGTGACGATTGCGGTGCTCGGCAGCGGCTTCCTCCATGTCTATCCATACGAGAACATCCCTTTGGCTAACCGGATTACTCAAAGCGGCGGCGCATTAATCAGCGAATTTCCGATGGCTCAAAAGCCGGATCGCCGGCATTTCCCCATGCGCAACCGCATCATCTCGGGATTATGCCGCGGCACAATTGTCGTAGAAGCGGGGTTGCGCTCCGGCAGCTTGATTACGGCTGCGCAAGCGATGGAGCAGGGGCGGACAGTGTTTGCAGTGCCTGGACGCGTGGATGGGCCGTATGCGCGGGGGTGCAATGCGCTTATCCGTGATGGCGCATGCCTCGTCGAGTCCTTCGATGATGTGCTCAATGACTTCTCGACTTTGCCGTCGGTTGGCGAACAGCGCCGCGATCGTGCGCAGAAGGAGAAGAGCGAAAGCGCAATCTCGGTTCCGGTTTCTGCTCATGAATTCCGCGTTTGGCAGGAAATCGGCACTGCCGGCTGCGGTGTTGATGACATCGTTGCGCGTCTTGATGAGCCGGCATCGTCAATTCTCGGCATTCTGCTCATGCTGGAAATCAAGCAGCTCATTGAGCAACTGCCGGGGAAACGCTTGAAGCGGATAAAGAATCGCATCGCGGTCGCAGAAACACCGGTTTCCTGAATTTTGCTAGCTTATATTTAGCGGATTGCCGAAAAAAATCTTCCAGAAAAAGTTTTCATCCTTCGATATGTCAAGTAAAAAATTAATGATTGTAGAGTCACCGGCCAAAGCGCATACTATTGGCAAGCTGCTTGGTGGTGATACTGTTGTGCGTGCATCGTATGGCCATGTGCGGGATCTGCCGGAAAGCGGCGGATTGCACGTCGATCTTGCGCACGGCTTCGCACCGGATTATGTCCTGACTGCATCAGGGCGCAAAGTGATTGCCGAATTGCGCAAGCTGGCAAAGGAATCCGTCGATATCTATCTGGCAACCGACCCGGACCGCGAAGGAGAAGCGATTTCCTGGCACTTGAAAGAGCTGCTGCGGACGGGCACGAAAGCGGCATTCCACCGCATTTCGTATCACGAGATTACGCGTTCTGCAATCATGAACGCATTTGAGCATCCGGGTGATATTGACATGAAGCTGGTTGATGCACAGCAAGCGCGGCGTGTGCTCGACCGCATCGTCGGCTTCCTAGTCAGCCCGCTGGCATGCCGCAATGTCGCACCAAAGACTAGTGCAGGGCGCGTGCAGTCTGTCGCATTGCGCTTAGTAGTTGAACGCGAACGCGAAATCCAGAATTTCAAGCCCGAAGAATATTGGAATCTTGAAGCGGTCTTTTCGCCGGAAGGAGCGCAGTGTGCGCTGAAGACACGCTTGACGCGCATCGGCGGCCATAAAGCGGAGATTCATGATGCGACGCATGCCAATGGCTTGGCAGATGCGCTTGAAGCGGCCGAGACTTGCCATCGCGTCTTGGCAGTGACGGACAAGCCGCGCAAACAAAGCGCAGCGCCGCCATTTATCACT
>CAVGNO010000027.1:0-1267 GCA_963630475.1 Blautia faecis | reverse complement strand
CACTAGTACATTGCAGCAAGCGGCCGGAAGCTTCTTGCATTTCAGCACGAGCCAGACGATGAAATTAGCGCAGGAGCTCTATGAGGGTGTGGAATCAAGCAATGGCGGCACAACCGGCGGTTTGATCACATACATGCGTACCGACTCCGTCAATATCGCAAAGGAAGCGCAGGACGCCGCGCGTAATTTCATCACCGCAAACTACGGCGCGCAATATGTGCCGGAAAAGCCGAATTCCTATCGTTCCGGCAAGAGCGCGCAGGAAGCGCACGAAGCGATTCGCCCGACCAATGTCGAGCGCACACCGGACAGCTTGGCGGGAATCCTCACGCCGCAGCAGCTGAAGCTCTATAAGCTGATTTGGAACCGCTTTGTCGCCAGCCAGATGGCGCCCGCGCAGCAGATCGACCACGCGATTGAAATCGAATCAACCGGTGCAGCAGTATCCAATATCGTTGCACTGTGGCCGTTTGCCGCCGATAATAACCGCAGCATTGCGGGAAAATCGGATTCGGCGACAGGATGCGTCTTCCGCGCAGCAGCGCGCGAGACCGTCTTCCCCGGCTATCAAATTGTCTATAGCATGAAAGATATTGGCCAGGAAGACGAAATGGATAATATTGTCGGCCGTCTGCCTCATCTTTCCGCCAATACTGCATGTCAGCTGGCAGAGAAGCCGCTCAAGCGCGAGCAGTGCTTCACGCAACCCCCGGGCCGTTATTCGGAAGCATCATTGGTTAAAGCGATGGAAAGCAATGGCGTCGGCCGTCCTTCGACATACGCGGCAACTGTCAGCGCAATTCAAAACAAGAGCTATGTCGAGAAGAAAAATTCCGCGCTATGGCCGACGGAACTGGGGATGCGGTTGTGCGACTACTTGGTTGCGAAATTCCCCGAGCTGTTCAATGTCGGCTTCACTGCGCAAATGGAAGAGCAGCTCGATGAAATTGCCGAGGGTGCGCTCAACTGGGTCAGCATGCTCGATTCCTTCTATGGCAATTTCCGTCAGTGGCTTGAGCAATGCGGCGGCAATGCCGCACCCGGCGGCCTCCCGCCTGAAGATGCACAAAAGCTGCTGCAGCTCTTCCCGGAGAATTTCCAATTCGTCAAAAATGAAGGAGATCCGCGCTATGATGACGAAAAACTCATCAACAGCCTTCGCAAGCAAGTGAGCGAAGGGAAGCGCGCAATCTCCGAACGCCAGAGTGGCGCATTGCTCCATGTCGTCGCCAAATACGCAAAACTCTCGCCGGAGATACTCGTGCAA
>CAVGNO010000026.1:0-17135 GCA_963630475.1 Blautia faecis | reverse complement strand
TTCTCAGTCACGTACTCCCGGTACGCTCCTTCGAAATTCCTAGTTCTGACGCAAATCTCTCTAACTCCACGGAATCAGGTAATGTTCTAACAGTGAACTAAATTCACATCAGGCCGGGGCAGCTCCCCCGGCCTTTTTTCATCCTGATTTCGTGGAGTTAGGAGTCATATTGCGACACATTTTGCATTTGTGTCGCTTCTGTCGCAGCAATGTGGTGTATAGTATGCGCTGTTTCGAATAGAAGTAGTTTTTCCCCTGTCAGAAGGAAGAGGAATCAGATAATGCGACGTATTTTACTTTTTTTGATTTTAGCGTTTTTAGCGCCATGCATGGTTTATGCTGGCGGGTTTCAGCTGTATTCCGAGAGTGCGACTGACGTGCTTGGTGTTGCCGGCGCAGCGGTAGCGCGCAGTGGCAAAGCGAGCAACGCGTGGTACAACCCGGCTGCGACGACGACGATTGACGTGCCGACGTTGTCGGTTGGCACGACATTGATGAAATTAGGCTCGGAGTACAAGACGTCGCGTGCGACGGATGAATTGGACGATCAGTTCCGCATCACTGGTTATGCGTATGCGGTCATTCCGTTTGCGGAGGATTTTCGTTTCACGCTGTCGGTGAATGCGCCGTATGGTATGATTACGCAATGGGACAGTGATTCGCAATTAAGCACTTTGGCGACATTTACGAGTCTGCGTGTTTGCTACATCAGCCCCGGTATTGCGTGGAAAGTGACGGACAATTTTTCGATTGCCGCGGGTGTGAATGAAGCGATTGGCGTCTCGCGCATGGCGCGTTATATCGATTTGTCGCGTTATGGCGTCCAGCAGCGCAACAAGATGTATTTGAATGCCGAGGGTGATGGTCAGGGCGGATTCCTCTCGCTCTACTACAAGCCGTTTGAGGATTGGGCATTTGGTGCGCATTATCAGAGCAAAGTGCGTGTCCACATGTCGGGCGAAGCGAATTACCGCCATGAAATGAATAGCCTGCTCAAATTTATCCCGGGCGGTGCAGACACGACGATTACGATGCCGGCGTCATTGTCGTTAGGTATTGAGAACAGTTCGTTTGAGAAGTGGCGTTTTATGGCGGATGCGATCTGGACCAAGTGGTCGAGCTATCGTGGTTTGGACATCAATTTCCGCAAGATGCCGGGCACTGGCAAGCATGGGACTTCGAGCAGCTATCGTGACTGGCATGATGTGTGGGCATACCACTTTGGCTTCGAGTATCTGCTCACGGACAAATGGACACTGCGCGGCGGTTATGCAATCGACCTCTCGCCCTCCAATCGCCGCACGACTTCGCCGGAGATGCCGGATTCTGACAAGCAGCTCTTTGCGCTGGGTATTGGCTATCAGACTGAGAAGTGGGGCATCGACATCTCCTACTGCTATGTCTACTTTGACAAAGAGAAGCTCGGCAGCAAGAATGCGAAAGCGAATGGCGTGGAGCGCGGCACATTCGAGACGGACTGCCACGTTGTCTCCGCACAGCTGACCTATCGCTTCTAGTATCGCGCAATTCCGCTTATAATCATTGGGGAGGGAAGAACGTTTCCTTCCCCTGATTTTATATTATCCGCCATGTCAGAAAAAGATAACCAGCAGGCAATTACAAGCAAGACTCAAAAGATAGCGATGTGGCTGAAGGAGTTCCATCGTTCATCGGGTGAGGAATGGGCCAATTTTGCGACGCATCTTGCCGGGATGCTCTTTGGCGTGTTTGCATTGACATTCATGTGCGTACTCACCGCGCAGCAAGGCGATGCACGGAAAATTGTGAGCTGCGCAATCTATGGATTCACGCTGATTGTACTGTATAATTGCTCGATGCTCTATCATCTGGTCTGGCGCTTGCCGGTGAAAGCGGTGCTGCAGACATTCGATCATATCTCGATTTATCTGCTGATCGCGGGAACATATACGCCATTTACATTGGTCACATTGCGTGGCACTACGGCCGGATGGGCGCTCTTCGGCGTCTCGTGGGGATTGGCAGTGCTGGGCATTCTCTCGGAATTGCTGATTCGGCCGCGCCGTGAATGGATTGCGCTGCTGATCACACTTGCGATGGGATGGGAAATTGTCTTCGCATTCAAGCCGCTGATGCTGCATATCAGCCATCTCGGATTGATTATGCTCGTCATCGGCGGAGTCGTCTACACGCTTGGCGTCATCTTCTACGTGATGGACCGCGTGCCATACATGCATACCGTGTGGCACTGCTTTGTGCTCGGCGGCTCAGTCTGTCACTGGGTTGCAATTACTTTCGGCGAAATGTTGTAGTACTGTGCGTCAGACACTGACAAAATTATTGCGCAGCTTTACTGCGGGGCGTCATAATCAGCGCAAATCGCCGTATTTTGTTGTCGAGGGCTTGCGGTGCTGCCGTGAAGCGCTGTCGCGGCGGCCGCAATGGCTGGAAGCGCTGGTTGTCTCGGACGCAGTCGCCGAGAGTTCTGGCATGCCGGAGCTGATTCGGCTTGCAGAGTCTGCGGGAGTCGTAGTAGATTATTGCAGTGCCGGAGAATTTGCGCAATTTGCATTAACCGAGGGGCCGCAGGGCGTATTATGCGTCATGCGCAAGCCTTTGGATGCGTCCCCCACGCGATTGGATGCGTTATGCACGGTGATTCTGGATCGCGTGCAGGAACCCGGCAATTTTGGCACAATCCTGCGTACTGCTTGGGCGCTGGGTCTTAGTCAAGTGTGGGTGACTTCAGGCAGCGCAGATGTGTGGTCGCCGAAAGTCGTGCGTTCCGGGATGGGCGCGCAATTCGCATTGGATGTCCATTACTTCCCGCAATTATCGGATGCGACAGACGCATTTCGGTGCTTGGGCGGTACGCGCGTGTGGTGCGCAGTGATGAATGCTGCAACGACATGTTTCTCCCCGTCATTTGCCGCATGCGGCGCTGCGCTTGTGCTGGGCAATGAAGGCAATGGCATTAGTGCGCCGGAGCTGGGCGAAGGCGTGACGATTCCGATGCCGGGGCACGCGGAATCGCTGAATGTCGCTCAAGCTGCGACCGTGCTGATGTTTGAAGCATTGCGGCAGCACGGCAGTGCATAATTTAGGAGTATGAACGTGAAATTTCGTTGTCGAATTCTGATGATGCTGTTAGTGTTGATGGGCATTTCCTGCTCATCGGCATTTGCGCAGATTGCGTTGACTCTGACTGCGGACAAGCCGCGTTTTATGCGTTATGAGCCCATTCCGCTTGTACTCACGGTAAAGAATATCTCGGGTAATACGCTGATATTTGATGGCGACGAGCCATCTGAACGCGGCAGTATCGTATTCAAGATTGAGATGGCCAATGGGCGGCAAGCGCGCCAATATCTGACTGGCCCCGGCTCACCCAATGGCATTCCGCTGCGCGAGAGCGGATTACGCTTGGCGCCTGGGCAAAGCAAGAGCTTGAAGATTTTGCTGAATCAGTTCTATGACATGCAGCGCGAAGGCCATTATACAGTTACTGCGCTGTTGAATCATCCGCGTCTGCCCAAGACGCACATCTCGCTGCCAGTGAGTGTCGATGTCCAGGAAGGATTGGAAATTGCGTATAAAAATATCGGATTGCCATCCAAAAGCAAGAATGACGTAATCAAGACAATCCGGTTGTCACTGTTGCGTTTCAGCGACGTCGATGAAGACATCTATTGCTTCCGTGCCGAGGATGACGAAAATGTCTATGCAGTGCATCGTCTCGGCTCATTTATCGAGGGGCAGCCGCCGCAAATGGAAATCGATGACTCGCGAATGATTCACTTGCTATTGCAGATTCGCCCGCGGCTTTATGCGTATTTCATCTTCGGTTTCCGCGAACGCTCCGTAGAGCTGCTGCAAAAGCGTTTCTACATGAGCAGCGATGGCGCACCGCCGTCACTGAGCATGGCAACCGGCTATTTACGCATTGAACATGGTCGTTTAGCAATCGAGGGTGTCGATTACTACGAAACCGATAGTATCCAACAACAATAATACAACCGCTCAATATGCTGTTTCAAGAATCATTTCGTTGGTATGGTCCGAATGATAGTGTCAGTTTATCGGATATTCGCCAAGCAGGTGCGCATGGTGTCGTAACATCGCTGCATCAGATTCCATACGGTGAAGTATGGACCATTGATGCGATTATGGAGCGCAAGCACATCGTCGAGGACGCCGGACTCGTCTGGAATGTCGTCGAAAGCTTGCCAGTGCATGAGGACATCAAGACGCGCACTGGCGATTATGAACGGCATATCGAGAATTACTGCACATCACTGCGCAACCTCGGCGCATGCGGCATCTATGTCATCACATATAATTTCATGCCTGTGCTGGACTGGGTGCGTACCGACTTGCATTATCGCTTGCCTGATGGCAGCGAAGCGCTCTTCTTTGACCGGAAGATGTTTGCGGCATTCGACTGCTTTATCCTGCAGCGCGCGGGCGCACAAGCAGATTGGGATGACGTGACGCTCGCGAAAGCACGCGCATATTTTGACAGCCTAGATGACGCAGGACGCATCGCTTTGCAGAATAATATCATCGACAATTTCCCCGGCTTCAAGGGCACGACATTGGATGATGTACGCAATATGCTGGCAAAATACGACGGTTTCACGCGTGCCGACCTTGAGAAGAACTTGAAGCTCTTCCTGAATGCAGTCTGCCCAGTCGCTGAAGAAGTGGGATGCCGCATGGTGATTCATCCCGATGATCCGCCATTCCCGATTCTGGGTTTGCCGCGTATCTTCTCGACTGCGGATGATGTGCGCAATCTCCTGGCGATGTGCGATTCGCCGGCCAATGGCATTGACTTCTGCGCTGGCTCATTCAGCGCGCGCCCCGAGAATGACTTGGTCGCGATGTTCAAAGCTTGCGCGTCGCGCGTCGGCTTTGTCCATTTGCGCAGCACGCGCCATGATGCCGAAGGCAATTTCTACGAAGCGAACCACTTGGGCGGCGGAGTCGATATGTATGGCTTGGTGAAAGCGATTTGCGAAGAGCAGATTCGCCGCATCAACGAAGGCCGCGAGGATTGGCAGATTCCGATGCGTCCTGACCACGGCCATGTGATGATGGATGACTTGCGTAAGCCGCCATGCGCAAATCCTGGCTACACTGCAATCGGCCGTATGCGCGGCCTTGCAGAATTGCGCGGCCTTGAGACCGGAATCATGCACGCGTTCTTCCCGGAATATCTCAAGTATTGCTCTGATCCCAACTGGTAAAAATGAGCGGACACGGCAAAAGCTGGTTTGCGCTGGCAGTAGTGCTGCTGCTGACTGCCGGGGTGTTTGCCCCGGCAATGCGCTACGGCTTTCTGAAAAATTGGGATGACGGAATCTTTATTCTTGAGAACCGTCATCTCGATTTCAATGCCGCAAATTTCAAACGCTATGGCTTGAAGCACTATCGCAATCTCTACACGCCATTGCCGATGTACTCATTGATGATCGACAAAGCGTGCTTCGGCTTGAAGCCATTCGGCTATCATCTGCATAATCTGATATTGCATCTGGCGTGCACTGCGCTACTCTTTGCTATTTTCCGCGCATTGAAGATGCCGGCAGTCATTGCGGCAATATCATCGCTGATCTGGTCGCTCAATCCGCAGAAACTCGAGTCTGTCGTCTGGATTACCGAACGCAAAGATGTGCTGATGGGGCTTTACGCATTCGGTGCATTCTATTGCTTCCTGCGCACAATCCAACGATGCGGGGATAACCCACGCGCAATACGCGAATATATCGGAATGAGCGTGACTGCAGTGCTGACAGTTGCGGCGATATTTTGCAAACCCGCCGCAGTGCCGCTTGTCGGAATCTACGCCGTATGGCTGCTGTGCCGCAAAGACTGGCGCGCTGCTTGGCGCAATAGCGCGCTCATCCCCATTGTCGCCGGAGTGCTGGCGACAATCTGGGCAGCGTATGCGACTGCGCAGGGCAATCCCGGCGGAATGGAACACAATGTCTTCATCTGGCTCCATAATCTGCTGTGGTATCCCGCAAGTTCAGTGCTGCCGATGTTCAACACAAATCCGATCTATCCGACAGTCGGACCAATCCGCGAACATCTGCTGTTGCTGATTGCTGCGCCATTGGTTGCGGTTGTGCTACTCTATTATGCACGGCGCATTCACAATGTGCCGTGGCTCAATATTCTTGCCGCAACGCTGATTCTAGCCGGCACAATCCTCCCGGTGATGGGACTGTGGCACTATACCGCATTCGAATACTGCGACCGCTATAACTATCTGGTCAGCGCAGTTGCAGTCGGAATAGTTGCATTGGCATTACCACCACATCGCTATGTGGTTGGCACCGGTTGCGTAATCGTCGCACTCATGACACTTGCGACATTCATTGCGATGCCGGCATGGCAAAGCGATGAAGCACTCGCGCATGCATGCCTCGACCGAGCAGGACGCCTCAACCGCAAAGCCGTCGAATTAGCTGCAAGCGACGCATTTCACCGCACTGACGCCGCGATGCTCGAATGGCTTGCTGCACGGCTTGCTCAAGACAAGAGCTTCTTCGGGACGCCAGAGCGCACCGGCGAGAATACCGTATTGCTCCTGCAAGCGTATGCCGCATACTTGCGTGAAGACAATGCCGCAGGAGACGCACGGCTCGCAGTCCTCAAGAAAATCGAAGCCGCAGAGGGTGAAGTGAAATTCCTCCGCGGCGCAAATTATAAAATCGTATATCGGTATCTGACAACCGGCGAATAACCGGCATTTTAGTCCAAATCACCCAGGTCGAGCTGGCAGACGCGCATCACTTCGGATTCGGTCGTGAGATGCTTCTGCACTTTGAGCTCGCCATCTTCACGCAATGACCGCATGCCATGACGCCGCGCAATCGCATTGATTGCAGATGTGTCCTGCTTTGCGTTTATCGCTGCACGCAATTCGTCGTTGATGACTAATAATTCGAAGATAGCAATACGCCCGCGATAGCCACTGCCCATGCAATTGCGGCATCGCTTGCCGCGCGGCTCTTCCTGCGTCGGTTCACCCGTATAGCCCTTGCCATCGCAACTGGGGCAAATACGCCGCACGAGACGCTGCGACGCGACTGCGAGCAGTGCTGACGAGATGAGGAAGCCCTCGACGCCCATTTCAATCAGACGCGAAATCGCGCCGGCCGCATCATTCGTATGCAAAGTCGAAAGCACTAAGTGACCCGTCAGTGACGCGTGAATCGCAATCTCCGCAGTCTCCTTGTCACGGATTTCACCGACTAGGACGACATCGGGGTCCTGACGGACGATTGCGCGCAAGCCGCTTGCGAATGTGAGGCCGATGGACGCTTTCACTTGAATCTGCTGCAAGCCCTCGAGCTGATACTCAACCGGGTCCTCGATCGTGATAATCTTGCGGAAGTCGGCATTGAGCTGCTTCATGATGCAATAAAGCGTCGTCGTCTTGCCCGACCCCGTTGGCCCTACAATCAGAATCATGCCGTGCGGCATATTGTAGAGCTTCTTTAGCTCATCCATCGTATCCGGTAGCAACCCGACTTTCTCCAATTCGAAGACCGACGAGTCCTTTTGGAGGAGTCGCAGAACGATTGATTCGCCATGCATCGTCGGAATAGTGGAGACACGCACATCGAGCGAATTCGTCCCCTGGCTTAATTCAATACGGCCATCCTGGGGCAAGCGCCGCTCCGCGATATTCATGCCGGAGAGCAATTTAATACGCGACGCAATTGCCGCAAACTGCGAAATCGGCGGCCGCAATACTGTCTTGAGCATGCCGTCAATACGGAAACGAATCTGCACGTCATTTTCGTTTGGCTCGACATGGATATCTGAAGTGCCGGTCTCCTGCGCACGTGTAAAGATGTCATTGACTAGCCGGACAATTGGCGCTTCCTTGGCCAAATCGCGCAATGCTTGCTCCGAATCGCCGTCCACGCCCATGACGCCAGCAGCATCCGGCCGGTCATAAATCGACGAGACAAAACGGTCGATATAGGAACGGCGCGTGAGGAGGAATTCCACCGGCGTGTCGTACATATTGCGCCACAGCTGCGCTAAACGCCCTGCGTCATAAGGCGAAGCAATCGCCATCACGACTTTGTCGGAGCTCCAGACTAGCGGCAGACAGCATTCCGCATTCAAGAAGTCGTAAGTGACATCTGGGTAGTAGCTGATATCGCGGCTTTCCTGCTCATCGAGCGCCGGCAAGCCCGATGCTGCCGCATAGATGCTCAGCAACGCCTGGTCATCCAGCTTGCCGCCATCTATCAACGCTTGATCCAGTGCAAATGTGCCGCATTGCACACTGTCCGCTTCGGCAATGTGCAATCTTTCCACCAACAGCGCACGCACTCGCTCAACCAGCTGCCGTCCTTGCAAATATTGTTGTGTCACTTTGTCTGGCATGATAACAGCTTCTAGTAGCTCTCGCCTTGATGCTTTGCAATCTCTTCAAGCGATGTCTTATAGCGGCGAATCAACTCATCCTGGAAATTCTCATTGTCGATGACATTGACCGTGATGAGAATGAGCAGCTCGGTGCGCGTAACCGACTTCTTGTCATATCCGAAGAGCAATCCGAGATACGGAATGTCACGCAGGAATGGAATGCCGCCTTTGGTGACGCTTTCGCTGTTGCGAATCATGCCGCCCATCAGAATCGTCGAGTTGTCCTTGACCGTCATCTCTGTCGTCACTTTCTTCGTCGTGAAATTCGGCGCAATATTGGAGCCGGATGATGCGGTCGAGGATGCCGCGACATCGGAGACTTCCTGCTCGATGGTCATGCGCACTTCATTACCCGCAGTGATATACGGCGTAACCGTCATGATCACACCAGTGTCCTTGTATTCGTAGTTCGTCGAAGTATTGCCGGATGAACTGGTGTAATTCGTTGTCTGTGTCGGCACTGCAATCTGGTTACCCGCCTGCATATATGCTTCGCTGCCGGAGACTACAACTAGCTGCGGTTCGGAGAGAATCTTCGTATTGCCTTCGCCGGCGACTGCCGTGACTAACGCCAGTGGGTCATTCGCGGCATCGTGGATGATGAGCCCCAGACCCTGTGATGACCAGTTGTTGAGCGAGTCTACAATCGAGTACTCGGTGTCCTGAAGCTTGCCAATTGCGCCCGCGCCAGACCAAGCGCCGCTGCCTTGCCACTTGCCATGGCTTAAGAGCTTGCTAGCCGCATAACTCACACCGAATTCCGTGCTCTTGTCCAAGGAGATGTCCGCGATAATCGCACGGATGGATACTTGGCGTGACGGCACATCATGGCGATCCAGGAATGCCTTGAGCAAAGTCCAAGTACGCGGCGTCGTCTTAATCGTTAAACGGTTGCTTTCGGCATCAGAAAAAACTGTCACTTCAGTATCGAAGATCGAAGTATTGAGCGACTGCGTCTCATCAGTGCCATTGCGCCCGCCAGTCGTCGTGCGCTTCGATGTCGAAGTCGTGCTCGTGCGTCCCGAACTGGAGCTGCTCGAACGATTCCGGCTCGACGAACTCGAACTGCTGTCACTGTCGGAAGAAGACGAACTGCGGGATGACGAGGATTTGCCGTCCCCTAATGTCGAATTGTTCGTCGTAGTCGTCGTATTGAAGAATGCATCCAGCGCACTGGAGAGCTTGTCTACTGTCGTATGGCTGACATTGTAGAAGTAAATTTCCTCCTTGTCGAGCATATCGCTGCGATCCAGCGCTTTGATCCATTTGCCGACTTCATTGACGACTTCGGGCAATGCAGCAGAGACGACGATGCAGCGCACACGCGGAAGCGGGACGACTTTGATTGCACCGCCGCTTGTGCCAGTGCCGGTGGCGACGGGGAAGCCCAGAACCGGCAACAAGCTGTTGAGTTCCTCGGCCAGCGTATCCGCATCGACTTCGCGGCATTGGTAAGTCGCGCACGGCCACTCGCGCTCGCCCTTGTTGTCAATGCGCGCGATCAGCTCGCGCAGTTTCTCAATATTGGCAGGTGCTTCGACAATGACGACGGTATTGGAATCCGTCAGATCCGTCAAACTCGCGCCTTCAGTGATAAATGGCTTGATCTGATTGATGACTTCCGCACTCTTCTTATAGCGGATTGTGATGAAATCCACGACGACATTCGGCTGGATGTCATGCTCCGCGAAGATGCGCCGCTCCTGCGGCATCTTCTCAAATGGCAAGATATGGATGAAGCCGCTGTTCATTGACGCATACGCGCCGGAGAGCCACAAAATGTGCTCGAAAGTCTCCCACGCTTGCGCAGCCGTCATCTTCGTATCTACCGACAGCGTGACTGCGCCCTTGACTGCCGGGTCAATCATGTAGCTGAAATTGAGCATCGACGGCGCGGCAAATGCGGCGACGACTTCCGAGAGATCCGCAGCATTGAATGCCAGTTGCACTGACACTTCGCTCTTCGGATCCGGCAAGCTCTTGATGAGGTTGTCCGGATACTGCGTGCCCTGCACAGCGCCCTCCCGCTGGCTGCTTCCACGCGTCGGCATCTCGAGTGTGCGCTCCGGCGTATCGCTGTCGCCTTTGCGGCTTTCATCGACATGGATGGGATCTTCGCTCAATACCGTCGCTTGCCGCGTCGGCGCATTGGAGTTGAATGGCAATGCGCGCGCTTCGCCAGTCGCGAGCGTCTTGCCGTCTTTTCCGCCATCCTTGTGCAGAGATGCACAGCCTGACAGCACGCTCAAGATAGATGCGAGCAGAAGTATGATGTTAGCCTTCTTGAAAGTCATAAACATGGTGATATGCCGCTTTTATTTGGCCTTACTATTATTGCTATTACGGTCGCGGTTGATGCGCTCCTGCATATTCTGCCGGATCGTCGAATTGCTTGTCGCGGGGCCGCTTGATCCCGGACGCGGCAGTGCATCAGCTTCTTTTGCTAAATTCGGATGACGCGCGCGCTGCTGCTCAACCGTATTGTTCGCCGGCGTGCTATTCGCTGCCGCGCCAGGCGGTGCCGGCGGCTGCCCCGGATTATTGAGCTGCTGACGCTCGTCCGCAATTTTCTGCGCGACCGCTAGCTCTTCCTTGTTGCGCTCCTCACGCTTCTTCAATGCCGCTTGCGTCGCACTGTCACGCCGTGAAGCGGCTTCATTGCTGGTGAAATTGATGCTCAATGTGACCGATTCAGAACCGCGCACGACGACGACTTTGCGCTCTTCCATATCGATGCTCTTGAGCGTATAGCCCGTCAAGTTGATTTTATCGCCGACACGGAAGACTTCGCGGCGGTACTGTCCGGTCGGATCCGTGATTGCCGCAAGCTCCTTGCTCGCGCTCTCGCGCTTGTTGTTGCTGGTGTTAGTGCGGCGATTCTTCGGCTGATTACGCGTATTTGTGCGTTTGTTCCCCGTCGCTTTATTGCGCAAAATCGCGACTGGCTGCGCTTCGTGGCCAATTTGCGCAATGCTCGCAAGGCCAATCAGCTCAAACTCGATATTTTGCGCTGCCAGCGCTGCGGCTTCGGCGGCCGCGGCCTCCTCGGGATCCTCGCTGGGCTCGGCTTCCGCGCGCGTCGGCAGAAATACTGTCATGCGCCATAAGTCGTCTAATTCCGCATTGTTCAACCGCGGAACTGCGCTGCCAGAATTTTTGCCGGACGGCGCAGTCTCGCGCCGCTCGCTATCCGCATTTTTTGCATTCGCGGACTCTTTTTCACTCTGCTGCTCGAGGACTAACGGCGCGGGCTTGCTGCGCTGGCTGACCATGACTGTGCCGCCAATTGCCGCAATCGCAAGCACGGCATTTAGGATGATTAGGGCGATTCCTGACATCGTGCTTACTTCTTACTCCGTGACATCGTGTTACGACCGGCGTTATTATTGCCGGTCTTGCGGCTATTGACGCTATTGCCACTCTCCTTCAAGCTGTCTGCTTTGCCAGTCTCGAGGAATGCCAATGCATCGTCATTGAGCGAATAAATCTTAAAGCGCAGCGTGCAATTGACATTGCGCGGATTCCGCTGATTGTCCGGCGCGATACGCGCATACTCCCAGCGCAGCTGTTTTGCATGACCACTCGAACGCAATTGCTTGAAAAAGCCGGTGAGCTCACGCATCGACACGCCTTTGAATTCCAAGCTCACATTTACTTCAACCAAGTTGCTGTTGGAACGATCGCGCGCAATATCGACTTTCTGCGTCGCCGAGAGCTGCGCCATGCGCGTCAGACGACTGAATTCCGCATTCACTTCCTGATCGAGCTTCGCGCCATTTGCCGCAATCCAAAACGGCTCTGCGATCTTACGCGTCTGCTGCACTGCGTCCAAATGCTCCGAATACTGCTTGCGCGCGACATTGAGGTCGCCACGCACTGACTTGAGCTCGCGCAGCTTGCTCTGCAACCGCCCGTCGGTCGGCAACTGTAACATCGGCATATATTGCCGCACAACAAGCAATGCGATAAATCCGAGCAGGATAAGCAGAATTGTCTGGCGTTTGGCGTTTTTAGTCATAATCGCTATTCCTCCTCCCCAGCCGACTCTTCCTCACTGTCGTCGTCACTCTCATCTTCCGCTTCTTCCGCTTTCTGTTTCGCCGCGGCTTCCTTGCGCGCTGCTCGCTCCTTCTCCTCTTGCAATTTCAGCGCGGCTTTCTCGGCATCTGTGTCATAACGCACAGTTAGCTCAAAACGCTGATTGTAAGCGCCGGCATTTGCATTGAAGCTGGAAAGACGCTCGCCGACATCGCCTAAATATGGCGAATTCTCCAGAATATTGGCCAGCTCTAAAATTTTTGCAGTGGACTGCGTCTGAAAGGACAGCTTGCCTTCCTTCCACTCCAGCGCTTGCGGAATCCACGCATTAGTTGGCAATGCACGGCTCACTGCAACCAGCGCAGTCGGGAAATCGGGAATCACCGGCGTGTTGTCGATCAACTCCTGCCGTAACGCATTTCCGCGCTCAATCTCCTGCGGATTCATGTACTTGTTCAGCGTCGCTAATTCCTTCTTGCATTTCGCAATTTCCTGTTCAACACGCCGGATTTGTGACGCTTTCAGCTGGAAATACCCTGCTAAAACAAATGCCAGCATGCCCAATAGATAGACTCCGAGGCATATCGCGCTGATTTTTAATCCGATATTGCGGCGCGCACGGAAACGCTCCGGCAAATGCGGCAAAGTCGCGGTATCACTGGCGACTTCGCTACCCAGACCGTATGCCGCTAGCACAATCGCACGCGCAAACTGCGATTGCTCTTCGTCGCTTCTGCTTGCCAATGCGCCCAGTTTCAACTCACTGCCATAAGGGATAAGCTGCGCTAAAGCCGGCATCGTCTCAAATGCGACAGGTGCAATCACGCGACCGGATTCGTCACTGCGGTACTCATAACCGCTAAATGACTCGCTGTCAGTCAATACCGTCAGCGTCTTGCCATCCATCAGCGGATCCAGTGCCGCCGGCGCGGCTACCATCGCATCGACATGATGCAAGCCGCCAATTGCTTTCATCCAGCCATCCCAATTCTCTGAACGCACATAGAAAAGCCGCACGCGCTGCATAATACTTTTTGCCGCATTGCCTTTGCGCAGAATGCGATAGCCCCATACCAGCTTCTCCAGCGGCAATGGCGTCTGCTTATGCAGTTCAAAGGAGAGCGCATTGCGTAATTCCTCGCCAGACAGCGCCGGTAATGTGATGTCCGCCATTCCCCAGCCCTGGTTGCTGCCGCCGGCAATGATGTAAATCGTGTCATCTGCGCCGACTGCGCGCGCCGCTTGCGCGACGAGCTCCGCAATCGATGCGCCTTCTTTGCCGACAGCGCCATGCCATGCCGCAGTCACTTCGCAAGTATTGCCGCTAATGGCGCGTAATTGCACCGCTTGGCACTCTCGCGAAGTCCATGTAATAGCGATTGATTTGTTGCGTATAAATGGCATATAGTGAAGAAGACAAAAAATTACGTGAGCGGGAGAAGCGTCTTCCGCTCATCAGCGCCGTTTTCTATATTAACGGCAAAAATTGTTTTTTATTATCCGATCAACTCGGATAAATCGGCATTCTTGCTGAAAATTTTGACTGCCGCGCGCATGTCCTCCGGCAATGGCGCACAAAATGTCATCATCCGCTTGTCCGATGGATGCGGCAATGCTATCTTCCACGCATGCAGTAACTGCCGTTGCGCAGTAAATGGCGGCGGTGTGACCAAGTTGCCCGGACAATATAGCGTATCGCCCAATACGGGATGGCCAATATGCGATAGATGCACGCGAATCTGATGCGTCCGCCCCGTGTAAATGCGTACGAGCAACAGCGAACAGCCCGCAAATTCCGCAAGCAAACGGAATTTGGTCAGCGCAGGACGCCCCCCTGCGGTCACCGTCATCTTCATGCGGTTAGTCGCACTGCGCCCAATCGGCGCATCGATCGTGCCTGTGCGCGTAGAAAAATGACCACGCACGACGGTTAGATACAGCTTCGAAACATCGTGTTCCCGGAAACTCTCCTTCAGCGTCTCCCACGCCGGCAAGTTGCGCGTAATCACCATCACACCGCTGGTATCTTTGTCCAGCCGATGGACAATCCCCGGCCGATACTCGTGATCGGAAAAAGCACCGAATACTTCGGGTTCGCGATAAAGCAATGCCGACACCAATGTGCCCTGGCGGTTTCCCGCGCCGGGATGCACTACCAGCCCCGCCGGCTTGTTAATCACGATGATGTCATCATCTTCATAGAGCACATCCAAAGGGATATCAACTGCTGTGAGCTCCTCGACTTCGCGCTGCGGCCACGTGATTGCAATGCAATCGCCCGCTTCCAGAATGTAACTGGCGCGCGCTGGTGCGTCATTGACGACGACTGCGTTGCTCTCGATGCAATTCTGAAAGTAGCTGCGCGAAAATTGCGGCCAATGTGTCGCGAGTGCTTTATCTAGCCGCACGCCGCTCTCTTCTGCGCTGATAATCCAGTTTTCCGTTTCGCCGCTATTCATTTTTGCTCATGCCGTGCGATGATGTGTTTTCTGACATAGCTCGTGATTGCCATTGCGATCAAGATCGCCGGCAAGACAAAAAAGAGCGTCGTGCTCTGCGCTGGCGTAAGGCCGCTCGGAATTGGAACGTAGTCGCCACGCAAAAATTCCAGCAGGAAACGCCCGATCGAGTAGAAAAGGACATAAATGAAGAAACGCCGGCTCTCAAAAAGTTTCTTGCGTTCCATCCAGAAAATGACTAACGCTAAAAGCGCACACCACAACGACTCCAATAACTGCACCGGCAGTACCGGCAACGGTATTTGCGCATCAAAAGGCACGACGCCCTGGAGTTTCTGAATTGACAGCACTACATCGCCCGGCGCGGAATAGACTACTCCGCACGCATGATCCCAGACGCGCCCGAAACAGCAACCGTTCAGGAAACAGCCAATTCGCGCAACTGCATGCGCGGCCGGCAATGCTAGCGCAATAAGATCCGCTACCGCACCAAATGGATACTTCTTCAGCCAGCAGAAGACCATACACGACAGCGCGGCAACAATAAATCCGCCCTGGAAGACTAATCCGCCCTCCCATACGCGAAATATCCCCAGCATGTCATCGGCAAAATACTCGCTCCAGAAACGCCGGACATACTCAAGGCGCGCGCCAATCAACCCAGTGATGATAATCAATATCATTAAATCCGCTAGCTTCGATGCATCGAGATTGCAACGCTTCGCACGGATTGCCAGCAGAAGATAAAACACCAGCGCCGCTAATGCCGCAAATACGCCATACCACCGTAGCGATAAAGAGCCAATTGAAAATATGACAGGTGATGGCATTGGTAGCAGACAGCAGGGGGAAAATACAGATTACAGGAAACGCGCACTTCGCGGCATGCTGAAATACAGCACATGCAAACGCAAAGAACCGACGGAACGGGCTGGCAACTCGATTACTATACCACAATCTCGCAATACGGAGAAGACAGCCGCAGGTGCGTTGGGGGCCGACGGCCAGGCCGGGAAGCCGTCGGGACGTTGGGTTCCGACGCCATGCCGAAGACAAGCCTCGGTCCTACTTGTTCTGTGCCCGGAGCGCGCGCTCCGGGTGTTTTGTGTGAAAATGCCCCCCCCACACACAAAAAAAAGACTTGTTGGTGGTGTGTCACAATGTATCGCACGTGTCTATGGGAGGATGCGACGGTGGTGATATATTATGCGAGATGTAAAAAAAGATGTATAGATAGTTATTCGCTGGTCTCTTAATTGCATTGCACAACTCGAACGGAATGGTCAAAAATGAATTATAGCGAATTAATCAAACGATTGAAGGAAGCCAATTGGTACTTTGAACGGAATGGCAAGGGAAGTCATCGCATTTGGCGGCATCCGGATCGCGCAGAGCCGCTTATTATTCCAGACCATGGCAGCAAGGAGCTTAACCCCGGATTAGTTCGCGGTATCATGAAACAGGCCAAAATACGCTGATCTTAACCATTTTTAGTGTGGAGGAAAAAATCATGGAAAAGAGGACTTACTTCATGTTTGTTCATAAGAATAAGTCGGGATTATGGGGAGAATTTCCCGACCTCAAAGGATGTATGACGGATGGCGACAGCCTCGAAGAGTTGATGCGCAATGCGGCAGATGCTCTCGAAAGCTGGATTGCCGATGCTTGTACTCATGGCAATGAATTGCCCACGCCGTCCGGAATTGATAAATTGAAACGCATGGCAGCGAAGTCAGATGAACCGGTAGAATTCATCGCGCCAGTTTCCGGATTCCTGCCAAGTCGCCCCGCGCGCATTAATATCACTAGCACGAGCGCTAAAATCGATGAAATTACTGCATTCGCAAGAAAAATCGGGAGTAGCCGCTCTGAACTGATGGTCAATGCAACCCTCGATTATATTCGCGCCAATGCATGATTGGCAAGCGCGAGAAAAATATGCTTCGCTAAAGGATAAAATCCTCCGCCGAAATCCCTCACGGAGGCAGTTGGACCGGGGCTTCAAGGAGGGACGCTCTAGTAGGGCCGGCGGCTTGTCCCCGGCCTAATCCCGGCGGCTTGTCCCCGGCCTAATCCCGGCGGCTTGTCCCCGGCCTAATCCCGGCGGCTTGTCCCCGGCCTAATCCCGGCGGCTTGTCCCCGGCCTAATCCCGGCGGCTTGTCCCCGGCCTAATCCCGGCGGCTTGTCCCCGGCCTAATCCCGGC
>CAVGNO010000025.1:16401-17354 GCA_963630475.1 Blautia faecis | reverse complement strand
TATCTACACTTATACTAGTGCGAGTGAGTTGCAAATTCTGAAAAATGTGTATAGTATGCAAAATTCATTTGTGCTATCTAGGAGATAAGTCGTTATACGAATTTCCAGGTAGCAATATTGGTTCAATAAAATTATTCCTGGGACATTCAAATAAGGTTGAATTACCGTGAAAAAAGAGTCAAAAACAAAAGAAATCAAGGCTGATGAAGTGAAGGCGGTTGCACCGAAAGCAAAGAAGGCGACTGCGAAATCAGCTAAAGCTGCGAAGGAGACGGCATCTACCGCTGCTACCAAAGCAACAAAAGCAGTCAAGGAAGCGAAGAGTGTTGCAGTGCCGGAAGCGGAGACAAAAGTAGCGAATGCGGTCAAGGAGCCTAAAGCGAAAGCAAAAACTGTTAAAGTGCCGGCGAAGAATTCGGAATATCCTGCTGATTTGTATTTCACCAAGCGCCATATCTGGGCATTGCCGAATCCGGAAGACAATACTGCACTAGTTGGCATCAGTGATTTCCTTGCCGATGAGCTGGGCAATATTGACGGTATTGATGTGCCATCGGTTGGGGACGAAGTCGAGATGGAGAGCATCTGCATCCATATCCATGTTTCCAATCATGTGCGTGCATTCCGGTGTCCGCTCACTGGCCGTGTTGTCGAAGTCAATCAGGATATAATTGATGACCCGACTCAAATTTACATGGACTATTATGGTAGCTGGCTCTTCAAGATGGAATATGACGACCCTGCGGAATTGGACATCCTGATGGATGGCGCTCAATACTCGAAGTATCTGGATGAGCTTTAAGGGGATTGCGGGGTTGCACTAGTGGAGAATACTAATTCCAGTGTAGATACGTTTTTGCGCGTCCGGGAGTTTGACGTCTGCGGCGCATTAAGCAATGCCGTGCGCTTGCGCTTAATGCTTGCGCTGGCGTTGATTGTCTTCGCACTGCTGA
>CAVGNO010000025.1:8088-16351 GCA_963630475.1 Blautia faecis | reverse complement strand
CAATCATGTCCTGGTGGCCGCTGCTGATTGGCGTATTGCTGGCCGGTGGAGTATTTCTTTTGCCGCAATTGACGCTTTCGGAGGATTATGTCTACTACCACCGGCAATTGTGGATGCGCAACAACAGCGCTGCCGGGCTATCACGAAGAAGTTTGCAGGAAAATTCGTGGGCGCAAAGCAAATCTCACTGGAATGGTCTGGCGCCATCAATGGCAAATCTCAAATTCTGGGCGTGTGTCTATCTTGACACATCGCTTTTCTGGTATTTTATCTACAATCCATCCAGCGCGGTATCGCATTACGCGCCATATTTTTATTTTAATGCCATCCTTTCGATTATAAGCGGCGTCGTATTGCTGTTTTTGCTCACGAACTATATCCTAGCGATTTTCCCCCGCGGTTTTTCCGCATGGTGTTTCTATATCGCTTTGACTGCGTGGCGCATCTGTTGCGGCTTGTTTATCTTTTCCTATCTCGTGATTGCGTGGGGAATCTACCGTTCCGGCCAGATGACGCTCAAGAATGTATTGAATATTTTATTGGGAATTTTGCCCGAAGCAATTATCACACTCTACAGCGAAGGCACAGGATGGCTTGCATTCGTGCTAATGATGACTTCCTTTGCTTGGGCAATGATAATTATTGCGGCATCGCTCTCCATCAAGCGGATGCTTAACGAAGAGTAAGATATTGGAAATCGCCAATCGGCCGAGGCTCACCCCGGTCATATATTATTTGAGCTCAAAGAGCGCGAGCGCAGCGGCGACACTGGCGTTAAGTGAATTGACATGACCGGCTTGCGGGATTGCGAGGACGTGCTGCGCGTTCATTTTAATGAATTGACCGACGCCAGAATCTTCGCCGCCGACGACTAGGAGGAGCTTTTCCGGCGCTTCTTTTTTCACGGCTTCGAATGAGCTCTTGCCATCGCCATCGAGTGCAACCACAGTATAGCCATTTTCCTGCGCTATCTTGACATATTGGTTTGCAGAGCAATTGACGGCGATATTGAGATATTCGCATGCGCCGGCTGCGGTCTTTGCAACTGACGGGAGCACAAGTGCAGCGCCGCGGCGTGGCAGGAGGACATTTTTCCAGCCCAGCACTTCGGCGGTACGCATGATTGCGCCAATATTATGCGGATCTTCGATATTATCGAGGAGTACCATTCGTGACGCGCCAAGAATCTCCGCAAAAGGCGTATAGGGAAATGGATCGCATTCAGCGCAGACGCCTTGATTTTCGCGCGTGCCGACTTTTTCTGACAATGCGGCGCGAGTAATCCAGCTGACCGGAATCTTGTGATATTGCGCGGCATTCGCCAATTTACGCATGCGCGGATTAGCCTCGGTGCCTTGCGCGCAAAATACTGTATGGATTTGCCGGCGCTGCGCCGCAATTGCCTCCATTACTGGGTTGATGCCATAGAGAAATTCAGCCATATTCTATACTAGTCGTTACGTGCGTCCTCGCCATTTTCGCGGGAGATTTCATTGTACAAGCGGTGATAAACACCGTTACTGCGAGCAAGCAACTCGTCGTGCGTGCCGCGTTCGATGATTTGTCCGGCATCCATCACAATAATCTGATCAGCATTGCGGATTGTCGAGAGACGATGCGCAATGGCCAGGACAGTACGGTCCTTCATCACATTATTCAACGCTTCCTGCACCAAGCGTTCGGTGACAGTATCCAGCGCGCTTGTCGCTTCATCGAGAATCAGGATTGGCGGATTGCGCAGAATTGCGCGCGCGATTGCGATACGCTGGCGCTGGCCGCCAGAGAGGAGCTGTCCGCGTTCGCCGACAACATGATCGAAACCCTCGGGGAATTCCTCGATGAATTCGAGCGCATTCGCTTCTACGGCAGCGCGCCGTACTTCTTCATCCGTCGCATCCGGGCGCCCATAGCGGATATTATTCGCAATCGTCGTATTGAAGAGGAATGTATCCTGACTCACCATGCCGACCTGGCTGCGGAAATCCGCGCACTTGAAATTTCTCAAGTCCGTGCCATCGATTGTAATTGCGCCGCTATTGGGATCATAGAAGCGCGCCAGTAGCATCGCAAGCGTCGTCTTGCCACAGCCAGTCTGGCCAACTAATGCGACTTGCGTCCCGCGTGGAATGGTCAGATTAATCTTATTGAGGACCGGCCGGTCAGCCGCTTCGCCATCATACTGGAATGTGACATCCTTGAAGACGATTTTGTCATGGAATCCGGTCAGCGGAGTCGGATGCGCGGGTTCGGGCAAGCCTGTCGAGGAATCCAGCAACTCGAAGATGCGTTCAGCCGCAGCAGCAGATCGCTGCAGTGACGAATTGAGCTTGACAAGATCCTTAATCGGCTTATACGCTTGCTGCAACGCGTAGCCGATAATTACTAGCGATGCCAGCGAGATATGGAAGCGGTAGCAGAGCAGTACAAAGACAGTCGCCAATGCCAACACCGTAAACTGGAGCATCGGATGCACGAGGACGTCGGCCGCGATGGCTTTGCGCATCCGGCGAAAAAAGTCCTCATTCACTTTTTTGAATCGCCCTGACTCGGCAGTCTCCTGGTTAAATGCCTTGATGACCATGATTCCGCTGAATGCCTCCTGCATGCGGCTGAGTACGCCGGCAATGCCGTCAAGCACGCGGTTTTCATAGCGCTTGAGCAAGCGCGAAAGCATATATATCGGCACGACGCCGAGCATGAGCGCCGGCATCATCAGCCAAAAGCTCATACCGAGCTTGAGCTCAATCGCTTTGCCGACGACAAATTCAAGCGCAACGAGAATAAATACCGGCGCAGTGCATAATTCCGGCAACGAGCTCGACATTATCGTCTCAACCGCATTAATGTCGTTGCTACAACGGCTGATCAGCCGTCCGACTTCATTCCGGCTGAAGAAGCTCGCGGATTGCAGAAGAATACGGTCAAAGAGCGTCTGGCGAATATCCGCGACGACGCGCGCGCCAAGCCATTTCAGCGTGAAGCGGTTCACCCACTCGCCAATAGCCTGCACTGCGAAGAAGATTACCAGAATCGTCATCAGCAACATCACTGTCTGAAGACTCAATGCCGCATTTTCATCAACTTCGTCCAGTCCGAAACGCTGGAGGACACGGTTGATTTTGCCCACCATCTTATGCGCTTTCTTGCTGACTTTGACATCGTCGCTTTTTTCTGGATGCAAGTCATGCGGCACCGCGTCTTGCGGCTGCACACTGACTTCCCGCAGTTGCATGCCCTCCGGTAGTTGCACTGCGTCCGGCGATTCAACAACCTGGACTTGCGCCGACTTATCGGCATGCGCATCTCCGTCGGCATCGAGGATGTTGAAGGAGACATCCATCACGCGCAAAGCAGATGCCATTGCGCCGCCGATGCATAACGACGAGATAATCCCGATTAGCAGCGCCCACCAGTACTTCAGGCAGAAGAGCCGAATCAAACGGCAGTAGATCAGCGTCGTACTACCGTTTGGGCGGACAATTGCGTGTTTTGCGTGATGACTCCCCATTGGCTTTACTTGAGCAGCGCCTTGATTGTCTTGGCAATATGCTCTTTCTGTTCATCAGTCAATTCCGGGAAGCTGGGAATTGCCAGCGTCTCATTCGCAGCGCGCTCGCTTTCCGGGAAATCACCTGCTTTATATCCCAAGGACGCGAAGCACTCCTGGAGATGTAGCGGAATCGGATAGTATACTGCGCATCCGATGCCGGCCGCTTTCAAGCCATCCCATACCGCATTGCGCTTGCCATTTGCAATGCGGATGACAATCTGATTGAAGACATGGCGTGTCGCATACGGCGCGGCAGTCGGCAGTGTAATTTCATCGCAATCACCGAGCAATTGCGCGTAATCCGCGGCATTCTTCTGGCGTTTTGCAGTCCAGTCATCCAGATGCGGCAATTTGCAGAGCAGTACTGCTGCTTGCATTGCATCGATGCGGAAATTACCGCCGATATAGTGGTGATGATACTGCGGTGCCATGCCATGATTGCGCATGACATGCAACAACTCACTGCGCTTTGCGTCATTGCATACTGTCATGCCGCCATCGCCGAATCCGCCCAAGTTCTTGCTAGGGAAGAATGAGAGGCATCCATAATCGCCGATTGATCCAGCGCGATGGCCATTGCATTCGGCGCCAATCGCCTGGCATGCATCCTCAATCACCACGAGGTCATGCTTACGCGCAATCGCCATAATCGCATCCATATCAGCGCATTGGCCATATAGATGAACAGGGATGATTGCGCGCGTGCGTTCAGTTATCTTCGCTTCAATCTGCGCAGGATTGATATCATACGTAACTGGGTCGATATCGACAAATACCGGCTTCGCGCCGACTCGGCAGACCGCACCCGCAGTCGCAAAGAATGTATATGGCGTAGTAATGACTTCGTCGCCATTACCGATATTTTCACACATCAGCGCAATGATGAGCGCATCAGAACCCGATGAAACACCACAGCCAAATCCAGCCTGGCAGTATGCGGCAATCTTCGCTTCCAATTCATCGACGGCCGGCCCCAGAATAAAATGCTGGGAATCACAGAGCGCTTCCAATTTCGGCATTATCTCACTTTTGAGGGATTGGAATTGCTGCGTAAGATCTAGTAATGGGATATTCATGATGAGCTGCTGTCTCCGTAGTATCAAAAAAAGTAATGAGTGTAATATAAATGTCGGGACTACAATCGTACTTCCATCACTACTTCGCGGTCTGAAAAGTGATAGTGCTTCCCGTTGATTTCCTGATAATCCTCATGGCCTTTGCCGGCAATCAGCAAAAAATCGCCAGGAGCTAAAGAACGCAATGCATTGACAATTGCCGTCCTGCGATCCTCCTCGACGATGTATGGCTTGCCAGCAGGGATGCCTGCGACAATGTCCGCAATAATCGCAGAAGGCGCTTCTGTGCGCGGATTATCGCTCGTCACCCAGATGCAATCCGCGATTGCGGCGGCCTGCGCCATCTGCGGGCGTTTGCCGCGATCGCGGTCGCCGCCACAGCCGAAGACAATGCCAAGCTTCCCACGACATAACGGCCGCAGTGCATCAAGCGCTTTGCTGATTTCATCCGGCGTATGCGCATAATCGATAAATGCGCTCACGCCATTTGGACAGTCAATTCGCTCGAGCCGTCCGGGCGCGCCCCCGCAACAATTCAAAACTTGCGCAATCACGGGTTCGGGAATGCCCAGCGCGCTCGCAGTCAAGCCGGCACACATCGCGTTGTATTCATTGAATCGCCCCGGTAGCCGCGTCGGCCATAATGCACGCTCTTGCGTCAGTGAAAAGCCGACAGCATTGGCGACGTCATGCGATAATTCACGGCCTTTTGCGTCATCCAGATTGATAATTACCGGAGCGGCTGGCTTCAAAAACTGCGTAAACAGCTTGCGCTTGCACTCAAAATATGCATCCATCGTGCGATGATAATCGAGATGATCGCGCGAAAAATTTGTAAATACCGCTGCGTCAAATTTTGCCGTGCCCGTGCGTTCCTGATCCAATGCCGCACTGGAGACCTCCATCACGACGTATTCGACGCCGTTTTGCAGCATTCGCGTAAACAGCGTCTGCAACTCAAATGGCGTCGGCGTCGTGCGGTCCGCTGACTCTTCATGCACACCGTCATCATAGACGACTGTACCGATCATTCCGACGCGTTTGCCGGCCGCACGCACGATTTCGCGCAGCAAAAATGCCGTCGTTGTCTTGCCGCAAGTCCCTGTTATGCCGATGAGACGCATCTTATGCGCGGGGAAGCCCGCTAGTGCTTCAGCGACTTTTGCGACGGATTGATAGCCGCGGCCTGGCCGCACACGCAGAAGTGGAATGCCATCCGGCATCGCCGGTGCGTCTTCCGCATCGCTCAACACCGCAGATGCGCCGGCGCGCAATGCATCCGCGATATAGCGGTTGCCGTCAGTTTTCGCGCCGTGAATTGCGCAGAAGAGCATCCCCGGCTTGATTTGCCGCGAATCCGCAGTGCCGCTAGACAGCTCGATGTCACTTTGCGCACCACATTTTTCAAACGCGGCTAATTCGCCGGTATCCGACAATATTCTGACTAATTCGCCAAGACGCATGTGTCAGTGATGATGGCAACAGCCATTGCAGCAATGATGACCAGACGGAGCTTGCGCATGAGCGCATTCGCCAGCATGTTCGCATCCACTCGTGCTCTCGGAGCTGGCAGTACTGAATGTCGAGAGCTCCTTCTTGACATTGCGGCTGCCGCATTGCGGGCACAGCGGAAACGGCTCGTTGAAACGCTTATGGAGATGGCTGAATGCATTGCCGCAATCAGCGCAGATGTATTCGTAGATCGGCATTATTGTACAACCTCAGATTTTGTTTCATCCGCAAAATTCACGCTTTGGAGGGACGCCAGCGCTTCTTGATGATGCCGCTGGATGTCGGCACTCAAGCGCGGCGGGAGGCATTTTGCGATACGCTCCGCATCGCCGGAGCTGATTCCCAAGTATGCTTCGGACACCGCGGCTAGCGAAATCTTTTCTGCCGGCATCCCGAGGACAAATTCATAGCAATCCGGCGGCTGGGAATTGGTATTGCGGCGGATGATGAAGCCATGCTGCTCAAGCGGCGTCAATGCCGCATCTATCTCCTTGATTGAGACATTATGCGTCGCCGCAAATTGCGCGGCACTCCACTGACCATGCCCCTCTTCAAAACTGCGGCAGACTTCATTCATGATGACGACACCCAGCAAGTGGCATGCGCCCGGCGCCATCTGGCTAATATGCTTTGCTTTGCGCAGAAGCTGCGCATTTTGAGCCGAATAGCAGATTTCAACACCCAGCAGCACGACTGTCCAATTGGCATAAAGCCACGCGAGGAAAAATGGCAATGCCGCGAATGACCCGTAGATTTTATTGAAATTCGCCAAGCCGATCTGCCAGCGGATATACGCCCATAAGACCACACCCCAGATGATTGCTGCAGTGACTCCGCCGACAATCGCAGCTCCCAAACGCACTTTGGTATTCGGCATGAAAATATAGAGGAAGACAAAGCTGACGATGACAAATGCGAAAAGCAGACTGCTAGCCGCAATTTTGCTCCACATCCGCACACTTGCCGATGCCGCAGGCAATAAAGCCGCAATTCCACCGTTATTAAGGAAAGTCGCCAATGTGAGGACTATCAGTAATGCCAACGGCGTGAGAAGCAACACGATGAGGTATTCGCTGAATTGCCGCCCCAGCGACCGACCGCGCTTGACACACCAGATGCTGTTGAAATTATTCTCGAGCTTCTTTATCGACATTACAACCGTTACCAGCATCGTAATCAGACCGACGACTCCCAGCGCGGCAAAATTCGTGCGATCGACGTATGTGAACAGCTGAATTAACGCATCCTGCATCGGCGCAGGCAAAGACGCCGCCCACGCGGATTTACCCGTGACATTCGTATCGCCTTTTATCAGCGAACTAAATTGCGTCGCGACTGTCTTGATCCGCTCTGAACGCGACACTACCTGCACTTCGCTTTGCCCCGCATCGCCCTGCTCCGCAGTTGCATTTTCCGACGATTGCGCAACTTCTTCTTCCGGCTCGAGTTGCACAATGCGGTAACGATACTGCTGCGCGCTTTTTTCCTCCGACTGCGTTTCGATGAGCTCACGCTCAATGCCAATCGAACTCATGAGGCGTTCCTGCACGCCAATGCCCTTGCAAAACGCTAGCGTCACTGCCAGCACCGGAACAATCGTCACTAACGTGATATACGTAAGCGCAGACGCTTGCAATGTACACTTGTCTTCGATGAAGCCCTTGATCGCAATCGCAAGCATCCGGATAAGCCGGATTATCGCGCGCACTGCAAAATTGCATTGCTGTAAATCGACATCCCACAAGCCATTGGCGAAAAAGTCCCTAACGCTGCAAAAATCAGCAGCCCACGCCAGGAGATGCCGAAGCTCTCCCCTACACTCCATAACGCTTTCACTGGCGCGGAAAAGACCGATGTCTCCGCAAAGAAAATCACCGCGGCTGCAATCAACCCCAATGTCGCCGGCCGAATGCCGCGCAATGCCGCTTGAATAACCGTACTCTTCTCAAAACGATGGAGGAAAACCGCAATCAAAACACCAATCGTCAGCGACGGCGTCGTCACACCCAATGTCGCTGCAATCGCGCCTGCGATGCCAGCCTGCTGCTGTCCGATGTAAGTCGCAGCATTGAGTCCGACCGGCCCCGGCGTCATCTGCGCAAGCGCGACAAAATCCGCAAATTGC
>CAVGNO010000025.1:6476-8078 GCA_963630475.1 Blautia faecis | reverse complement strand
TGAAACAACGGAATCATCGCATAGCCGCCGCCAAATGTCAGCAGACCAATCTTGAGAAACAGCCAATAGAGATACAAAATCGACATTACATGCTCTCCTTCACATCATCCTTGGTCTGCTTCCCGCCCAATGTGCATAATCCTAAAATTGCACCGGCAATGACGACCCAGATAGCATTCACTTCAAAATAGAGTAGCGCAATAAAGCTGGAAAGCGCAAGCACAGCAGCAAATGCACGTGCTGCCGCTTTGCCGCTGAAAATCTTTTTGGAAAGCGAGATGACCGCCAGAAGAATCAGCGCAGAGACCGTCGCACGAACACCCGCAAATACCTGCTGCACTGCACTATACTGCTGAAGACGCTCGACAATGCGTGCAAGCGCGACAATGACGATGAATGGCGGCAGCAGCCCGCCCAATATCGCAGACACCGCGCCGGGAAATCCCGCAATGCGATAACCGATCAGCGCCCCCATGTTCGATGCAATAATGCCGGGCATCGACTGCATCGCCGCAACGGTATCGACCATCTCGTCATCGCTCATCCAATGACGTTTCTCGACAAATTCTTCTCGCATCGGCGGAAGCATCGCCAGCCCCCCGCCCAACGTAACTGCCGATAAATAGCAAAATACTCCGAAGAGAGTCCTTATCCGTTCAAATCGCTCTGAATAGCGCATCGGATTCATCAGTCCACTGTACGAGATATAAATTAAGCACCAGCTCTGTGAAGTCGGCTCCTTCTTGCGTCATAATCGGCCACGTACTCTCTGCACGTGACCGATTGCGGCGCAAACGAATCAACTCCGCTGAATTCAGGGAATTAGATTCCGCCCTTCTTGACACGCTCCGAGTACTCGCCGGTACGTGTGTCAATCTTAACCAAGTCGCCGACATTGACAAAAATCGGAACGGAGATCTCGTAGCCATTCTCGATTCTCGCCGGCTTCGTCACGTTGGTAGCAGTATCACCGCGCACACCCGGCTCGGTCTCTGCAATCACTTTCTCGACAAAAATCGGCAGAGTGACTTCAATCGGCTTGCCGTTGAAAAAGAGCACCTGGCACTCCATATCGTCTTCCAGGAAGTACTTGGAGTTGCCCAGAACAGCCTCGTCGACACGCACGTCTTCGTTGTTCGAATCGAGGAAAATGTACACGCCGTCGCCCTCATCGTAGGAGAAATTGACGGTCTTTTCCACCAAGTCGGGGGTACCGATGGTGTCACCGGAACGGAAAGCCTTGTCGGTAGTACCGCCGGTAATCATGTTGCGGCACTTGCAGCGGTAGATGGACTGGCCTTTGCCCGGTTTGCAGAAATCAAATTCAGTGATCAAGTACGGATAACCGTCCATTTCAATCTTGAGGCCCTTCTTAAGGTCGGATGCCTGATAAGCCATTGGAGTAACTCCTCTGTAATTATTGGATACTAAATATGCGTGCCACGAATTTTGGCGCGTAACCTGCTTAAGATAACATTTTTATGAAGAATTTCAATCCAACGCCCACACAAATGCCTGCGGTTCTGGACGCCATCCAGGATAAAGCCGGGTACCATTTCAAGAACATAAACTACCTCCTTACTGCACTGACTCACTCCTCTT
>CAVGNO010000025.1:0-6390 GCA_963630475.1 Blautia faecis | reverse complement strand
CTCTTACGCAGCAGAGTCACCGCATCAAATCGAGTATAATGAACGCCTCGAATTTCTCGGCGACGCGGTACTGGAGCTGATCATCTCCCAAGCGCTCTACCTCACATACCCGGCTGAACAGGAAGGCAAGCTCTCCGTCTCGCGCGCACTGCTTGTAAATGAAGAAGCCACATCCAGCTACGCAGTTAAACTCGGCCTCGACGCTGCGCTGCTGCTCGGAAAAGGCGGGCAAATCAACGGCGACCGCAAGCGCAAATCCATTGTCGGCGATGCGTTCGAAGCATTCCTCGGCGCAGTCTATCTCGATGGCGGTCTCGTCCCCGCAGTCGAAATTATGCAACGGATGATTACCAATATGGACGAGGAATTGCAGAAACTCTCACGCGAAGACAACCCCAAAGGGCAGCTCCAGGACTACTGCCAACGCATGCAGTCCCACCAGAAACCCCAATACGTCGTCGTCGAAACAACCGGCCCGGAACACGCACCGCAATTCGTCGTCGAACTGCTCATTGATGGCAAGCCAATCTGCCGTGGCACCGGCACTTCGAAACGCAACGCTGAGCAAGCCGCCGCCCAGGCCGCACTGGCAATTTTGCCAAAAGAATCATGATTTGAATGCGCAAACCATTCCGCTACATCATTCTTATTGCGCTGCTTGTGTTGCTGGCATTCAGCTTGCAGCAAAGTGATGACATTGTGCCTGCAAGCGATGATGATGCGGCGTCCACCTCACTTGCCGCGCACTCAATGATGGAGACACAAGCGGTGCAAGAAGCACGCGGCACATCAAAAAATGAGTCAGCTACGACCGCTTCGGCATCGCCATTTCGCATCGAACGCATGACAAACAATGAATGCGTCGTGCATTTCGCTTTGCCGGCGTGGCAATGTACAGCTCAGTCAGATGACGCCGTGCGTAGCTGGCAAACGATCACTGCAGACGGCGCATCCGCACTCGCGGTAAGCGGCGCACCATCACTGCCGGCATACAGCTTTGCTCTCGCCGTGCCGTCCAACGCAACTGTATCCATCGAATTGGAAGAGATTGCATCGACGACACTTGAGCAATGCGTGCCCACTCCCGGCACTGCGCCGCAATTGAGCAACGCCAGTCGCACTGCGCAAAGTGCCCCGGATGCACGCTACTATGACGCCAACGCCGCGCCATTTCCTGCCAATAATCTCGCGCAGTCAGAAGATTTCTGCATCCGACAATTGCATGGCCGCGTCATTACATTCACGCCATTTCGATATATCCCCAGCGCGAATGCAGTGGAAGTCACCACCGGCGCACGCATCGCGCTCCGTTTTGACAATGCGTCCGAAAACACTGCGGAGTTAGACGCCAATGACGCATTCGCACAGCTACAGCGCGAATTTTTCCTCAATGGGAATACGCTACGGCAAGCAAGCACCGGCACTTCAGCGACAGAGACTATCGGCGAATTGGTAATCGTATTGCCAGAAGCATGGGTAAAACTACCGATTGTCGAGGAATTTACTACTTGGAAACGCAAGCTGGGCTGGAAACTCACGACTCTCGCAGTCGGCACCGCCAGCATCAATAACACGGCAGAAGCGCTCAAGACCGCGCTGACCAGACAGTATAACGCGACGCAATTCACGCATCTGCTGATATTGGGAGATTATTCGCAAGTCGAGCCCTATCAGCATATTAACTGCGATGCGCAAGGAAACAGCGCACTGGATCTGGGCGAAATGGGACGCGTGAAATCAATGTATCTGCGCGTCGGCAGCGATACGCCGTATGTATTTCTCGACGGAACAGACGACATCATCTTCGCCGATGCGTTTATCTCGCGTCTGCCAGTCAGCAGTGACGACGAACTCATTGCCGCTTTGACACGCTTGATTGTGCTCGAACGCGGAAGCTTGACAGAGACAGAATGGCAGCGGCATGCGGTCTATATCTCCGATGCAGAAGCTTCAGTCGCACAACCATATGATGGTCAGAGTGACAACGAATTAGTCGATGCAATGCGCGAGACGCTCTATCCACTCTATCCCGCGGCTAATACTACGGCGCTGTATGCGTCCGCCACGCGCACTCCCACCGCAAGCGAAGTAGTCGATGCACTCGAACAAGGATGCGCATTGAGCATTTATCTCGGCCATGGAAATTGCCAAGCTTATAGCACAACGCACTTTTCGGCCAGCGACGCAGCAATGCTCGACAACGCAAAGCACCTCCCGTGGCTTGTCGCGCCAGTATGCCGAACCGGCAATCTCGACCACGGTAGCAAATGCGATGTCTATTGTGACCGTGATTCTCTGGGAAGCAAATGCCTCACCGCGCAGCTATTTACACCAACTGCATCCGATGCAGGCGCAGCCGCGGTCATCTCGGCAACCGACGTCACATTCTGGGATCCGCCAATCATCATGCTCCAATCATTTGCGCAACAGCTCTCCGCCGGACAATACCGCACCAGTGGCGAGCTCTTTTCCGCACCGCTGAATGCGTCGTTACAGTATTGCATCAGCTACTACGATACATACGGCGAATACGGCTATACCAGCTCATACGCAACATTGCAAGCGTGGGAGAATTATCTTGCCGGCGATTGCAGCGCAGTTCCGCGCCTAACTCCATGCGGCGCAGGATTTATCCGCTGCTCCGCACAAGACGCAAATACACTCGCAGTCGCCGTATGGAAAGCGGACGCGACGCCCGCGCCCGGCGCAATTGTCGCGCTGGAAGCCAATGGCAACTGTTACAGCGCGTATGCTGACGCAAACGGCATCGCAGAACTCGCCGTCAATCCGCAGACGCTTGATGCTCAGGCGGTCATTCGCGTGATTCATCCGCAAATCGCGTTTATCGAAGCGCAATTGCATCTTCAGGACGCGACTTCTCAACCGGTATTATCCGGCGTCTCTCCCACTTGGCAGCGCTATAGCCCCGGCGTCATTCATTGCTTTGACAGCCAGGGAATGCTCTTTCTGCACGATAAACACAACCGCACGTACGTCATCGCACCAACCGGCGCAATCCTCTATCCCGACGAAAAATATTGGCAGTGGCGTACCGCTGAATAACTAGTGCATTCAGAGATTCAAGGCTACATTATGCGAAGTTACGCAAACTAGAGTATAAACAGATATAACAAAATATGAACAACAAATATAAAATTGACATGTGCCGCGGGCCGCTATTGAGCAAAATTGTGCTCTTTGGCATCCCGATGATTCTCACCGGCATCCTGCAATTGCTCTTTAATGCCGCCGATTTGATGGTACTGGGGCAATTCGCATCGCATAATGCTATGGCGGCAGTCGGCGTCACCGGCTCACTCAGCAATCTGACTGTCACCGTCTTCATCGGACTCTCTATCGGCACAAACGTCCTAGCCGCGACATACTACGGCGCAAAAGACGACAATGGCCTCAGCCGAACAATCCACACGTCGATGGCATTGAGCATCATCTGCGGCGTACTCGTCTGCATCGCGACACTGCTCGTCTCCAAGCCGATACTCATCGCGATGGGGACGCCCGACGAGCTTTTATCAATGGCATGCCGCTATATGTGGATTTGCGCAATCGGCGCACCATTTCTGATAATCTACAATTTCGGCAGCGCAATCCTGCGGTCGGTCGGCGATACACAACGGCCGCTCTACTATCTGCTTGCCGGCGGCATCATCAATGTCATCCTGAATCTGATTCTTGTGCTATGCTTCAAAATGGACGTCGAAGGCGTCGCCATCGCGACAGTCATCTCGCAATTCATCTCGGGTTACTTGATTGTACGCGCACTATGCAAAGAACAGGATGCATGCCGCTTCGAATGGCGGCGCATGCGCATCGACAAAAAGCTGCTGCGCCAGATATTGCTGATCGGCTTGCCAGCCGGCCTGCAGGGCGCGTGCTTCTCGCTCTCCAATATCATCATCCAGTCCTCAATCAATTCCTTCGGCGCGTTGTGCATTGCCGGCAACACATCTGCCGCCAGCATCGAGGGAATTGTCTATGTCTCGTCATATTGCATGCATCAGACCGCAATTAGCTTCGTCGGACAAAATCTCGGCGGAAAGCAATACCGTCGTATCCGCCAAAGCATCTGGGGATGCGGCATAATTGGCGCAATCATCCTGGCAATCAGCGGATGGCTGTGCTATATCTATGCAGACCCACTGCTGGCCATCTTCTGCTCCAGTAAAGAAGCAAACTACTGGGGAGTATTACGCATGCAAGTCATCTTTACAACCTACTGGATCTGCGCAATCATGGACGTCGTCTCCGGCGGCTTGCGCGGCCTGGGGCACTCCATCCTCTCGGCGGTGACAACACTGGTCGGAGTATGCGCCATGCGTATGCTCTGGGTATATTTCATCTTCCCGATCAACCACTCTTTCACGCTACTAATGCTGTCCTATCCAATATCATGGATTCTTGCCGCCGGCTGCAATGGCGCAATGCTGATATGGTTCTGCAAAAAATTACCAAAGGAGAATTTGGCCAATGGAACTGTCGTCTAACATCCTTTTGAGATTGCTCGCTGCGTTTGTCCTCGGCGCAGTAATTGGAATCGAACGCGATGTACATGGCCGCGCCGCCGGCATCCGCACTAACATGCTGGTATGCGTCGGCTCCGCGCTCTTTACACTCGCGTCGATGCTACCGGAAAATGGCGACAAAGGCCGAATTGCCGCACAAATTGTCTCCGGCATCGGTTTTCTTGGCGCCGGTACAATTATCAAATCCGGCCTCAATATCCGCGGTCTGACCACCGCAGCTTGCATGTGGCTTGTCGCCGCAATCGGTATGCTCTGCGGCATGAACCAGCTGCTACTCGCAGTCATTGTCACTGCCGGCGCAATGGCAATTCTGCTGATCGCCAAAAGCATCGAAAACCGCATCCATCGCCTCTACAGCATCCGCCTCTCCGTTGATACCGGTGAGGAAAACTTCCCCGATATCCTCAATCAGCTGCTAACGGAAAATAAAGGCTATAGCGTCACTAGCCTAGATATCACCCACGACAGCGATGCGCTATGGCATTACGACATCATCATGGATATCAATTCCAACGCCGGCCCGATGCATACCGATATGGAATTGCTGCGGCTCGTCAGCTCGCGCTGCAAAAACTTGAAACGCATCCGTGTTGTGGGATTGAGCTAAAATGAAAATATCCGTTCCCGAACCGAAGTATTGGACTTACGACCTCGGTGATGGCTGGCAAGTCTTTGCCGGTAAAACCGCAGAAGATAACGATCTCGTGTCATTTCGCCTGGCAAAACCAAACGACTTATGGTTTCATCTGGCTGGCGCACCCGGTAGCCATGTGCTATTGCGCGGCCCCGAAAGCGCCAAACCTTCCAAAGCGCTGATCGAGTGCGCCGCCAATATTGCCGCATATCACAGCAAAGCACGTAGCGGCGGACGCTGCAGTGTCGATTGCTGCCTAGCTTGCAATGTCTCCAAACCACCGCATGTCCCCGCCGGAACTGTCAATATCAAACACGCTAAAAGCATCAAAGCAGTCCCTAAACTTCCGCCTGCGTGCATTTCAGAGCAATAACAGCTATATATATTACGCAAAATCACTTCCTCTTCGTCATATTTTACGCAGATGATTCATGCAGCATTAGATACATCGGCCGGCGTATCACTGGCAATCGCTCAAGACAATACCATCAGCTTTAACGCACAGCTAGCCGGATGCGGACGCGACAGCGATCGGCAACTCCTGCCATTCGTTACAGAATCACTCGCAAAATGCAAGCTGACACCACGAGATGTCACGCACTGGACTGTTGGCATTGGGCCTGGCTCTTTTGCCGGATTGCGCTGCGGAATCGCAATGCTCAAAGGCTTCCGACTCGTCTCCGGCGCCGCATTGCGCGGAGTGCCGACTTCATGCGCAGTGGCCGCTCAAGCCGCAAACGGAGACGCTATTACTGTCGGCGTACTGCATGATGGACGTTGCAACCAAGTGTTGCTTGCGCGTATCGCGTGCAATATCAACGGGGAATTCAAATTATTGGAATCCCCCGAACCACTGGATGCACAACAGCTACTGGAAAAAACACATCACTGCGACAAATATGCCGCGTTGAATTCAACCGCTTTGCCCGCACTGCCTGATGCCATCTCGTCAAATCTGATGCGCCTCGACTCACTTGATGCCGCAAAACTACTCGACGCGTCAGAGTCTCTCTATCCCTGGCCAACCGACGACGCCACTACCGAGACATCAACCTCACCGCTCTATGTGCGCCAGGCTGTCTTCGTACGACCGGCCACCTTGCGGGTATAGCCACTGCCAACAATGGCATGACGCTAAAGGTACATATAACGAAAAAATCACACGGCGAAAATTAATATTAAAAGGTAGACACAACATAACTATGCATGTCC
>CAVGNO010000024.1:0-17463 GCA_963630475.1 Blautia faecis | reverse complement strand
CCGTTTCCCTCCGTTTCCCTCCGTTTCCCTCCGTTACCCTCCGTTATCCTCCGTTAAACCTCCGTTTCCCTCCGTTTCCCTCCGTTTCCCTCCGTTTCCCTCCGTTAATTTCCGTTAACCTCCGTTTCCGTTAAACCTCCGTTTCCGTGCATTTATTCTATTCAAGAAATCATCTTCAGCGGATGCCATTTTCGCTTGATATTCATCAAATGATGATACGGAAGATGTTTGTGGAATTGCGAATGCAAGCGTTCTCACAATTCCGCCATATCCATTCAAAGTGCCTTCTGTGTCAACCTGGGAAAAGTTTATTTTGTTATTCGGGTATATCAGGTATCCTGCATTTGCTTTTCTGATATGAAGATATGATATTAGTTGATAACGATCTTCACGCGAGACGCCATTGTCAAGACGCTTGTATTTTGCATCCATGACAAGGTGGTCATTGAAAAAATCAGGGAAAACCTGAAAATGATGGCCGCGATAAAGGTAGACTGGGATAGGAGAGCTACGCAGGTTATTTCTTGTATGACAAAATCCACATTTCTCAAGAATTACAGCAAGATACTCTTCCCAGAGCCATTCAGCCTTGAATACGATGCCGTGTATCTTGTCCTGCGATTCACCATAATTGATTTTTTCATGACGCAGTATTTTGAGGCAAAGTTTTTTTTTCCTGAACTTTTCACCTGTTTGGGATAACTACGCGTTCTGAGCCGCCATGCCCTTTCTGGCAATGGTTGCGGCATCGCCAGGATCGATGCCATGCTGCTTCAGAAATCCAGGTGCAATGATTTCGAAGATGACACGACTCTTCTTCGGCACTTCTAGCGGCAGTCTCTTTCCCTGAGGAAAACATATCACATTGAATTTTCTTGCAAGGTCCAGTGCCTTGTTCACGGAAGTTGTCTTCAGCATATTTTTTACTTTACTGCGAATGGCGCGTGTTATCGGCGCAAGCCACTTGTTCTGTGCCCGGGGCGCAAGCTCCGGGGATTTTTCTCGGTCATCCCTCCCCTTCCGTTTTCTTCCGTTTTCTTCCGTTGTTTTTAATTTACGGCATTATCTTAACAAAAAATTCCGAAATCGGAAAAAATTGCAAATATCTACGTAGGGTGAAAAAACGAGCTACGCTTTCGCGGATACAACATCGATGTCGGAGTGGTAGAAATGCGTGGGCGTTCCTCGAAACAGGATCGTAAAATGCTCGAAATAGATTTCGTCGCCTATTTGGGCAAAACACAGGGATAGTGTCCTGAAGATGCTTACCAGATAGGAGACATCCAAAATGCATGCAATAATACGCCAAGGAAACGACAAATACTATGTTTCCGCAGTATTTGGTTACTACAAGGATATCACAGCTACAGACGATTACGAAAAATATCTGCAGGAAATTCATAACCCTTATTGCATTGTCTGGGATGCAGACAAGAAACGCCTGATTCGATGGCAGACAATGGTCCCCAATACGGACTATCTCATTCCACAGCTTCTTATCATCGACACAGAGCGAAGCAATTGGACCATGGATGAAGACGGCGTCGGCTGCGTTGAGTTTCTCAGTAGAGCCTTGCTTGATTCTTTTCTGGACATGGAGGAACAGCCGAAGGAGATTCTTGAACAGTGCCGTGCGATGGACGACGGATATGTCTATGAGGAAGTGAAGGAGATCAAAACAGAGACGGACGTTGCCAATCTAATGGAAGTGTCAGGCTGGTTCCATGACGCATCCATTGCTAAAGAGGAGTTGATGGATGACGGCACACTTTATCTGCGCTTCAAGGGGACGTGGGGATGCGAGATTGAAGTCTGGTTCTGGGGGGATGTGGAATATGATACTTCCAGTAGAAATCCAGAGGAAGCGGACCCATACTGGTACGGTTCCACAATCATTATGCAAGATGGTTTCGTCTATTTTGTAGATGAGGAAAATATGACTGTGAATAAGATCGGCCCCGGGTACTGTTATTTCAAGGCAAGGCACATGAAATACAGGGTTATTCCCAATTAGGTGTCTCGTCTGAACTCGATAATCTTCCGTGAGCAAAATGCCTGTGATTTCATGGCCGCACAACTTCGCATTCCTTGCGTCGAGTTTCCCGGCCTCCACGCAGGAACCAGAAGAAGTATGGTTTCTCCTCAACTGGATGCACAATTCGCATCGGCACGACATGCAAGGAAATGACACCCGAGCAAATCAGAAGCCGCTACGAGATGAATTTTACAGATACGGATTTTATGACAATGACACGTGCGCGTTATGGCAATATCTCGTTCCGCACACTGAAAATCTACTACGAATCCAAGGGATTTCATTTAGACGACAGATCATTCGAGACCAACCTGGGACTCAGAAACTCAAAAGGAGAATACAATCAGCTGGCAGAGCTCCTGTCCGACAAAAATACGATTCCGCTTATTGTCGTCAAGTTTCGCGGAAAGGACAAGAGTTCGATTTCAGAGCGTAGCGATTATGGCTCACAATGTCTGCTGTTTGCTTAATTGAGTAGAAATTTCTACTCAATCCGGCTTTCTTTCTGCTAAACTATTTTGCAAAACTCACATCCCAAATGACATCCATCGTTAGGTGTTTACGGGAATCCAGGTGAAAAAAAGAAAAGCCGTAAGTCGCTGATTTTACAGTGATTTACGGCTAAAAAGCATCCATCCCTCAATGACCGAGGTCACTGAGGGATGGATGTAAGTGGGTGGTGGAGCTTATGGGATTCGAACCCACGACCTATACGTTGCGAACGTATCGCTCTAGCCAACTGAGCTAAAGCCCCATGTATTATTATTTTTCGTCAACGCGCTTAATATATCCGATGTTTAAGCCTTTTCAAGTGATGTCCAGAATTGTCAAGAGACTTCGCTGAAGATTTTTTCACTTTTTTATGAAGGAGCCGTGAATAGCTCACAGCGGAGCAAATTCACGGCATTGTCATCGGACAGATGCTTTATTTCGCCGCAGCTACGGCTTTTGCAGCGCGGCGGTCATTCTCGAGTTCTTTTGCGGTTGGCTTATGGCAGTGTGCTGCCCAGGCAGTCGCGATAAAGATGGTCGAGTATGTACCGGTGATGAGACCGAAGAGCATTACGAGTGCGAAGTCGCGGATGACACCGCCACCGATGACGAGCAAGCTGACCGTCACGAAGACAGTCGTCAGCGTCGTCAGCATCGTACGTGAGAGCGTATGGTTGATGGCTTCATTGACGAGTCCGCGATAGTTGTCATCTGGGCGCATTGCACGCAATTCGCGGACGCGGTCGAAGATGACGATGGTATCATTGAGCGAGTAGCCGATAATCGTCATCAATGCCGCGACAATTGTCAGCGAGATCTGTCCATGGAAGAAGACGATGAAGAGTCCTGCGGAGACGATGACGTCGTGGATAACAGCAATGACTGCGGCGACGCCGTAGGTCAATTCAAAGCGGAATGCCAGATAGATGACAATTGCGATGAATGAGAGGACAGCGGCGATGACGGAGTCGCGGCGGAATTTTGCACCGACGGAGGGTCCGACTTGATACATCGTGCCCTGGACCATCTTGCATTCCGGGAACGCTTTGTCGAGTTTATCGCTGAAGATGCTAGCGTCTTCCATCAGCTTCGGCACGACGACTTCCAATTCGGCATTGCCGGACTGACCGCGCTTATAGCCGACATTGACATTTTCGTAGTTTTGTGAAGCGAGGTATTCGCGGACTTTTGCGACATCGGGGTTGATGCCATCGCAAGTATAGGTCAGCTGTGTACCACCAGCAAAATCGATTGCCATCACATTGTCGATGCGGCAGAAGAATCCGACGATGCCGAGGACGACGAAGCAGATGGAGACGATGAGTGCCGGCTTCATGTATTTGAAGAAGTCGATCTTCGGATCCTTGAGGCACTTGAATTCATTCATTGTCAGCTTCTTAATCCAGCCGAAGTAGAGCGCCAGATCGAAGATTGCGTGAGTCATGAAGAGTGCGGTGAACATGGATGCGATGACACCGAATGCCAGCGTGACCGCGAAGCCCATCACAGTACCTGAACCGTACTTGTAGAGGAAGTAGCATGTAATCAGCGTCGTGAGGTTGGAGTCGAAGATAGCGGAGAATGCGCGGTGATAGCCGGCGGTCACTGAAGTATTGAGGTTCTTTCCGGCGATCATCTCTTCGCGGATACGCTCGAAGATCAGGACGTTGGCATCGACAGTCATACCGATGGTCAAGACCATACCGGCGATACCCGGCATCGTGATAGTCGCGCCCGTCAAAGCCATTGTGCCCAGAACCAGCACGGTATTGACCAGCAGCGCTAAGTCGGCGACGAAACCGCAGAAGTGGTAGTACCACAGCATGAAGAGTACGACGACGACCAAGCCGATGATACCAGCCATTGCGCCCGACTTGATCGAGTCGGTACCAAGTGTCGGCGCAGTGCCGAATTCGGACGAGATATCGATTGAGACCGGGAGGTTACCGGAGGAGATGACACCCGCCAAGCGCTTTGCTTCATCGAGTGTGAAGGAACCGGTGATGGATGCATTGCCACCAGTGATTGCGCCCTGGATTACTGGCGCAGAATAGACAGTGTCATCCAGCACGATTGCCATGCGGCGGCCGATATTTGCGCCGGTGACATCGCCGAATGCTTTTGCGCCGCGCTCATTGAAGGACATCGAGATGGACCACTGGCCATATTCATCGACAGTCGGGAATGCGGTCTTGACATCGAGCCCGCGGATAGCGGCAGGCGTCTTGTCGAGGAAGAGGATTTCAGTCGTCTCCTCGCCATTGCGCTCTTCGATCATCTCCTTGCGGATGACGTTGGTCGGATTATGGAAATCGGGATTCTCGTTGAATTGGCGCAGCAGTTCGCTGTTGTTGGCAGCGACCATGTAGAATTCCAGCTTCGCAGTGTCCTTGATAGTATTGCGGATACCAGTCTTGTCGCCTTCATCAATGGACGGCATGCGGATTGAGAGGTCGGTTGCAGTGATGCCGCGCAGCTCCGGTTCCGTCACGCCGGACTTATCCAAGCGGTTGCGGAGAATCTCGAGAATCTGGTCACGCACTTGCTCGGCAGTCGTGTTATCCGGAATATCCTTTTTGTTGAAGGAGACGACGAATTCAGTACCGCCCTGCAAATCCAGTCCCAAGTGGAGACGTCCAGCCGACTTGCGGCGGATATAGCGCAGGACGGTTTTGTTGTTCGCTTTGGGCTGATGCGGGACTTTGACGAATGTGGAGAGGCGGATGCTACGCAAATCGGCGTTGTTGCCGCGTGCTGCGGCTTCGACTGCTTTGTACGCAGAGTACTTCATGCCGTCAGCAGTCTCATTGCCATCCATGTCTTTTCCGGCCATCAAGTTATCGATACGGCGATTGAGTTCCGTCCAGTCCTCGAGCGCTTTCTGGGCCGAATAGCCATTGTATGCATTATTGAGTTTTTCGCGGTCTTTGAGGAGATTTTCGTATTCCTTGCCCGCTTTATTGGGGAGCGCTTCGATGCGCTTCTCGATATTGCTGAGCTTCTCCTGGGCAATCTTGGCCTGCTGAGCAAGCTGTTCCTGCTTGACATTGGCCAGCTTCTTAAATTCCGCGAGGAAATCCTTGTCCTTGATCGGGAACATCGACCAGCACCATGAGAAGGTGATGATCAGGATGATCGCCCAGCGGATTAACAGTGATTTTTTCATGTTACTAACTCGGTTGGATATATGTTGAGATTGAAACTATTTCTTTGCGGCTTCCGCTTCCGGCTTCGCATCCGGGATAATCTCCGCAATTGCACCGCGCGCAAACTCAATCTCAATATTCTTTGGAGCGAGCGCGACAACTACGGTCTTCTCATTGACTTTGGTGATGGTTCCCAGCGCTGCGGCAGTGGTCATGACTTTGTCACCGACTTTCAGCTTACGCAACATCTCCTGCATCTCCTTCTGACGCTTCTGCTGCGGGCGAATCATCAGGAAATACATGATACCGATGAGCGGTAGGAAAATCCACATGCTGCTGAAGAAGCTACCCGCGCCCGGCGCAACCACGGTGCCACTGGCGCCAGCATCTGCCGCAGCCGGAGCCGCTTCCTGCGCAAAACAAATAACTGATGACAAGAAATTACTCACTTTTATTATTTCTCCAATAAGTGGTTGAGACTATTTTTAGGTCGTTTGTGCCAAACGGCTAAATGTAGCCTATAATCGCTATTTTTCAAGGCGGAAAACAACGGATTCAAACGGAAACGGATTTTAACGGAGGTTGACGGATCTAAACGGAGGATAACGGAAACGGAAATTAACGGATTCCGTTCCCCTCCGTTTACGTCCGTTAATATCCGTTCCCCTCCGTTTCCGTTTTTCCTCCGTTTACGTCCGTTAATATCCGTTCCCCTCCGTTTACGTTTCCCTCCGTTAAACCTCCGGCTTCCAAGCGCCGCGTTGATAGAGCGCGTGCATTGCGACGGATGCGCCGGCCAGTTCGCCAATGCGCAAGCCGAGGCCAGAGAGTTTGATTTCGCAGTGTTCGTAGAATGCGCCCCAGCAGAAGCGCGGGAGATAATGCATCACCGGCTTGAGCATGAAGTCGCCTGCGTAGTATGCGGATGTGCCCAGCGTGATGAGTTCGGGATTATATGCGCTCATGCACATTCCGAGGCCTTGTGCGAGGCGCATGCAGATTTCATCCCACATCTCGACTGCCAGCGGAATACCCGCTTTCGCGCCTTCGCGAATCGCTTGGAAATTGAGATTTTCCAGTTTGCCATCGACGCATGGCAAGCGGTACATTGCGTGATCAGGCATGAAGCGGAGGATGTCCTGCAGACGGCGTGCGACGCTTTTGCCGCCGCAATATGCCTCGAAGCATCCGCGCATACCGCAGCCGCACATCGGGCCATTGACATCGAGGATCATGTGGCCGATTTCGCCGGCATTGCCGGTTGCGCCGGTGATAAGCTTTCCGCCGCTGACAATGCCGCCGCCGACGCCAGTGGACATCGTGACATAGATGACGTCCTTCATGCCTTTGCCTGCGCCGAAGAACCATTCGGCCAGCACACCGGCATTGGCGTCATTTTCCAGCATGATCGGCATCGAGAATTCCTTTGCGAGGTCATCGCGGAATGGCACATCGCCCCATTGCATATTCGGGGAGCGCAGGAGCATGCCATTGGCGACATCGAGCGGCCCGGGCGCACAGATACCGCACGCGCTGATGTCCTCGACTTTAAGATTGAGTTCCTTGAGCAGCTGGTGGGCTTTGCCGTAGATTGCGGGGAGTGTGTCTTCGTATGACGGTTGCATCGGAATGCGCGTGCTACCCAGCACATTGCCATTTTCATCGGCAACGCAGACTGCAATTTTAGTTCCGCCGATATCGACGCCCATTACTTTGATTTCGCTCATAGTTGTAGTAGATGTGTTTTTGTTTTATGTTGTTGAAATTCTTTATACTAGCATCGGCCCGGATGGTCCGCCATCGTAGAGCATCGGTCCGGAGGGTCCGCCGTCATACAGCATCGGGCCAGATGGTCCGCCGTCATAGAGCATCGGGCCAGAGGGGCCGGCGCTTGGCGGCAACGAGCTTGGCGCAACGCGCCTGAATTTTGGTGCTGCCACTGCGCTCTTTTTGCCGCTCGCAGGTGCTTTTACAGATGATGTAGCAGGCGCTACAACTTTGTTGCTGACGGTTGAGACACGCTCACCGAGAGCAAAGAGCTCATAGTCAGGAATGATGTTGAGCATGATTGATGTTTGCCTCTATTGAGGAGCTTTTAGTGTAATCAGGAATTGCAAGTATTTGCGGTAGTCTTCCGCCACCGCATCAACAGTAAAGTATTTGAGTGCATGTGCGCGAATTACCGATCGATCAAGCGTTGCGGCATGCTTTGCTGCACGCACAAAATCGCATTGGGTATTGCAGCACCACCCCGTCACGCCATTCTGGATGATTTCCGGAAATGCGCCCCAGTCTGACGCAATTACCGGCGTGCCGGAGAGCATCGCTTCGATTGCGACATAGCCGAATGGCTCGGGATAGCGCGTCGGCATCAGCACGGCAAGCGCATTGCTTAGCACTTTGCGCTTCTGGGCGCCATGACAGCCGGAAAAGACTTCGCGGTATTCAATACCGCTCTGTCGTGCAGTCTCACGCGCAATCTCGACGCCTTTGCTTGGAGTGTTACGCCCGAAATAGAGCAAGTACTTGCCCGGCTTCGGGGAAAAATCGTATTCCGCGGGGGCGACGAAATGCGGAATCACGGTGTCATTTTGCGCGAATTCCTGCGCAGCGCTCTCGCATGCGTAGATGGCGTTGCGCTGCGCACGGGAAGGGAAGACGCGGCACTGCGTCCAGCAGCTGCCATAGCCGACCATCGGCTCAAACAGCAACGCGCCGCGCGGCACATCGATGTCACTTTGCGCGACGCCATAGATGGATGCGACCCATTGCGGCTGCGGTGTCTCCGCAAAATTCTCCTTCAGCGCAGCGCTTAACGCACTGTTGTAGCGCTTATGGAAGAGATTGCGGTATTGCCACGGTCCGTCGCCATAGTCGGCGAGTGTCACGACAGTGCCATGCGTGCCTGGCGGCAGCTGCGATCCCTTCATGCCGTAGTAGCGGTATTGCAATCCGAGCTTCTCGGCGAGTTTGCAGAAATTCCAGCAGTTAAAGAGCTGCGAGTCCTCGGCATGCCGTGCCAATTTGAGCGGCAGCATCGGATGCCCAAGAATGTGCATTATGCCGTCCATCTTCAGAAGCCGGCTTCACGCAGTTGATCCATCGTGATGCGCGACGTGCCGTTATGCGTCGGCGCAAGCAGCGCAGCGACATATTTGCCGATGATGTCTGATTCCAGATTCACGCGCGAACCGGCTTTGAGGAAACGCAGCGCAGTATGCTCCCACGTGTGCGGAATGATGCATACAGTGACAGTACTGTCCGTCAAATCGGCGACAGTCAGCGAAACGCCGCTGATTGCGATTGAGCCCTTTTCAACGAGCGGAAAAGTCGCGGAATCCGGCCGGCTAACCGTCAATGCGATGTCGCCATTGCGCTGCGCAATGCTCACGATGCGCCCGACACAATCGATATGCCCCTGCACGATGTGACCGCCGAGGCGTTCGCCTGCGGCCAATGCCGGTTCGACATTGACATGCCACCCGTTTGCGTATTCGCCGAAGATTGTGCGGTCAAGCGTCTCATTGAGCGCATGAAATGTACAGCGCGCGCCATCCAGCGCGGCAATGGTCTGACAGCATCCATCGATTGCAATGCTGTCACCAAGCGCAAGCATCGCCGGCGTCAAGCCTGTATCGACGACTAGCCGTGCGCCGCCGGCATTGCGCTCCATCTGCACGACTGTGCCGATTGATTGGACAATTCCAGTGAACATTTATTGATTTGCGAGGCGTGCCATCACTTGTTTCAGATCCTGCCAGACTTGCAGTTTGATGGCTTTGAATTGGTCAGGGAATGTCTCGAAGCGCAGGACGTACGCCGGATGGAAAGTCGGCATCACGGGAATGCCGTTGTATTCGAGCCAGTTGCCGCGCATTCTCGTGATTGCGCGCTTCTGGCAGAGGTAATTGAGCGCGCTTGCGCCCAGTAGCACGATCACTTTCGGCTTTACAAGCGCAATCTGCCGTTGCAAGTATCCGATGCAAGCGCTTGCTTCATTCGGCGCGGGGATGCGGTTGTTGGGCGGACGGCATTTCACGATATTCGCAATGTATACCGCATGCGCGGGATCAGTCGCAGTGCGGTCACGCCCCATCGCGCTGATCATACGTGTCAAAAGCTGACCGGCTTTGCCAACAAATGGCACGCCCTGCGCATCTTCGTCCGCGCCCGGCCCTTCGCCGATGAACATCAGCGGCGCGCCGCGGAAACCGTCCTCGATTACGATGCTATGACGCGTCTGCGCAAGCGGACAGCACTGGCACGCGCGGCATGCGGCGACCAGCTCATCCCATCCCGCTGCGCTGACATTTGGCGGTGGCGGAAAATTTCCCGGCATCGGCTGCTGCGCAATCGGCTGCTGTTGCTGCTGAGGCTGCGGAGGAGGCGGAGGCGCGAAATGCGCAATCGGCTGCGGCGGTTGTTGCTGCACTCTCACCGGCTGCGGCCGCTGCGGTTGCGCGGCGACACGCGAAGCCATGACGCGCTGCCCGAGGAGCGCGCGATTTTGCGGCGAAAGCCAGGCAAAACGCTCTCCGCGTGCCTGGCGTCTTCGCACAATCCGGATGAGTTCATCGACAACTGTCATTCATCCGGGAACTTCAATTACAGCGTGATAGTGACTTTGCGGTCGCCTTCAGTCACTTCGCCGATGACATCCGCTTGGAAGCCGGCGTTGCGGATGAGCTCAAGGCCCTTCTCTGCGGCGTCTGCAGGCACAAACCACACCATACCGACACCCATATTGAAGACGCGGTACATCTCATACGGATCGATGCCGCCTGCTTTCTCAATTACGTTGAAGATTGGCGGTACGCGCTTGATCTTCTTCGCATCAAAATGGACACCGACGCCTTCGGGGAGCACGCGCGGGACATTGTCGTAGAGTCCGCCGCCCGTGATATGCGCGATGCCGTGCAGTGGGAATTCGCAATCCAGCGCGCTCTTCACCGCTTTCCAGAAGCAGCGATGCGGCACAAGCAATGCTTCGCCGACACTCTTGCCGCCCAATTCCGGCAACTGTGTATCGACAGTATAGCCAGCTTTGTCAAACAGCACTTTACGTGCCAGTGAGAAGCCATTGGTTTGCAGGCCATCGGAAGAGATGCCGAGTGCGACATGGCCCGGCTTGATATGCTCGCCGGTGATGATCTTATCTTCCTCGACAATACCGGTGATGCAACCGACCAAGTCGTAGCCGTTGCCATACATTCCCGGCATCTCTGCGCTCTCACCGCCAATCAGACAGACGCCCTCGGCTTTGCACGCATCCGCACAGCCGCTCAAGACATCCTCATAAAGCGGGCTGCGCATCTTGCCGATGCCGATGTAATCCATGAAATAGACTGGCGTAGCACCCTGAACCGCAATATCATTGATACAATGATTGACAATGTCATGACCTACGGTGTCATGCTTGTTCATCATGTCCGCAATCATCAATTTTGTGCCGACGCCATCAACTGACACCACCATAATCGGATGATGCCACTTGGTAAGATCGATGCGATACAACCCGCCAAATCCGCCAATCGGAGCCAATACCTCCGGAGTGCGTGTAGCGGAAATGCGCGATTTTACAGACTTGAGCAGTGAGGTGGCTAAATCAATGTCGACACCCGCGGCTTTGTAGGCCTCGCTCTTGCCTTCACTCTTATTCATAAGATGTCAATACTCCTGTTGCTGATGTGAAAAATCGGGGAGAAGCGTAATTTGTATAATATAATCAAGATGCAGTATTCATGGAAAGCAAGAAGAAGCCCAGGGTTCGCACCCTGGGCACCGAACAAGCAGCTATAATTTGCCGCTATAGCGCATGTTTTTCAGCCGCTTGCGGCTATTTCAGGAATTCAACGGTTTGTTCTTTCTCGCCATTGATGAAGATGAATTGCAATTTCTGGTGCGGACTGCGCAGCGCGAAGCGATTGACGCCATCGCGGACCGCCACTTCGGCTTTGCGGTCGGTGAAATTGACTTTTTCGCCATTGAGCCACAATTCGCTGTTACTCCATTTGTCATCAACCGTAGAGACAATAGTCAGCTTTTCTTGGGGATTCAGCGGACGGAATTGCGCGATTGCGATATAGCCGTATTCGCCCCATTCCGCTTTCGACATATTAGCAGGCGCGAGCATTCCGACGCCCGACGGTCCCCATATTGCGGCATTCTTCTGCACAAAGCCTATCTCTGCGGGATCAACGCCCGGCGTCGAGAGCTGCGCCATATTTGAATCCTTCTGCTGGACGTAGTATTTTACGACATCGCTCAATTTTGCCGGCAGATTCGGCGCTTCCTCTTCGCTCAATTCGGCATAAAGGCGATAGCGGACGCCATCGCGGAAGAAATCCGCTTGCACTGCATAGTACGGCTTGCCATAGCGGTAGAAGAGTTCTGTCTTCTTACTCGGCTGCGTTGCAGTGACAGCGGTCGATGCGGTTGTGCCGACATCGAAGCGCATTGTCTCATGCGTCCACACCGCGGGGAAACGGAATGTGAATGCGAGAGCCTCAACTGCTTTGCCGTCGGTCGTCTTGAAATCTGCAGTCCACTGATTTGCATCAACATGCCGCAATGACAGTGTCGCGAATGGGATCTGCGGAGCAGGTGCATTGCCCTTTTGCATGCGTCCAAAGACTGTAGGAACTGTGTGACCGGCGGCGTGCGGTAGCTCGACTAGCTGCTCATGGAGTATCGCGCCATCTGCGGAAACCGGCTTGGCATGATCGACGGTGAACCAGAGTGGCAATGATGCCGCTAGCTCAAATGGCTCCATGCGCGTGACAGTCACGTGTACAGTCTTGCCATCGACGCGCGTTGTGATTGCGTCATTAAGCGCTTCGTAGCGATATGCGCCGTATTCAGTCTGGTTGCAATACCACCATTTAGGATTATTCGCGACACTGGCATAAGCTTTGTCGAGATTGACATAGCCTTCTTCCGTGTGCCATGAATGCATTGCCATCGAGATCGATGGATGCATGGATAAGTTCTTTTTATTTCCCAGCGCACGCTTCATCTCGCGTTCATGGCGCGCAAGATCCGGGTTCTGGTCGCCAGGCGCGACAAAGCGCGATTGCGCGAGGCATTTCTCCGGATAGCCCATTTCGAGTTCGCGATTGGGGAACAACACATCCGGCGCGCTGATTACACCGGATGCACGCATTGCCCAACCGACACTCTGCGGCACAAGTGGCAACGGCGCCCACCAGTTGCAAAATGGCAGCACTTGCGAATTGACTGCGGTCTGCGACAAAGTCTCAATGCAGATGCGGTTTTCCATGTACTCCCAGAAGTGATGATAGGAATTCTGGGCCGGCAAAAGCGGATGAGTCGCAGTATGCAAGCCTACTGAGCTGCCATCTGCGGTCAGCTTCTTCACAATATCCGCGCGATCCCAGTCGGTGAGGAAGAATGTGCCTTTGATGCCGTGCGCATTCATAATCTTCAGCGTCTTGAGATGCTTGTCATTGCAGTCATCCCAACGCGACGAATAAGCAAGTTCGTATTCGTTGGGCAGCGCGCGAGCCGAAATCACTGCGGCTTTTGCATCCGCGTCATTGGCAAAGTGCAACGTGAATTCCTGCGTGTATTCGCGAAAATTCATCGGATTGACCGCCCATAGCGGCAGAGTGATGAGTGCAAAACAGAATGTGAAGAGAGCGTTTTTCATAAAGTTATTTCACTTGTTTAGTACTCCAGACAGGTCTTGAAATCAAGAATGCGCATCATTCAGCGCAGACGAATTGTCTTGGACTATGCCCATACACGAGACAGATAGGGCAGCATGGTCTTACGGCAGGCTTCAGCTGCGCCTGGACCGCGCACATCGTGATTGCCGGCAACTGTCAGAAATGGCAGTGCATTAAACGATGTTTTGAATGCCGTGAGTGTATCGCGCATCATGCGCTCATGCGTTTTTGCGTTTCCGCAATCACCCTGCACGAGGTCGCCGACTTGAATGACTGCGCGCGTTTTGTCTGTAATCTGCCCTGCGGCGGCTTTGATCATGCGTGGGCCGCGTTCGCGCCAGATTGCTTCATTGCGTGCGAATTCCTCACGCTGAATTTTGTTGAGCCGTTCATCCGGTTCGTTATACGCGCTGTGATAGACTTCATAAGGCGCGTCAAAATGCGTATCTCCGAGCACAATCAGCTGATATGAGCTGCCATTGCCAGAAGGGGCCGGCAACGGTTTTGTGCGCGGCGACAGCGTCTTTGGAATCTTCTGCCCCGTCAGTTCCGATGACTCCGGTCCGCAGACAAATATAAAACGGATTTGCTTGCTAGTTTGTACCATATCGGCGCGTGAGTTACAATTCGGTGAGCACGAGTTTGTCGCGCTCTGCGTTATTTCCTTTCCGGATCAGTCCGAAATGCAGCGGGCGGAAGCGCTCGCCCATCGTCTCGGTGCGGAAACGTATTTTCATGATATCATCGCTGTCATTTTGCACGAAGACGCTGAAGACATCAGGAGACATCTCCTTGACTTGGACGCGTCCTTCGCGGCAAAGCGGATTCATATTCTCGACTTCCACTTGTGCAGCAGAGCCGGCTTTGCGGAAGACGCGAATTTTGTATGCCTCGCCATTATCCAGTGACAAAATGGAGTCAGTGCATCCACTTGGTTCAGCAAGTACGATGTCTGCAACTTTGCAAAAGCCCTTCTCGGTGTATTCTAACATGTAGTCCGGCAGTTCGTTGCCGGCGCAAAGCCGATCGATATTCTCTGGGCATACAGATATGTCGGTGCGGATGACAACATTCTTCACGCCAGCGCAGGGAATGCGCACATTTTTCATGCGGCCAGACTTCTCGCCCTTTTCTGCGACGTGTATTTCACCGCCATCGATCATGCAGATGCCTTTCCCATGAAAAAAAGCGCCATCGAAATCAGGAGATCCGCCAGTGGAATCATCTTCCCAATAGAAGATGTTCTTGATATGAAAAGAGCACCAATCGTCCTTGCCTTCCAGCGCATAGAATGACGTATCTGGATAGACTTGCGAACCGTTAAAAAATGCATTGGACAGCACAAGGCCGCGCGTTCCACGCCACCATGAACCGTTGTCATGCCAGGGCATGCATCCTGTCCATAGATGCAGATTACTTCCGTAGTAATAGCCATCATTTAGCGACATGGAAATCTGGCATCCCATGACTTCAATATTACTGAAGCGGTTATCGCTTGATTTTTCCACGTGAATGCCTTCGCAAGGGGAAGCAAAGTCGCGTGCGCCCCAGACCGTGGCATTCTCTACGAAAAAGCTTCGGGAGCCGCCGGCATAAAGGAACATGCCATAACTGCGCACATTGTAGATGGCGACCTTCTCAATCCAAGTATTGGTTGGGGATGCATACCATTCTTTGCCTTCATTTACGATGCGAATGCCGCACTCGTTTGAATGGCACATAATATTGAGCTGCTCGATATTTCGGGCTACTGACATATCTCCGAAATTCAGCACACCAACCGAGCCGTCATCACACTTGATTTCAGAGACAAACCAAGTGTGTGTATCCGTTACAATCGGGATTCTGGAATACCCAACTCCGCAAATCGGATTCTTGAGATAAAGCGGCTTGGACACTTTGTATCTGCCGGCAGGAAAATACAAAGCGTATTTTTCAGTCGCACAATTAACTGCTTCGCTGATATCCTCTGTGCCATCATTCTTGACACCCAGTGTCAAGACATTGATTTGTGCCAGATGCTGTGCATCTGAAGACGTTGTGTTGAGTTTATCGGTCATGCTCGTGTTTCTAGAAAAAAGACGGATGATTCAGCAGATGATAAATGTGTGATTATGCATCTACGATGACAGTATAGTTGCCGGGCTCGGCGATCCAGGAACGACCGTCTGGAGTAGTGACTTTAGCGGTAGTATTGCATGGCACAGAGAAACGCCATTCGACTTGACTGGGTGACATGCGTTTCCATGCAGAAGAAATTGTCCCATACATGGAGCGATATGAAGCGCTCGCGCTGTCGAGGCGGTGTCCAAATTGTGGTTCCAGCCTGAAATGCTTGAATCCGCTCAACTGATCGTAGCTGTCCGGCTTAATTCCGCAGATGATTTCGTAGCAGCATTCGGTCATCGCGCCGTATTCGTGGTTGAATGAATTCATCATTTCATCCGCGAAGCCTTTTTCATCGGTCCAAGTATCCCATCTTTCCCACATTGCAGTTGCGCCTTTGGTAATGGGATAGATCCAGCTGGGATACGTGGTCTGACAGAGGACGTCGTAAAACAGATCGATCTGGCCATTTTCGGCGAGGACGCCCAGGACAAAATCGCCGCCGACTCCGCCGGTAGTCAGATGAGTGTCATGCGTATCACGGATACTCTTGACTAGCGCTGCAAGCACTTTCCGTTTGGATTCTTCGTTAGGGCAGAGGTCAAAATGGAGTGTGAGCACTGCGGCTGTCTGGCTATGTTCACATAATTCGCCATCGGCAGAGAAGAATTTCCGGATATAATTCTGTTTCACCGAATCGGCGATGGCATTGCGTTTGGCGGCCAGATCTTGCATTCCAGTGAGGGATGCCATGTGGGCGGTCAAGCGATTCATGCCGACTAAAAATGCGGTTGAAAAGAGCGCTTCGGAGGTCGGGTCGTTCAGATTCAGCCAGTCATTGTGAAACGCATTATGCACAATTCCTTCAGCATCTGCATGAGCGGTCTGCCAATCCAGATGCGACAGGATGTTAGAGAGATTATTGGTGAAAAGGCGCGTATCGCCGTATTTATTCATCATCACCCATGGACAGATGATACCTGCATCCGCCCACGCAGAAGCGGGCTTCTTTTCGGGAATATCGGGGCAATGCGAGTAATTGTATGCGATATATGAGCATGGCGCGATATTGCAGTAGAATCCGTCGATGCGCGCCAAATTGATATCCGCAATCCATTTCGTATAGAATTCCGGCGCAAACGTATTATATGTAGCGATATTAGTGATGCGCTGCCCTTCGCCCAGCCAGCCGAGGCGTTCATCGCGTTGCGGACAATCGGACGGCGTATCCAGCGAATTATTGCGGATTGCCCATACGGCATTGCTATAGAGTTGGTTGAGAAGCGGGTCGGAGCATTTGAATTCGCCGGTCGTCTCAAACGCGCAGCTTAACACCTCGGCCCAGAGTTGGTCCGCAGTTAGTTCGCAAGGCCAACCGCTGATTTCGAGATAGCGGAAGCCGTAGTAAGTAAAGTGCGGTTCGTATTCCTCATGCTCCTTTCCGGCGCAAGTATATAGCGTAGTCTGACGTGCGGAGCGCAGATTGCGGCGATACAGCGCACCATATTCATCGAGCGCTTCGCCATGTTTAATTACAATTGAAGTGCCGCGTGCAGGGGACTTGAGAATAAAATGCTCACGGCCTGTCAGATTCTGACCAAAATCTACGATATAAGTCCCGGAGGAATGCTTCGTGATATTGACTGGATGAATTTGCATGATACGGCGCACAGGGGCACCGGCATTCCAGACAATTTTGACATCTACATCGTTTTGTTCGCCGCAATATCCCCAATTTGGCATCAGTTTATTGGTGCTAATGGAGAAGTCATGCTTGATGTCAGGATTCAGCCATGCATCATCTTCGGCGATGGCATCGTATGTCTCACCCATGTAGATATCGCTCAACACGACTGCGTCATTCGCGTGCCTCAAGTCAAACATCCATTTTTTATTGGTGCCGATGCATTCAACAGAGCCATCTGCGTATGTCAAGCGCAATTCAGCGCGCAATTTTGCATTCTTGCCGTAAGTAAAATTTCCACCGCTCCAGCCT